>NZ_NEUE01000234.1 GCF_002910905.1 Streptomyces sp. SM11 | reverse complement strand
GGTACTAATAGGCCGAGGGCTTGTCCTCAGTTGCTCGCGTCCACTGTGTTAGTTCTGAAATAACGAACGGCCGTGTTTCATCCGGTGTTGGTTAATTTCATAGTGTTTCGGTGGTCATTGCGTTAGGGAAACGCCCGGTTACATTCCGAACCCGGAAGCTAAGCCTTTCAGCGCCGATGGTACTGCAGGGGGGACCCTGTGGGAGAGTAGGACGCCGCCGAACAATTTTTCCGGGAAAGCCCCGCACCTATGGTGCGGGGCTTTCCCGCGTTCCGGGCACGACCGACAACGACTCGCCCCCCGGTGTTGGCAAGGCCTGCCGGACGGGCTGAAGAGCCGCTGGACCGGGGCCGGCCGCGATTATGAGCATCTCCGGATCCCGTGTATGGTTTACCTCGTTGCCACAGCGCAGCAAGGCCCCAATAGCTCAGTCGGTAGAGCGTCTCCATGGTAAGGAGAAGGTCTGCGGTTCGATTCCGCATTGGGGCTCAGAAGACAGACGAAAGGCCCCCGCCACATGGCGGGGGCCTTTCGCGTTGGAGTTCGTGTTGGAGTCAGACGAGAGGCGGCTCAGGGACGCGCATGGCCAGGATCGCCATGTCGTCCGAGGCCGGCTCGGCCGCGAAGCGTTCCACGGCCCGCAGAATGCGTGAGGCGACCGCTCCGGCCGTCAGGCCCGTACAGGTCGACAGAACGTCTGCCAGGCCGTCGTCGCCCAGCATGCGGGTTCCCTCGCGGCGTTCGGTGACGCCGTCCGTGACGCACAGCAGGACGTCACCCGGGTTGAGGACGACCTCCTGCTCGTACAGATCGAGGTCCTCGATGACACCGAGCAGGGGCTGCGGTTCCGCGGCGGACTCGACGGAGCCGTCCTGGCGCAGACGCAGCGGCAGCGGATGGCCCGCGCAGACGACCTTCAGCAGGGCGCTGCCGTCCTCCTGGGGCCACAGCTCGCCGTACAGAAGGGTCAGGAAGCGGCTGCGGGCTCCCTCGTCGAGGATCGCCGCGTTGAGGCGCTCCAGGACGGCGGGGCCGCCGAAGCCCTCACGGGCGAGCAGGCGCAGCGCGTGGCGGGCGAGGCCCGTGACGGCGGCCGCCTCGGGGCCCGTACCGCACACGTCGCCGATGGCGAAGCCGTACGCGCCGTCGCTGATCGGGAAGACGTCGTAGAAGTCGCCGCCGACCTCGTTGCCCTCGCCCGCGGCGCGGTAGATGACCTCGATCTCGACGTTCGGCACGTCGGGGAGGCCCGGGGGCAGCAGGCTGCGCTGGAGGGACTGGCTGATCGCCATGCGCTCCGAGTACAGACGGGCGTTGTCCAGGGCCAGGGCGGCCCTGCGGGAGAGGTCCTCGGCCAGTTCCAGGATCTCCTGGCGGAAGTGGTCGTCCGAGGGCTTGCCGAGCGTCAGCATGCCGATCACTCGGTTGCGGGCGACCAGTGGCAGGACCACCGTCTCGCCGCCGACAGCCTGGGCCGTGGCGAGCGTGGTGCGGGTGGCCGTGCTCATGCTCAGCGGCGCGTCGCGCTGCAGGCTGCGGGTCGAGGTGCTCAGCGCGGCGCGGTGACCGGCCTCCGAGGGGGCGGCCCAGATACGGGCGCCCGGGGCCGGTACCGGATCCGGCGGGGCGATCTTGGAGAGCAGGGCCTTGAGCCCGTCGATGAGGTCCTCGTCCTCGTGGAGCACGTACGAGAGGTACGGATCGGAGGACTGGTCCGCGATCGTGTAGACGGCGCACCAGGTGGCCAGTGTAGGGACGGTCATCTGGGCCATGAGCGCCAGGGTCTGGTCCCGGTCGAGCGTGCCGGCCAGCAGGTCGGAGGCCTCGACGAGGAAGGACAGGGAGCCGCGGCGCAGCCGTTCCAGCTCGCCGAGCCGGGCGGACTCCACGGCCAGCGCGATGCGGTCGGCGGCGAACTGGAGGCGGAGGGCCTCCTCGTTGGAGTAGCGGCCCGCGCCTTCCGCGGCGACACCGAGGGAGCCGGTGAGGCGGCCCTCGACCTTCAGCGGAACCGTGACGACCGAGCGCATCCCGGTGTCGGTGAGGAGCGGGACGGCGCCGGGGACGGCGGTGAGGTCCTCGTGGACCGCCGGCATCCGGGCGGAGCCGTAGCGACCTGTCCCGGCCTCGACGGGGACCCGGGCGAAGCGCTGGCGGGCCGAGGGGAGGCCCGTCGTGGCCCGGACCTCCAGTTCCGTCTCGTCGTCCGTGGCGAGCAGGAGGAACGCCGCGTCGGCGTCGAGCATGTCGCGTGCCCGTTCGACGGTGCGCTGGAGGAGACCGTCCAGGTCGTCCGGGGCCGGGGAACCGATGAAGACCTCGAACGGGTCCGCGGTGCGGTTGTCGGCAGAGGAGTCGGAGACCGGTGTGCGGACGGGGGACTGGAGCACGGCGCGCTCGTCGTCACGGACGAGGAGACAGACCGTGGAGGGTTCGCCGTCGGTGTCACGGACCCGCAGGTGCGAGGAGTAGACGGCGATGGTGCGGCCGTCGGCGCCGCGGATTCCGTAACTGCCCTCCCAGCGGGAGAGCTGGAGGGCGTCGGCGATGCCGGTGTTGGTCCCCGGAGTGTGCGGCCAGGCCACGAAGTCGGTGAACTGCTTGCCGGTGACCTGTTCCGCGGTGTGTCCGAAGACGTACGTCGCGTCGTCGTTCCACGCGCTGATCGCGCCGGTGCTGTCGATCTGGACGACGGCGACCCGGACCCGCTGGTCGGTGACGGGGAGGAGCGAGGTGGGCAGGACCGGGCCCGCGGAGCGGATGCCCACCGGTCGGTCGGGCAGGTCCAGCCGGAACCAGACGTGCTTGCGGGTAGGGGAGTACTCGACGCCCCAGCGGGAGGCCAGGGCGGCGCAGAGCAGCAGACCGCGGCCGTTCTCGCGGTCGGGGCTGCCGAAGTCGAGGCCGTTGCTCTGGAGCGGGACCTCGCGTTCCGGATAGTGGTCGGAGACCTCGACACGGACACCGTCCGCGGTGCGCAGGCACAGCACATCGGCCGCCGTCCCCGCGTGTACGACGGCGTTGGTCACGAGCTCACTGGTGAGGACGACGGCGTCGTCGACGACATCGTTGTAGCCCCACCCCTGGAGCGTGTCCCGGACGAAAGCGCGGGCGGTCGCGACGGAGCGCCCTACCGGTTCGAAGGTGGCGGCCGCGCGCGCGGTGATCACAGCACTCCCCATATGGTGTCTCGTCGCTTCCCCGAGTCCTGTGCCCGTTTATCGCCACTTCGATTCGCTTGCCAGGCTAGACGTTCGTCAAGGGTGTCGGGTACACGAGGGCCGAGTTCGGGACAGACCGGTCCGGCAGTGGTGCGCGGGCGCACAAGTATGGACTCCCGGTGCAAGGGATGGGGGCAACCGGCACAGGTTGCCCGCCGACCGGTTCCGGCCTGGTACGTTGCAACGATTTGACGTCCGCCCGGTCGCCCGTTGACGGTGTGCAGTGGCGGTGAGCCAGAGTGGAACTGGGCAAGCTTCCGGATAGGCCCGAGTGAAACGGTCAACCCCTGCGGGAGGGACACGGTGGAGTCTGGCGTGGCGGCGCAGGGTTCGAAGGCGCGTACAAAAGGCGGACAGTCCGTGAAAAAGCAGCGCAATGGCACCGTCGAAGTGGACGCGGCAGCTCTGAACAGAGTGCTCGCGGGGCTCGTGGCGATGCGCGACGGCAATTTCCGCCGGCGGCTCACCGTCTCCGGCGACGGCGTGATGGAGGAGATCGCGGCGGTCTTCAACGAGGTCGCCGACCGGAACCTTCATCTCACCGGTGAGCTGGCGCGCGTACGGCGCGTGGTCGGGCGTGAGGGCAAGCTCACGGAGCGGCTGGAGACGGGGGCCTGTGAGGGCTCCTGGGCCGCCGCGATCGACGCCTCCAACGAGCTCGTCGACGATCTCGCGCGACCGGTCTCCGAAGTGGGCCGGGTCCTGTCGGCGGTCGCCGACGGTGATCTGGAGCAGCGTATGGAGCTGCGGTCGCACACGACGGACGAGACGGTCCGGCCGCTGCGCGGCGAGTTCCTGAAGGTCGCCCGTACGGTCAACAACCTGGTCGACCAGCTGTCGGTCTTCACCGAGCAGGTGACCAGGGTCGCCGTCGAGGTGGGCACAGAGGGCAAGCTCGGCGGGCAGGCGCAGGTGCGCGGGATGTCCGGGTCCTGGAAGGACCTCACGGACTCCGTGAACACCATGGCGTACCGGCTCACCGCCCAGGTGCGGGACATCGCGCTGGTGACGACGGCGGTCGCCAAGGGCGATCTGTCGCGGAAGGTCACCGTCCATGTGGCCGGTGAGATGCTCCAGCTGAAGAACACCGTCAACACGATGGTCGACCAGCTGTCCTCGTTCTCCTCCGAGGTGACGCGCGTCGCCCGTGAGGTGGGCACCGAGGGTGAGCTGGGCGGTCAGGCGACCGTGCCGGGCGTGGCCGGTGTGTGGAAGGACCTCACCGACTCCGTCAACACGATGGCGGGCAACCTCACCTCCCAGGTGCGCGGGATCGCGGAGGTCACGACGGCGGTCGCCAGCGGTGACCTGACCCAGAAGGTCACGGTGAGCGCGCGCGGCGAGGTCGCGCAGCTCGCCGAGACGATCAACCAGATGACCGAGACGCTGCGCACCTTCGCGGACGAAGTGACGCGGGTGGCGAGCGAGGTCGGTGGCGAAGGGCTGCTCGGCGGTCAGGCGCAGGTGCCGGGTGCGGCCGGGACGTGGAAGGACCTCACCGACTCGGTGAACACGGTCTTCCGGAACCTGACGACGCAGGTGCGCGACATCGCGCAGGTCACCACGGCGGTGGCCAGCGGTGACATGTCGCAGAAGGTCACGGTCGACGTGGCCGGGGAGATGCTGGAGTTGAAGAACACCGTCAACACGATGGTGGACCAGCTCCAGTCCTTCGGCTCCGAGGTAACGCGCGTGGCCCGGGAGGTCGGCGTCGAGGGCCGGCTCGGCGGCCAGGCCGAGGTGCCGGGTGCGGCCGGGACGTGGAAGGACCTCACCGACTCGGTGAACACCGCGTTCCGCAACCTGACCGGTCAGGTCCGGGACATCGCGCAGGTCACCACGGCGGTCGCGAACGGTGATCTGTCGCAGAAGGTCACCGTGGATGTGGCCGGGGAGATGCTGGAGCTGAAGAACACCGTCAACACGATGGTGGCGCAGCTGTCCAGCTTCGCCGACCAGGTGACGCGGATGGCCCGCGACGTGGGCACCGAGGGCCGCCTCGGCGGTCAGGCGCGGGTGGACGGCGTCTCGGGTACGTGGAAGGAGCTCACGGACTCCGTCAACTTCATGGCCGGTAACCTCACCTCCCAGGTGAGGCAGATCGCCCAGGTGACGACGGCGGTGGCGCGGGGCGACCTGTCGCAGAAGATCGACGTGGACGCCCGGGGTGAGATCCTGGAGCTCAAGAACACCATCAACACGATGGTCGACCAGCTCTCCGCCTTCGCCGACCAGGTCACCCGGGTCGCCCGTGAGGTGGGCACGGACGGGCGGCTCGGCGGTCAGGCACAGGTGCCCGGTGTGGCCGGAGTGTGGCGCGATCTCACCGATTCGGTGAACGGCATGGCCGGAAACCTCACCGCTCAGGTCCGTAACATCGCGCAGGTCGCCACGGCGGTGGCGCGCGGTGACCTGTCGCAGAAGATCGACGTGGACGCCCGTGGCGAGATCCTGGAGCTGAAGAACACCCTCAACACCATGGTGGACCAGCTGTCCAACTTCGCGGAACAGGTGACGCGGGTCGCCCGTGAGGTGGGCACGGAGGGCATCCTCGGCGGTCAGGCCGAGGTGCAGGGTGTGTCCGGTACGTGGAAGGACCTCACCCAGTCCGTCAATGGCATGGCGAACAACCTGACCCTCCAGGTCCGCAACATCGCCGAGGTCACCACCGCGGTCGCCAAGGGTGATCTCTCCAAGAAGATCACCGTCGACGCCAAGGGCGAGATCCTCGAACTGGTCACGACCGTCAACACGATGGTCGACCAGCTGCTGAACTTCGCCGACGAGGTGTCCAGGGTGGCCCGTGAGGTGGGCACCGAGGGGATCCTCGGTGGTCAGGCGCGGGTGCGCGGGGCGACCGGCATCTGGAAGGACCTCAGCGAGAACGTCAACCTGATGGCCAACAACCTGACCAGCCAGGTACGTAACATCTCCCGGGTCTCCTCCGCGGTCGCCAACGGTGATCTGACGAAGAAGGTCACCGTGGAGGCGCGCGGTGAGGTCGCGGAGCTGGCCGACACCGTCAACACGATGGTGACGACGCTGTCCTCGTTCGCCGACGAGGTCACGCGGGTGGCCCGCGAGGTGGGCACGGAGGGCGAGCTGGGTGGTCAGGCCCGGGTGCCGGGAGTCGCCGGTACGTGGAAGGACCTCACCGAGTCCGTGAACTCGATGGCCTCCAACCTGACCGGTCAGGTGCGGCAGATCGCCACGGTCACGACAGCCATCGCCAAGGGCGACCTGACCAAGAAGATCGACATCGATGCTCGCGGTGAGATCCAGGAGCTGAAGAACACCATCAACACGATGGTCGACCAGCTGTCCTCGTTCGCGGAGCAGGTGACCCGGGTCGCCCGCGAGGTGGGCACCGAGGGGCAGCTGGGCGGTCAGGCGCGAGTGCGGGACGTGGACGGCACCTGGCGCGACCTCACCGAGTCGGTGAACGAGATGGCCGGGAACCTGACCCGTCAGGTGCGTGCCATCGCGGCCGTCGCCACAGCGGTGACCCGCGGCGATCTCAACCTGAAGATCGATGTGGACGCGGCCGGCGAGATCCAGGTCCTCCAGGACAACATCAACACGATGATCGCGAACCTGCGCGACACCACGCTCGCCAACAAGGAGCAGGACTGGCTGAAGGGCAACCTGGCCCGGATCTCCGGTCTGATGCAGGGCCGCCGCGATCTGGACGACGTGGCCTCGCTGATCATGAGCGAGCTGACTCCGGTGGTCTCGGCTCAGCACGGTGCGTTCTTCCTGGCCATGACCGCGGGCGACTCGGACGAGGTGGGTCCGGACGACGGCGCGGCCAGCGCGTACGAGCTGCGGATGCGGGGGAGCTACGGCTACTCCGCGGGGTCGATGCCGACCTCCTTCCGGCCCGGTGAGACGCTCATCGGGACGGCGGCCGAGGAGAAGCGGACGATCCAGGTGGACAACGTGCCGCCGGGTTATCTGAAGATCTCCTCCGGGTTGGGAGAGGCCCCTCCGGCGCATGTGATCGTGCTGCCGGTGCTCTTCGAGGGCAAGGTTCTCGGCGTGATCGAACTGGCTTCCTTCCAGCCGTTCACGCATATCCAGCGGGACTTCCTCAACCAGCTCGCCGAGATGATCGCGACGAGCGTCAACACGATCAGCGTCAACACCAAGACCGAGAAGCTCCTGGAGCAGTCGCAGGAGCTGACCGAGCAGCTGCGTGACCGCTCGCAGGAGTTGGAGAACCGGCAGAAGGCCCTCCAGGCGTCCAACGCCGAACTGGAGGAGAAGGCCGAGCTGCTGGCCCAGCAGAACCGCGACATCGAGGTGAAGAACACCGAGATCGAGGAGGCGCGGCAGGTGCTGGAGGAGCGCGCCGAGCAGCTCGCGGTCTCGATGCGCTACAAGTCCGAGTTCCTGGCGAACATGTCGCACGAGCTGCGCACGCCGCTCAACTCGCTGCTGATCCTGGCCAAGTTGCTGGCGGACAACGCCGAGGGCAATCTCTCGCCGAAGCAGGTGGAGTTCGCCGAGACGATTCACGGGGCCGGTTCCGACCTGCTCCAGCTGATCAACGACATCCTCGACCTGTCGAAGGTCGAGGCGGGCAAGATGGACGTCAGCCCGACCCGGATCGCGCTGGTCCAGCTGGTCGACTACGTGGAGGCGACCTTCCGGCCGCTCACCGCGGAGAAGGGGCTCGACTTCTCCGTACGGGTGTCGCCGGAGCTGACCGCGACGCTGCACACCGACGAGCAGCGTCTGCTCCAGGTGCTGCGCAACCTGCTCTCCAACGCGGTGAAGTTCACCGACAGCGGTGCGGTGGAGCTGGTGATCCGGCCAGCCGGCGCCGATGTGCCCAACGGAATCCGTGAGCACCTGCTGGAGGCGGGTTCGCTGCGGGACGCGGACGCCGGTCTGATCGCCTTCTCGGTCACCGACACCGGGATCGGGATCGCGTCCAGCAAGATGCTGGTGATCTTCGAGGCGTTCAAGCAGGCGGACGGCACGACGAGCCGGAAGTACGGCGGCACCGGCCTCGGTCTCTCCATCAGCCGGGAGATCGCACGGCTGCTCGGCGGCGAGATCCACGCGGCGAGTGAGCCGGGCCGCGGTTCGACCTTCACCCTGTACCTGCCGTTGCACCGGGCCGAACTGCCGCCCCAGGGCTACCCCCCGGTGGGTTCCGGTTCCGCCGAGGTGCTGGGCGGCGCGGGCGAGATGGGGCAGGTGCAGTCCCCGGGCCGGTCGGCCCCGTTCGGCGACCCGGCCAACTCCGCCGGGACGTTCCGGCGGCGGCGCAAGGCCCTGGGGGACGCGGCCCGCAGGGCCGCGCTGCCGGCCGGCCGCACCACGTCCGAAAGCGCCCAGCAGCAGGAGGAGTGGGTGCGGGGGAGCCAGGACGGGAGTCAGCTCCAGGGCCAGACGGCGGCGGAGGAGCCGGAGCCCCGGCGGACATTCCGCTTCCGCGGTGAGAAGGTGCTCATCGTCGACGACGACATCCGCAACGTCTTCGCGCTCACCAGCGTGCTGGAGCAGCACGGACTGGCGGTGCTGTACGCGGAGAACGGCCGCGAGGGCATCGAAGTGCTGGAGCAGCACGACGATGTGACGGTCGTGCTGATGGACATCATGATGCCCGAGATGGATGGTTACGCGACGACGACCGCGATCCGCCGGATGCCGCAGTTCGCCGGGCTGCCGATCGTCGCGCTCACCGCGAAGGCGATGAAGGGCGACCGGGAGAAGGCCATCGATTGTGGAGCTTCCGACTATGTGACGAAGCCGGTCGATCCTGATCACCTGCTCGCGGTGATGGAGCAGTGGATGCACGGAGAGTGATCGAGGATTGAGCGAATTGGCGTGAGTTGTTGACCGACTGTGCTCGAACAGGTGTGAACACGCTGTACTCGGGGAACCTTCTGGTCTCCCACCGCGTTTGCGGTATGTGCACAGTGACATCGCGGTGACAGGGTGTGGTGACGGGCGGGGTGCGGCTACCATGACCGGCACAAGGACGGACGGCGTAAGGGAGTCGTCCCCTGGGGCGGCACCCGGTGCATTTCCGGGGCGAGGAGGACGGGCCATGGTGCAGAAGGCCAAGATCCTCCTGGTCGATGACCGGCCGGAGAATCTGCTGGCGCTGGAGGCCATCCTCTCTGCGCTCGATCAGACACTGGTCCGGGCATCGTCAGGGGAGGAGGCGCTCAAGGCGCTGCTCACGGACGACTTCGCGGTCATTCTGCTGGACGTCCAGATGCCGGGCATGGACGGTTTCGAGACCGCCGCGCACATCAAGCGGCGGGAGCGGACCCGGGACATCCCGATCATCTTCCTCACCGCGATCAACCACGGCCCGCATCACACCTTCCGCGGCTACGCGGCCGGTGCGGTGGACTACATCTCCAAGCCGTTCGACCCGTGGGTGCTGCGTGCCAAGGTCTCGGTCTTCGTCGAGCTGTACATGAAGAACTGCAAGCTCCGCGAACAGGCAGCTCTGCTGCGGCTCCAGTTGGAGGGCGACGGCCACGCGAGCGGTGAGCACGAGAAGGAGCCGACCGGTCTGCTGGCCGAGCTCTCCGCGCGGCTCGCGGCGGTCGAGGAGCAGGCGGAAGCGCTCTCCAAGCAGCTCGACGACGAATCCGCGGACGCCGCCGCGGTGGCCACGGCCGCCCACCTGGAACGCAAGCTGACCGGCCTGCGCCGCGCGCTCGACGCGCTGGAGCCGGGCACCGGCGGGGGCGCGGGCGTGCTGCCCGCACAGAGCTGACGTCCTCCCTCCTCCGCCGTGAGGCGTCGTCAGTTCCCCGCCTCGCGAAGGCGACACGGTCGGGTGAACCAGTAGGCGAACGTGTTCACGGGCGTCTGCAGCGGTAACCTCGGCACCATGGCCTCACGTACGTCCGGCAAGGGTTCCCAGGGCACGGCGGGCACCGCGAAGCGCGTCGGCCGTACCTCGGGCCCGGCGAAGAAAGCCGCGCCTGCCAAGAAGACCGCGCCCAAGAAGTCGGCAGCTCCCGCGAAGAAGGCGCCCGCGAAGAAGGCGGCGGCCAAGAAGCCCGCGCCCAAACCCGCACCGTCACCCACCGGGGGCATCTACCGGCTGGTGCGGGCGGTCTGGCTCGGGACGGCGCACGGCATCGGCGCGCTGTTCCGCTCGATAGGGCGCGGGGCCAAGGGACTTGACCCCGCCCACCGCAAGGACGGGCTCGCGCTGCTGCTGCTCGGCCTGGCGCTGATCGTCGCCGCGGGCACCTGGTCCCATCTCCAGGGACCGGTCGGCGACCTGGTCGAGATGCTGGTGACCGGGGCCTTCGGCCGGCTCGACCTGCTCGCACCGATACTGCTGGGCGCGATGGCGGTGCGGCTGATCCTGTACCCGGAGCGGCCCGAGGCCAACGGACGCATCGTCATCGGACTGTCCGCCCTGGTCATCGGAGTCCTCGGGCAGGTCCACATCGCCTGCGGCTCGCCGGGCCGGGACGCGGGCACCGAGGCGATGCAGGACGCGGGCGGGCTGGTCGGCTGGGCCGCCTCCAAGCCATTGATCTTCATGATGGGTGAGGTGCTCGCCGTACCGCTGCTGGTGCTGCTGACCGTGTTCGGGCTCCTCGTCGTCACCGCCACCCCGGTCAACGCCATTCCGCAGCGGCTGCGTCAGCTCGGTGTCCGCCTCGGCATCGTGGAACCGGTGCCCGAGGCCGGCGATGGGTACGAGGACGACGACGAGCGCTACGACGAACAATGGCGCGAGGCGCTGCCCGAGCGGTCCCGCCGGCGAGGCGCGAGGCGCGCGGACGTGGACGCGGACCCGGTCCACGACCACGACCAGGCTGAGGCGGAAGCGCTCACCAAGCGCAGGAGGCCCCGCAGGCCTTCCGCGCAGCCCGCGATGAACCGGCCACCGGACGCGGTGGACATCGCGGCCGCCGCGGCCGCCGCGCTCGACGGGGCCGTGCTGAACGGCATGCCGCCCTCGCCGATCGTCGCCGACCTGACCCAGGGCCTCTCGGTGGACCGGGAGCGCACCGGGACACCCGTCCCCGGGGCCCGGGAGGCCGAGCGGGACGGAGCGGGCAGGTCCGGGGCGGGGCACCGGTCGGACCGGTCCGATGGCGCCGATGACGCGACCGGCGGTGACCGTTCCGGTGCTACCTCCGGCCGGTCCGGTGCCGTTCCCGACCTGACCAAACCCGCACCGGAGCGTTCCGAGGGCCTGCCCGCCCGCGCCGAGCAGCTCCAGCTGTCCGGCGACATCACGTACTCGCTGCCCTCGCTCGACCTGCTGGAGCGCGGCGGGCCGGGCAAGACCCGTAGCGCAGCCAACGACGTCGTCGTCGCCTCGCTGACCAACGTCTTCTCCGAGTTCAAGGTCGACGCCGCGGTCACCGGTTTCACCCGGGGCCCGACGGTCACCCGCTACGAGATCGAGCTCGGCCCCGCCGTGAAGGTCGAGAAGATCACGGCCCTGGCCAAGAACATCGCGTACGCCGTGGCGAGCCCGGACGTGCGGATCATCTCGCCGATCCCGGGCAAGTCCGCCGTCGGCATCGAGATCCCCAACTCCGACCGCGAGATGGTCAACCTCGGCGATGTACTGCGCCTCGCGGACGCCGCCGAGGACGACCACCCGATGCTCGTGGCGCTCGGCAAGAACGTCGAGGGCGGCTACGAGATGGCCAACCTCGCCAAGATGCCGCACGTCCTGGTCGCCGGCGCCACCGGCTCGGGCAAGTCCTCCTGCATCAACTGCCTGATCACCTCGATCATGGTGCGGGCCACCCCCGACGACGTGCGGATGGTCCTCGTCGACCCCAAGCGTGTCGAGCTCACCGCGTACGAGGGCATCCCCCACCTCATCACCCCGATCATCACCAACCCCAAGAAGGCCGCCGAGGCGCTCCAGTGGGTCGTGCGGGAGATGGACCTGCGCTACGACGACCTCGCCAACTTCGGCTACCGGCACATCGACGACTTCAACCACGCGGTCCGCAACGGCAAGTGCAAGGCGCCCGAGGGCAGCGAGCGGGAGCTGTCCCCGTACCCGTACCTGCTGGTGATCGTCGACGAGCTGGCCGACCTGATGATGGTGGCCCCGCGCGACGTCGAGGACTCGATCGTCCGCATCACCCAGCTGGCCCGCGCCGCCGGCATCCACCTGGTGCTCGCCACCCAGCGGCCCTCGGTTGACGTGGTGACCGGCCTGATCAAGGCGAACGTACCCTCCCGGCTCGCCTTCGCCACCTCCTCCCTCGCCGACAGCCGGGTCATCCTCGACCAGCCCGGCGCCGAGAAGCTCATCGGCAAGGGCGACGGGCTCTTCCTCCCGATGGGGGCCAACAAACCCACCCGTATGCAGGGCGCCTTCGTCACCGAGGGCGAGGTCGCCGCCGTCGTCCAGCACTGCAAGGACCAGATGGCCCCGGTCTTCCGGGACGACGTCGTGGTGGGAACGAAGCAGAAGAAGGAGATCGACGAGGACATCGGCGACGACCTGGACCTGCTCTGCCAGGCCGCCGAGCTGGTCGTCTCCACCCAGTTCGGATCGACCTCGATGCTCCAGCGTAAGCTCCGGGTCGGCTTCGCGAAGGCGGGCCGGCTGATGGACCTGATGGAGTCCCGCAGCATCGTCGGACCCAGCGAGGGCTCCAAGGCGCGCGACGTTCTCGTGAAACCCGACGAGCTCGACGGGGTGTTGGCCGTCATCCGCGGGGAATGCGCTCCGTAAAGGTTTTGTGGGCAACCGTTTCGTACGGTCGTACGTCCAGTTGAAGGGAGGGACGGAACCATGCCCCTTCCCGCAGCTCGCTCCGTCGTCACCTCACCCGTACTCCCACCCCGTTCGGCCCACCACAGGTTGCCCAGTCCTCGATCGGGGCTGTGCTCCGTCCCCGCTCCGCCCCGGAGCCAGCGGCGGGGCCGTCCGGCGGACCCGATGGCGTACAAAGTCGTCCCTCCCGGTTGCCCCTCCCTTTCGTACCCCCCCTAGACTGAACATCCAGCAGGTGGCTCACGCTCGAAAGGCGCCCCCGTGTCCATCGGCAACTCCCCCGAAGACGACCGGCCTTCGATCGGTCGTGCCCTTCAGCAGGCTCGAATCGCCGCAGGTCTGACGGTCGAGGAAGTCAGCAGCTCCACCCGGGTGCGCATCCCCATCGTGCACGCGATCGAGCAGGACGACTTCTCCCGCTGCGGCGGCGACGTCTACGCCCGCGGCCACATCCGCACGCTCGCCCGTGCCGTCGGTCTCGATCCGGAACCGCTGGTCGAGGAGTACGACGCCGATCACGGCGGCCGTCCCGCACCGACCCCCGCGGCACCGCTCTTCGAAGCGGAACGCATCCGCTCCGAACCCCGGCGGCCCAACTGGACCGCCGCCATGGTCGCGGCCATCGTCGCCGTCATCGGGTTCGTCGGCTTCACGCTCTTCAGCGGCGAGGACGAACCCTCGAACACCGCGCAGATCGCGGAGGGCTCCAAGCCCGACAAGACCGCGGCCAAGCCCACCGCCACCAAGCCCTCCGATCCCAAGCCCGTGCCCTCCGAGAGCGCCATCGCCGCCGCCCCCCGGGACAAGGTGACGGTCAAGCTCAGCGCGGACCGGGACAAGAGCTGGATCTCGGCCAAGGACCACAACGGCCGACTGCTCTTCGACGGGCTGCTGCTCCAGGGCGAGTCCAAGACCTTCCAGGACAAGGAGCGCATCGACCTCGTTCTCGGCAACGCCGGGGCGATCGACCTCTTCGTCAACGGCAAGCAGATCGAGGACCGCTTCGGGCCCGGCCAGGTCGAGCGGCTCTCCTACACCAAGGGCGACCCCGAGGCCGGCTGATCCGCCGCCCTCCGTTTCCGTACACGTCCCGACGGGCGTCCGGCCTCGTGCCGGGCGCCCGTCGGCGTTCCCCGGCCGGACGCTGTTACTCCCCGTAGCGGGAAAGGTGCCCCGGGTGGCGTCGGCAACCCTGCACGGCAGGGGGGCCGCCGGGACAAAGTAGTCTTGAGTCCATGCCCGAACGCCGTACCGTCGCCCTTGTCACTCTTGGCTGCGCCCGTAACGAGGTGGACTCGGAGGAGCTTGCAGGCCGCTTGGCAGCGGACGGCTGGGACCTCGTCGAGGATGCCTCCGACGCGGATGTCGCAGTCGTCAACACCTGTGGGTTCGTCGAAGCCGCCAAGAAGGACTCCGTCGACGCCCTGCTCGAAGCCAATGATCTGAAGGATCACAGCCGTACCCAGGCCGTCGTCGCCGTCGGCTGCATGGCCGAGCGCTACGGCAAGGACCTCGCCGAGGCCCTGCCGGAGGCGGACGGTGTCCTTGGATTCGACGACTACGCCGATATCTCCGACCGGCTCCAGACCATCCTCAACGGCGGCGTCCACGCCTCGCACACCCCGCGCGACCGCCGCAAGCTGCTGCCGATCAGCCCCGCCGAGCGGCAGGACGCCGCCGTGGCGCTGCCCGGCCACGCTCAGGAGGCACCCGCCCCCGCTCAGGAGGCACCCGCCCCCGCCCCCGAGGACCTCCCCGAAGGGGTCGCGCCGGTCTCCGGACCGCGGGCGCCGCTGCGCCGCCGGCTCGGCACCAGCCCCGTCGCCTCGGTGAAGCTCGCCTCCGGCTGCGACCGCCGCTGCTCCTTCTGCGCCATCCCCTCCTTCCGTGGGTCGTTCATCTCGCGGCGCCCCTCGGACGTGCTCCAGGAGACCCGCTGGCTGGCCGAGCAGGGCGTCAAGGAGGTCATGCTCGTCTCCGAGAACAACACCTCCTACGGCAAGGACCTCGGCGACATCCGCCTCCTGGAGACCCTGCTGCCCGAGCTGGCCGACGTGGACGGCATCGAGCGGATCCGGGTCAGCTACCTCCAGCCCGCCGAGATGCGCCCCGGCCTCATCGACGTCCTCACCTCGACGCCGAAGGTCGCCCCGTACTTCGACCTCTCCTTCCAGCACTCCGCCCCGGGTGTGCTGCGCGCGATGCGCCGCTTCGGCGACACCGACCGCTTTCTGGAACTCCTGGACACCATCCGGAGCAAGGCGCCCCAGGCCGGTGCCCGCTCCAACTTCATCGTCGGCTTCCCCGGCGAGACCGAGGCGGACCTCGCCGAGCTGGAACGCTTCCTCACCGGCGCCCGCCTCGACGCGATCGGGGTCTTCGGCTACTCCGACGAGGACGGCACCGAGGCGGTCGGCTACGAGAACAAGCTCGACGCCGACACCATCGCGGAGCGCCTCGCCCACATCTCCCAGCTGGCCGAGGAGCTGACCTCGCAGCGGGCCGAGGAGCGCGTCGGCGAGACCCTCCAGGTGCTGGTGGAATCCGTGGAGTCGGAGGACGACGGCGAGGTCGCGACCGGGCGTGCGGCGCACCAGGCTCCCGAAACGGATGGCCAGGTGGTCTTCACCACACGCGAGGGGCTCGTGCCGGGCCGTATGGTCGAGGCAAAGGCAGTGGGCACCGAGGGCGTCGACCTGGTGGCCGAACACCACGAGCTTGCGGAGGCAGCCAGATGACCGGAGTCCCGGCATCCGCGGCAGGCGGCTCCGGCGCGAAGCCGGTCCGCGGCGGCAAGCTGGGCACTGCGGCCGTCAACCAGGCCAGTCTCTGGAACATCGCCAACATCCTGACCATGGTGCGGTTGCTGCTCGTGCCCGGCTTCGTGCTGCTGCTGTTCCACGACGGCGGAAACGACCCGGTCTGGCGCGCCTTCGCCTGGGCGGCCTTCGCCATCGCGATGATCACCGACCTGTTCGACGGCCATCTGGCACGGGCGTACAACCTGGTCACGGACTTCGGGAAGATCGCCGACCCGATCGCCGACAAGGCGATCATGGGTGCGGCGCTGGTCTCCCTCTCGGTCCTGGGCGACCTGCCGTGGTGGATCACCGGAGTGATCCTCGCCCGTGAGCTGGGCATCACGCTGATGCGGTTCTGGGTGATCCGGCATGCGGTGATCCCGGCGAGCAGGGGCGGCAAGCTGAAGACGCTCGCGCAGGGGACGGCGGCCGGGATGTACGTCCTGGTGCTCACCGGGCCCCTGGCGACCCTGCGCTTCTGGATGATGATGGTCGCCGTCGTGCTGACGGTCGTCACCGGACTCGACTACGTACGCCAGGCCGTCGTCCTGCGCCGCAAGGGCCTCGCCGCCGAGCGCGCCGCCGCCGCCGAGCGGGCCACGGAGGCCGTGGAGGCCACGGAGGCGCTTCGGGCCTCCGGCGGCCCTGCGGCTATTGTTCAGGCTCCTGCCGGTCCGGCCGCCGACGCCGCGGCCGGTTCGACGGACGCACGACGTACCGCCGAGGCGCGCGACGCCGCGGAGGCCGAGCGGTGACTGCCGCTGCCCGGGTGCTCCGGCTCCTCGGAGCGCGGGGCGAGTCGCTCGCCGTCGCCGAATCGCTGACGGGCGGCCTGGTCGCCGCCGATCTGACCTCCGTACCCGGTGCTTCCCGGTCCTTCCGGGGATCGGTGACGGCCTACGCCACCTTCCTGAAGCGGGACGTCCTGGGTGTCGACGGGAACCTTCTGGCGGAGCGTGGAGCTGTGGACCCCGAGGTCGCGCTGCAGATGGCGGCCGGTGTGCGCCGGGTTCTCGACGCGGACTGGGGCGTCTCCACCACGGGGGTCGCGGGGCCGGAACCACAGGACGGGCAGCCGGTCGGCACCGTCTACGTGGCCGTGGCCGGGCCCTCCGGCATCGAGAAAGTGACGGCTCTGCGGTTGAATGGTGAGAGGGCGGATATCCGTAGTGAGAGTGTGCGAAGCGTCCTCGAACTGCTTGCGAGCGAACTCGGTGAGAATGCGCGGGCACAGGATACGGAACAGAACGGGGGGAATTGATGTTTGCAGCCCTGAGTGAACACGACATCGCTCCCCGCACGGCCGCAGCGCAAGGCGGTACGGTAGGGCGTGAAGGATGCGGCTACGCGGTCCGAGGAGGGAGCCACCGATGATTCTGCTCCGTCGCCTGTTGGGTGACGTGCTGCGTCGGCAGCGCCAGCGCCAAGGCCGTACTCTGCGCGAAGTCTCCTCGTCCGCCCGGGTCTCGCTCGGTTATCTCTCCGAGGTGGAGCGGGGGCAGAAGGAGGCATCCTCCGAGCTGCTCTCCGCGATTTGCGACGCGCTTGACGTACGGATGTCCGAGCTCATGCGTGAAGTGAGCGACGAGCTCTCGCTCGCTGAGCTGGCCGAGTCGGCAGCTGCCAGTGATCCGGTCCCAGTACCGGTTCGTCCGATGCTCAACTCCGTCTCCGTCTCGTCGGTCGCAGGTGTGCCGTCGGGGCGGGTGACCATCAAGGCGCCCGCGGAAGCGGTGGACGTCGTCGCCGCCTGATCCACGCGGCACAGTTGCTCGACCGGAGTCCCGGTCGGCCCTCACGGGGCCGGCCGGGACTTCTGCGTTGCGTGTGTGAGCCGTGGGTCAGCGGGCACACGTATGGCAAGGCCCGCATGACCGTTTTGCTTCATATGTGCCATCGTGGGTGATGCACCGAGACGGTCAGTGAATCGGCTGACGGATGGGAGTAGCGCACATGTCTGTGGTCAAGAGCACGTTGTCCGAGGGCGATCTCAAGGTCGTGGGAACGGCGCTGCAAGGCGCGCTGGTCGACCTCGTCGACCTCTCCCTGGTGGCCAAGCAGGTCCATTGGAATGTGGTCGGTCCGCGCTTCCGCTCCGTGCACCTTCAGCTCGACGACGTCGTCGTCACGGCCCGGCAGCACTCCGACACGGTCGCCGAGCGTGCCTCGGCGGTCGGGGTCAACCCGGACGGGCGTTCCGGCACGGTGGCCAAGGAGACCGCCATCGCGTCCGTGCCCGAGGGCTGGATCAAGGACACCGACGCCGTGAGGATCCTGGTGGACGCGCTGGGCGTGGTCATCGGCCGGATGCGGGAGCGCATCGAGGCGACCGACGCGCCGGACCCGATCACCCAGGACCTGCTGATCGGGCTGACGGCAGAGCTCGAGAAGCACGCCTGGATGTTCCAGGCGGAAAGTGCCTGACCGGCGCCCTGCGCCCTCGCCCGGCGCCCGACGGACGTCAGGGCGAGCCAAGTGGCCCGAGTGATCAGAGTGATCCGAGTGGAAAGAGAGCGGCATCGTGAGTGGTGACAGTGCTATGGACAAGCTCAAGGGCAAGGGCAAGGAAGCGGTCGGCAAGCTGACCGGCGACCACCGCAAGGAGGCCGAGGGCAAGACCGATCAGGCCAAGGGCCGGGCCAAGGACGCGGTGGACGAGGCTGGCGACCGTGCGAAGGGCGTCAAGGACTCTCTCGGCAGCGACGACGACAGGTAGTCCTGCGGCCCTCGGCGTCCGCCCCGGGAGGTGAGAGTGCCCCCGCTGATTATTCGGCGGGGGCACTCCTGTATGGGCGGCCCCTCGGCCGGGCGTTCTGGATGCACCGTCGTCGCCGCCGGGGGAAACTGCCGGAAAGGACGTCGGCCGCAGGAGGCAGCGATGAAGCGGCGTTGGGTGCCGACGCTGGTCCTCGGCGGGCTGTGGTGGTGGGCGGTGCTCCGGCTGGCGCTGCACCCGGATCAGGCGGGGTTGGTGGAGGGCGCGGTGGCGGCGGGTGGCTGGGGGCTGAGCCTGTTGCCTGTGCATGTCGCGTCGGTCGTGCCGGCGAGCCCGGTGGGCTCGTTCACCGGGCGGCGGCCTACCAGGGCATGGCGACGCCGCCGTTCGGCCGGAGGATCTGACCGGTCATGAAGGCCGAGGCGTCCGAGGCCAGGTGCAGCACGGTGTGGGCGACGTCCTCGGGCTCGCCGACCCGGCCCAGCGGGGTAATCCGGGCCATCGTCGCCTCCGCCCGGTGCCGGTCGGCGGCATCGTGCCGGTCGGTCATCGGCGTACGGATCCAGCCGGGCGCGACGGCGTTCACCCGTATGGCGTGCGGCCCAGCTCCGTGGCGAGCGTCTTGGTGAGCTGCACCACGGCGGCCTTCGCGACGCTGTAGCAGAGCAGGCCCGCGCTCGCGGAGTCCACGGCGCCGGACGCCATCGTGATCAGCGAGCCCGGTGCGGAGCGGGCTGTCATGGAACGGGCCACCTCCTGGCAGGCGTACAGCACCCCCTGTGAAATTGACCGCCAGCACCCGTTCCAGGTCCTCGTCCGCCGTCTCCAGCACGCTGCTGGAGTGCATGACCCCGGCCGAGGCGACCAGGATGTCGAGATGCCCGGCCGCGCCGACGGCAGCACGGACCTGGCCGCGGTCGGTGACGTCGAGGCGGTGGATCCGGGCGCTGCCGCCCGCGTCGGCGATCAGGTCGTACGTCCGGCGCAGACCCGTCTCGTCGCGGTCCACGCAGTGCGCCGTGGCTCCGGCCTCCGCGAGCAGCAGGGCGCTCGCCCGTCCGATACCGCTCGCCGCACCGGTGATGAACGCGGCGCGGCCCGTGAGGTCGTACGCGGAGAGAGGCATGACGGGACCGTACGACCATATCTGACGGGTCGTCAACTAAGAGGTGTCGCCGGACACCCCCTGGGGGGTGGGGCCTGATTGGCAGCCGGGGCACCAGTAGGCGGGTCGGTCGTCCTGGTCGGCGAGACGGATCGGGGCGCCGCAACGCAGACAGGGACGGCGGGCGCGTCCGTAGACGTACAGCCGCTCCTGTACACGAACGGTTGCCCGGACGGGAGGGCCCGGCGGGGTGCGGAGTTCGGAGGTGATGGTCGTGGTGCGGGTGGGGCGGTCGCGGTTGGCGTGCAGCAGGCGCTCGGCCAGGGTGACGAGCCGGGGGAGTACGCCGTCGGGGAGTGCGCCCACGGGGAGCCAGGGGGTGACGCGGGCCAGGAAGCACAGCTCGCACATGTAGACATTGCCGATGCCGGCCAGGTTGCGCTGGTCCAGGAGGGCCTCGCCGAGAGGGCGCTCCGGAGCGGCGAGCAGTCGGCCCAGGGCGAGGCCGGGGTTCCAGTCGGGGCCCAGGAGGTCCGGCCCCAGATGGCCGACGGCCCGGCTCTCCTCGCTGGTGCGCAGCAGTTCCAGCACGGGGAGCCGGTAGCCGACCGCGGTGTGCTCTGCGTTGGCGAGGACCGCGCGGATCTGGTGCCCCGGACCGCCACGCCAGCGCTCGCCCGGGGCGTACACCCGCCAGGACCCGTCCATCCGGAGGTGGCTGTGCAGGGTCAGGCCGCCCTCGATCCGGGTCAGCAGGTGCTTGCCGCGCGCAGTGACGTCCAGGACGGTCCGGCCGGTGAGGTCGGCGGTGGCGAATCGGGGGACGCGCAGGTCCGACCGGGTCAGCATCTGCCCCGCCAGTGCCTCGTGCAGCCGGGTGGCGGTCTGCAGGACGGTGTCTCCTTCGGGCATGCCTCCATGATGGGTGCGCCGGGGCGGTGGTGCGCCGACCCGCCCCAGGAACCGGGTCGTGGGAGTCGGGTCCTCCGGTCAGGCGCGCAGGCGCAGGCCTCTCGGAGTGGCGAGGAACCCGGCCGCCTCCAGCGTCCGGCCCAGCGGAGAGGTGAGGGAGGAGACGCCGTTCGTCCGCTCCACCGTCACCGTGCCCAGGGCGCCGGCGCGGGCCGAGGCGGCCAGGGCCTCGGCCGCCGCTCGCAAGGCCGGAGCCTCGGGGTCGGACGGCCAGGCCAGGAGGGTCTTGCCGCCACGCTCCATGTAGAGCGTCAGCTCGCCGTCGACGAGGACCACCAGCGCCCCCGCCTTGCGGCCCGGCTTGTGTCCGGCGCCGTCCGGGGACTCGGGCCACGGCAGGGCCGCGCCGTACGCGTTGGCCGGGTCGGCGGCCGCGAGCACCAGCGCATGGGGAACGGTGTCCGGATCCCGGCGGTCACGCGCCGTGGACGCCGCCCGCAGCCGGTCCACCGCGCCGTCCATCGCGAACTGGGCGGCCCCGAGCCCCTCGACCACATAGCCGCGCCGCGCCTGCCCGTTGTCCTCGAAGGCGGCCAGGACGCGGTACGTCGCGGAGAAGCCGCCCTCCACCCCCTCGGCCTGCACCGCGCCCCTGGTCACCACGCCGTGCCGGTCGAGGAGGGTGCGGGCCAGGGCGTGGGCGCGGTGGGTCCGTTCCGGTTCGACCGGGGGCAGCAGGGACCAGCGGCCCGAGACGGTCGGCGGGCCGGTGCGCGACGCGGGACGGGCAGCGGCGGTGAGCGAGCCGTAACGCCCGCGCGGGACGCTCCGCCGGGAGCGGTGGGCCGTCGAGCCCGCCGTCCGTCCCGAGCCCAGGAGCGAACGCAGCGGGGCCAGGGTGTCGTTGGTGAGCCGCCCGGACCAGGCCAGGTCCCACAGGGCGTCGGCCAGCTGCTGGTCCGTGCAGTCCGGGTGGGTCGTGGCCCGGACCTGGTCGGCGATCTGGCGGAAGAACAGGCCGTATCCGCCGGAGAGCGTGGTGAGCGCGGACTCGTGGAGCGCCGACAGCTCCAGCGGGTGCGGCGGAGGCAGGAGCAGCGGCGCACTGTCGGCGAGGTAGAGGGAGACCCAGCCGTCCTTGCCGGGCAGCGCCCCCGCACCGGCCCAGACGGCCTCCCCCGTGGTCGTCAGCTCGTCGAGCATCGCCGGGGAATAGCCCACGACCCGGCTCGGCAGGATCAGCTTCTCCAGCGCCGACGCGGGAACGGGCGCGCCCTGGAGCTGCTCGACGGCGCGGGCCAGCCCGTCGATGCCCCGCAGGCTGTTGGAGCCGAAGTGCTGCCACTGAGGGAGGAAGGAGGCGAGGGCCGCGGGCGGCACCGGCTCCAGCTCCTGGCGGAGCGCCGCCAGCGAACGGCGGCGGAGCCGGCGCAGCACCGTGGCGTCGCACCATTCCTGGCCGATGCCCGCCGGGTGGAACTCGCCCTGGACGGTCCTGCCGGAGGCCGACAGCCGTTGCAGCGCGCCGTCGGTGACGGCGGTACCGAGCCCGAAGCGCTCGGCGGCCCGGGTGGCGGTGAACGGGCCGTGCGTCCGCGCGAAGCGGGCGAGGAGGTCACCGAGCGGGTCCTTCACCGGCTCGGTGAACGCCTCGGGGACACCGACCGGAAGCGCGGTGCCCAGGGCGTCGCGCAGCCGGCCCGCGTCCTCGATCGCCGCCCAGTGATCGGCGCCGGCGATCCGGACCTGGATCGCCCGGCGGGCCGCCGCCAGCTCCGGCGCCCAGGACGGCTCGGCGCCCCGCTCGGCCAGCTCGGCGTCGGTGAGCGGACCGAGCACGCGCAGCAGGTCGGCGACCCCCTCGACGTCCTTGATCCGCCGGTCCTCGGTGAGCCGCTGCAGCTCCCGCTCCAGCTCGGTGAGGACCTCGGGGTCGAGCAGCTCACGCAGCTCCGCCTGGCCCAGCAGCTCGGCGAGGAGACGGGAGTCCAGGGAGAGGGCGGCGGCGCGCCGCTCGGCGAGCGGAGAGTCGCCCTCGTACAGGAACTGGGCCACGTAACCGAAGAGGAGCGAGCGGGCGAACGGCGAGGGCTCCTGGGTGGTCACCTCGACCAGCCGGACCCGGCGCGCCTCCAGGTCGCCCATCAGTTCCGTGAGCCCGGGGACGTCGAACACGTCCTGGAGGCATTCGCGGACAGCCTCCAGGACGATCGGGAACGAGCCGAACTCCGAGGCGACCTGGAGCAGCTGGGAGGCCCGCTGGCGCTGCTGCCAGAGCGGTGTGCGCTTGCCGGGGGAGCGCCGGGGCAGCAGCAGGGCGCGCGCGGCGCACTCCCGGAACCGGGCGGCGAACAGGGCCGATCCGCCCACCTGGTCGGTGACGATCTGCTGGACCTCGCCCTGGTCGAAGACGACGTCGGCGGCCGCCACCGGGGGTTGGTCGCTGTCGTACGCCACGTCTCCCGGCGCCGGTCCGTCGTTCCCGGCGTCCGGGGCCCCGGGGGCGTCGAAATCGAGGAGATCCAGGCCCATCATGTCCGCGTCGGGCAGCCGCAGCACGATGCCGTCGTCGGCGTGCATGACCTGGGCGTCCATGCCGTAACGTTCGCCGAGGCGGGCGGAGAGGGCGAGCGCCCACGGCGCGTGCACCTGGGCGCCGAAGGGGGAGTGCACGACCACCCGCCAGTCGCCCAGCTCGTCCCGGAACCGCTCGACCAGGATCGTCCGGTCGTCCGGCACGTGGCCGCAGGCCCGGCGCTGCTCGTCCAGGTAGGCCAGGATGTTGTCCGCCGCCCAGGCGTCGAGTCCGGCGGTGAGCAGGCGCAGCCGGGCATCCTCCTCGGACAGGCCGCCGATCTCACGGAGGAAGGCACCCAGAGCGCGGCCGAGCTCCAGCGGGCGGCCCAGCTGGTCGCCCTTCCAGAACGGCAGCCGCCCCGGAACGCCCGGGGCGGGCGAGACGAGGACCCGGTCCCGGGTGATGTCCTCGATCCGCCAGGACGTGGTGCCCAGGGTGAAGACATCGCCGACGCGGGACTCGTAGACCATCTCCTCGTCCAGCTCGCCGACCCGGCCGCCGCCCTTCTTCGGGTCGGCCCCGGCCAGGAAGACCCCGAAGAGCCCCCGGTCGGGAATGGTGCCACCCGAGGTGACGGCGAGCCGCTGCGCGCCGGGGCGGCCCGTGACCGTACCCCCGACGCGGTCCCACACCACCCGGGGGCGCAGCTCGGCGAAGGCGTCGGAGGGATAGCGTCCGGCGAGCATGTCGAGCACGGCGGTGAACGCCGATTCCGGCAGCGAGGCGAACGGGGCGGCCCGCCGGACCAGGGCCAGCAGGTCGTCGGCCTGCCAGCTGTCCAGGGCCACCATGGCGACCAGCTGCTGCGCCAGGACGTCCAGCGGATTGGACGGGATACGCAGCGCCTCGATGGCCCCTTCGCGCATCCGCTCGGTGACGACGGCGGCCTGCACCAGATCGCCGCGGTACTTCGGGAAGACCACCCCGGTGGAGACCGCGCCCACCTGGTGCCCGGCCCGGCCCACCCGCTGGAGGCCGGAGGCGACGGAGGGCGGGGATTCCACCTGGATCACCAGGTCGACCGCACCCATGTCGATGCCGAGCTCCAGGCTGGAGGTGGCGACGACGGCGGGGAGCCGGCCCGCCTTGAGGTCCTCCTCGACCTGGGCCCGCTGTTCCTTGGAGACCGAGCCGTGGTGGGCGCGGGCCAGCAGGGCGGGGGCGCCCCTGCCCGCGCCGGACTGGGCCATGATCTCGGCGGGTGCGTGGGCCTCCGGGAGGGCGGGGGCCGGGCTGTCGGGGTCGAACGTGGTGCCGGTCGCCCGCTCGTACGCGATCTCGTTCAGCCGGTTGCACAGCCGCTCCGCCAGCCGCCGGGAATTGGCGAAGACGATGGTGGAGCGGTGCGACTGCACGAGATCGGCGATGCGCTCCTCGACATGCGGCCAGATCGAGGGCTTGTCCGCCTGGCCGGAGTCGCCGTCGGTGGCGGGGGAGCCGCCCAGCTCCCCCAGATCCTCGACCGGGACGACGACCGAGAGGTCGAACTCCTTGGTGGACCGGGGCTGGACGATCTCCACCTTGCGCCGCGGTGACAGGAAGCGGGCCACTTCGTCGACCGGCCGGACCGTCGCGGACAGGCCGATGCGCCGGGCGGGGCGGGGCAGCAGCTCGTCGAGACGCTCCAGGGAGAGGGCGAGGTGGGCGCCGCGCTTCGTCCCGGCGACCGCGTGCACCTCGTCGAGGATCACCGTCTCGACGCCGGCCAGCGCCTCCCGGGCGGAGGACGTCAGCATGAGGAACAGCGACTCGGGCGTGGTGATCAGGATGTCCGGCGGTCTGGTCACCAGGGAGCGCCGCTCGGCGGGCGGAGTGTCCCCGGACCGGATACCGACCCGCACCTCCGGCTCCGGCAGACCCAGGCGTACCGACTCCTGGCGGATGCCGGTCAGGGGCGAGCGGAGATTGCGTTCGACATCGACCGCGAGGGCCTTGAGCGGGGACACATACAGCACGCGGCAGCGCTTCTTCGCCTCGGCCGGCGGCGGCTCGGCCGCCAGCCGGTCCAGCGAGGCGAGGAAAGCGGCCAGCGTCTTGCCGGAACCGGTCGGCGCGACGACCAGGACGTCACTGCCCTCGCCGATGGCCCGCCAGGCACCCTCCTGCGCGGCGGTGGGCGCGCTGAAGGCCCCGGCGAACCAACTGCGGGTCGCGGGCGAGAAGGCGTCGAGAGCGGAGCCGGTCATGTCCCCCATCGTGCACCCGGCCACTGACAACCGGTCGGAGACACCACTCGCGACGGCCCGCTCACACCGTGGCACACGGCTGGGACCTGCGAGAATGTCTCCATGGCGGGAGCGGACGGCACGGAGGAGTGGGCGCGGCACTGGCAGTACGCGGCGTTGCCCGACCTCGATCTGCTGCGCGCCCGGTACGTCCGCCACACCTTTCCCCGGCACAGTCACGAGGGCTACGTCTTCGGAGCGGTCACCGGTGGGGTGGAGGATGTGGGACTGCCGGGCGGCACCGTTCACGCGGTCCCCGGAACCGTCGTCATGATCAACCCGGAGGTGCCGCACACGGCCCGCTCCGGGGCGCCCGAGGGCTGGGCGTACGCCACGCTCTATCCGTCGGCCAAGGTCGTCAACGACATCGCGGCCGAGGTGACGTCCCTGCGCGGCACGGTCGGCTTCGCCGAGAGCAGGGTGACCGATCCCCACGCGTCCCGGCTGATCACCGAGGTGCACCGGGCGGCGGAGGAGGGCAACGCACTGGCGGCCGACAGCCTGCTGCGGGTCCTGGTCACCCGGCTCCTCAGCCGGCACGGCAGTCCGTTGCCAGGGCTGACCGCGCACGCCGGTGGTGCGAGGAACGCCGTACGCGCCCGCGCCGCGCTGGAGGAGCGCATGGCCGCCCCGCCCACGCTGGAGACGCTCGCCGCCGAGCTGGGCACCGGATCGTTCGCGCTGCTGAGAGCCTTCAAGAAGGAGTACGGGATGCCGCCCCACACGTGGCTCACCGACGCCCGGGTGCGCAGGGCCCGCCGCATGCTCGACGCCGGTGTCGCTCCCGCCGAGGCCGCGACCGCCGTCGGCTTCACGGACCAGCCGCACCTCAATCGCCACTTCACCCGGATCGTGGGGGTGCCGCCCGGCGCCTACCAACGTGAGCGCGGTGTGCCGCGACCCGGCCGGTGAGTGCGACAACGTACTCGTCGGCGAGTGCAAGAACGTATCGGGGAATGCGCAAGAACGTACAAGACCCGGCCCGAACGATCCCCGTAGCGTTCCGGGCGTGGCAGAACAGACAGCACCCCCAGGGAGCACCGGCGCACCCGGTGCCATATCCGTCGGCCC
>NZ_NEUE01000233.1 GCF_002910905.1 Streptomyces sp. SM11 | reverse complement strand
CCTTGATCCACCGACGTGATGTCTGTGGATGACTCTTCCGGAAACGAGGAAGTGCCTTGTGACCTGTGATGATGGGAGTTCTTCAGGCTTCCAGCACGCACGATCGGCAAGGCACTTCCGAGATGCAAGTTTCCCATACGCCGGCGGCGGTCTCCGCTGCGTTCGATGATCCGAATCTGGTCGCGCTGGCCGGGCTGGTTCCGGTGATGCGGCTGGCCGAGCGGTGTGGTCTTTCGCGTCTGGTGGCCCAGAAGGTGAGGCTGACCGGGACAGCGAACGGCGCGGGGGCCGCGGCGGGTGCCAAGGTCAGCAGCATCGTGGCCGGCATGGCGGCGGGGGCGGACAGTATCGACGACCTCCACGTGCTGCGGCACGGTGCGATGCCGGCCCTGTTCCGGGGGATCCGCGCGCCGTCCACGCTGGGCACGTTCCTCCGCGCGTTCACCCACGGCCACGCACTCCAACTCCACGCCGTCCACCGCAGGTTCCTCGCCGGTCTGGCCGCCCACACCCCCCTGCTGCCCGGCTCCGGCACGACGGCGTTCATCGACGTCGACTCCACCCACAAACGGGTCTACGGCCGGGCCAAGCAGGGCGCCGAGTACGGCCGGTTCAAGGGCATCCGCACCATGCACCCCCTGCTCGCCACGATCTGCACCCCACAGTCGCGCCCGGTGATCGCCGCAGTACGGATGCGCCGCGGCAAGGCAGCCGATTCCCGTGGAGCCCCGAAATTCGTCAGCGAGGCACTCGCCACCGCCGCCGAGGCGGGCTGCACCGGCACCCGGATCCTGCGAGCGGACTCGCAGTTCTACAACGGCGGGGTGATCGCCGCCTGCCGCCGGGCCGGAGCCCGCTTTTCGATCACCTGCGGGATGAACCCCTCCATCAAACGGGCCGTCCTGGGCATTCCCGACGGGGCATGGCAGCAGATCACCTACCCCACCGCGGTGCCCGACCCGGAGACCGGCGAACTCATCTCCAACGCCGAAGTCGCCGAGATACCCGCCTACACCGCGTTCACCGGCCGCAAGAAGAGCGAACGGGTCACCGCCCGGCTGATCGTGCGCCGGGTCCGTGACCTGGCCAAACCCGCCGTTGTGGGCGAACAGGGCGAGTTGTTTCCCGTCTGGCGCTACCACCCGTTCTTCACCGACCAGCCCGCCCCGACGCTCCAGGCCGAGCAGGAACACCGTCACCACGCCGTCATCGAGCAGGTCATCGCCGACAGCAAAGCCGGGGCTCTGGCCCACCTTCCGTCCGGAAACTTCAACGCCAACGCCGCCTGGCTCACGCTGTGGGCGATGACCTACAACCTGCTGCGGGCCGCCGGCGCGCTGGCCTCCACGTTCCACGCCAGGGCCACCACCACCACGATCCGCACCCACCTCGTCCACGTTCCGGCCCGGATCGCCCGCTCAGCACGGCGCATCACCCTGCACCTGCCACGCAACTGGCCCTGGCAGCACGCCTGGACACACCTGCTCGACACCGCCCACGGGCCACCCGGCTGACACGAACAGCCCCCGTCCACCCGCCCGCAAGGGCCCGACCGGAACCACACCGTGGAAAAGCTGGGCAAACCAGCGGATACAACCTGCCCATACCCAGCCACCGACCCGAACCGGCCCAGAAACCGATCAGAAGATCACACTCAAACCACTTCGGTGGATCAAGGCTAAGGCCAGTGACGGGGCAAGGACGACGACCAGGGCGCAAGTGATGCCGACGTACAGCGGCAGAGTGCGGGCCGCACGCAGTTCGTGCCGCAGCAGGGGGATCAGCAGTTCTCTGGCCGTCAGCATCCCCCTTCACCGCCATCCGACGTGACCGGTGGCGCCGGGAAGTCCAAAAGCTCTGCTGCTCGGTCGAGCGGGGTGCTGGGGTCTGTCAGCTCTTCCCACGAGTCAGAGACACGTGCCCCGACCTCGTCCGTCGGGCGCTCCAGCAGCGTCAGGGCTGCGGAGGCTCCGCGACGGTCTACCGAGAGAGCGTGCACTCCGTCCACGGGCCGGAAACTGACCGAAGTTCCACTGATCACCGTGGTCAACCGGTCGCGTAGTGCCTGCCGGGTCTCGGGAGTGGCCTGGGCCGCTAGCCATGTCACCAGAACAGCCCGGGCACCGCAGACCTGTGCCACCGGCCCGCGGTCCTTCCCGGCGTCGATGGTCCGGTTGGCGAAGGCTGCGGCGAAGCCGATCGTTGCGAGACTGTCTGCTTCATTGCCAGTGCCCCAGCGGGTCCCGACCATGATCGCGCCAGGCGTTTCTGCCTCGCGGTCGTCCTCTACCCACCCTTGCAGCGGTTCCGCATCGACACGGCTGTCGCCGCCGTCGATGCTCCAGATGTGCTGACGGACCGCGAGTCCATCGGCCGGCCCCCCGCCCGGGATGCGGTGGAGGATGCCTTCCGCCACCTCGGCCCACTGCCGGTGACGATCGAAGAAGTCGGGAAAGGCGCAGTATGTGACGTTGCTGACTTCCGTGCAGCGCTGGGTCTGGGCGGGTGCCGTCCGTGCCGTGTGCCGGGCCTCCACGGTGGACTCCGGTACGGGCTGGAACTGAGCTGCCCCTGCCCCCACAACGGCGCCAAGTGCCAGCACCGCGCCCATTGCCACAAGGCGTCCGCGCAGACCGGCGAGCAGGAGTGCGGCCAGGGCGGCCAGCACGGTGAGGCACAGCAGGTACAGCAAGTGCACTTCGGCAGGTCGGTCGAGCAGATCCCTGGGCAGCGGGGGAACCGACTCGTGCTCGATGGCGATCAGCGTCAGCCACCGCCAGGACGATGTCGGAGCAAGTGCGGCAGCCACGGTCAGCACGCCCAAGCCCATCAGGACCAGAGGCCCGGCCGCGGTGGACCGCATAGCCGTGCCGGTCAGCACCGCCAGGGCGCCAGCGGCAAGGACGACCGCAGGTCCAGTGAGTACCTCGGCGGTCACGACGCTGCCCACCGGGTCAGGGCCTGCTGCCGCCAGCCCGATGCGAAGCGCGGCTGCCACCAGAGTCACGCCCGCGACGGGCAGCACCGACAGAGCATGGGCGGTGACCCGCTGCCAGGCGTCCAGGACCACAACCTCATACAGGTCTGCCATCGAATCGCGTACCGGACGCAGCACCGCCAGGTTGACAGCCAGGAATGTACCGGCGGCCACCAGCAGCGCGGGCGCCTGGGTGTACCGGGACTCGTCGTGCAGCACCGGAAACCGGTCCGCACCACTCACCGTTGAGTAGATCCACAGAGCCGCGTACGCAGCTAACGTGATCAGGACAGCCGGATGCAGCAGCAGCCGACGGCTTTCGACAACCGCGAGGGGGAGCACCACCCGTCGGCCACCCTGCCCGAACGCCTGGCCCGCAGCTTTGTCGCTGGAGGAAACGGCTTCTTCACGGAGCTGGCTCATGACACCGATGCCTCGTTTCCGGGCACTGCGTCGTGAAGCAGGAGATACCCGTCTTCCAGTGTCGGTTCACCAAGTCGGGCGCCAGAGGGCGGTACGCCGATGTTGCGGTACTCACCCAGTCCCGTACGCCACCCCGCTACCGCAGTGGGGTCCCGGTCGGAGCTGACCCAGACCTTGCCCTCAGCAAGCCGCGCCAGCCCGTCCGGTGCTCCGTCGAAATTGATGCGGCCCTTCCCCATGACGAGGACGCGGCGGCACAGTGCCGCGACATCCTCCGTCTGATGCGTCGACAGCAGCACGGTTCGCCCCACTCCCAGGTCGGCAATCAGCTCCCGGAACCGCATTCGCTGCTCCGGGTCCAGACCGACGGTCGGCTCATCAAGAATCAGCAGATCAGGATTCCCGACCAACGCGGCCGCCAGCCCAGCACGCTGCCGCATTCCTCCGGACAGCGCCTTCATCTTCTTGTTGCGCTCGTCTGCGAGTCCGACAGCTTCCAGCACGCGCCGGACCTCATCGTGGCGTTGCTTGCGCTCGCGCATCTCCTTGAGGATCGCCACGTAGTCCACGAACTCAAAGGCAGTGAAGTGCGAGTGGAATCCGGATGATTGCGGCAGAAATCCCAGCCTCCGCCGGATCGCGCGCCGGGGCCCTGCCTGCCGCGGGTCCAGCCCGAAGACGCGGAGGTCGCCCGTTTCCGGCAGCCGGGCGGTGGCCAATGCGCGCAGCAGAGTCGTCTTGCCTGCGCCGTTGGGACCGAGGAGGCCGGTCACACCAGAGGCGAGCGACAGCGTGAGATCGTCAACAGCCACAGTGCGCCGGTATTTCACGCTCAGATGCTTTACGGAAACGGTGCCGGTATCGAGGGTCATGAGAGAAGGGCCTTCCTTTCGGTGTCGAATGTGGACCGGGCCATGACCAAGCCGAACAGCAGCCCGGCGCACACCACGGTCAGAACAAGCTGTCCCTGAGCGGAAGTGAGCCATGACCCGTTCTGCGTCACGGCCGCCGGGACGATCCAGGCCCCGCCGGCCACAGCGCACACGGTGGCGGGGTTCATGTGGCGTGAGAGCAAGAGGCTCAGGGCGGTCAAGGCGCCTGAGGGCACCAGCCATGCCAGTGCCTCCAGGCCGAAGTCGGGCAGAGTGAGGGCGGCTGCCGTCGACGTCACTACGCACGTACCGAGAACGACAGCGGTACGCAGCAGCGCGACCCGGAACATGCTGAGCGGAGCCACCAGGGCCATCTCGCCCGCAGGCTCCCATCGGGCGTCGAAGCACAAGGCGACACTCACCACAGGAAGAAGGGGAGCCAACAGTACGAACAAGGCCGGTGCCCCATCCGGCGCGAGCAGCCGTGACGTCAGCGCAGCCAGCAGCATCAGCAGCGCAGATGCTCCTAGCCACGACACCCTGAGCGCTGGCACCGAGGCCACCAGTCGTGCTACGTGATCCGGCACACCCAGCCGCATCAGCCAGCGTTCCCCCGGCGAGGACACCACAGCGTCCACCGCATCGGACAGCTCAGCCCATACGGAGTCCACCACCAGGGCCACGCTCTCCTGGTGCGACAGCCAGTCCCGGCATCGGGAGCACCTATCGAGATGCCGCTCCACCGAGCGGAAGCCATCTGAAGCTGTCCCGAGGGCGTAGTGCGCCAGAGCGTCCTCGTCCGGGTGCTGCGCCCATGCCTCGTTCCTCATGTGTCCTGCCCCCTTACCTGCTGGATGTGGTCTCGAAGGCGGGCTTTGGCCCGCATGGCGCGCGTCTTGACGGTCCCCGGCGGGATGCGCAGCAACTCCGATGCCTCGCGGGTTGACAGGCCATCCAGCACCGTTGCCTGCACCACGTCTCTGAGGTCGGGCGGCAGCCGGGCCATCGCATCGTGTACGTCACCGAACTCTGCGTCTGCGAGAACCTGGTCTTCCGCAGAGCGCTCGGGCGGCTTCCCTCGCAACTGACGCAAGGCACGGTGAAGTCGGTTACGGGCGCCGCCCGCCCGCGCTGCATCCACAAGCCTTCGGGACGCAACCCGCCATAACCACCCTGCTATGTCACGGATCTCGTCCTGTCGAGCCTCGGCGCAGGCTCGCCACAACGCCACGAATGTCTCCTGCACGATGTCGTCGACCTGCGCCGCGTCGGCACATCGATGACGTAGTCGGGCTACCAGCCAAGGCGCGTACTGGCGGTACAACAACTCAAAGCTCCGGCGATCCCCGTCGGCAATAGCTGCCACAAGGTCCGAAGTCGAAGCGCTGCGTCCCGGCATATCCGTCACACCCTTACGTCGGATGAGCACGCCCAACCGGTTCTGCTTCTGAGCCGATTCTTTGAAGAAGTGCGCCGCCGCGTCCATACGGGACTCTCCTCGGTAGCCGACCTTGCCGACGACCTGGAGCACATCTGGGCCACCCATCCGGCGGACCAGCCGATTGCGGCCTGGAAGCTCGCCCACTCCTGCCCCTCCCCGTCCGGGACCAGGTGCGCGCTAATCTCCAGCGCGATGCGCGGCGCCGCCTACGTCACCGGGGGCCGGCCTCGTCGGACTCCTCTTCTGGGCAGTCCAGCAGGGGTAGGGCGTCCGGCTCACGTGTCCGATCGAGTCTCCCAGCCGTGGTCCGGGGCTGTTCGCGGTGGTTCGCCGGGCGTACGCTCCCGGCCATGACACCTACCGCAGCATTTCCCGCACACCGCCAGGAGCCGGACCCCGGCTGGGGCTTCACCCCCGCGCCCTGAACGCCCGGAGTCCCTCACCGATTGCTGATCAGTGAGGGGCTCCTGCTGTGCCACGGCCAGCTGGCCGCCGTCCAAGCCGGGGCGGACGACTGCCGGCCGGTGTGCAGCGGTTCAGTCGTTGTCGGTGTGGGGGAGCCCGTCGTCCAGGACGATGCGGATGGTCTGGCCTTCTCCGTCGACACCGGTGAGTTCGGCCGCGATCCGGTTGTAGGCGGTCGTGGCCAGCGCCCAGTCCGCCTCCAACGGGGTGGTGGCGTGCCGGGTGTCCCACAGCTTGATCAGCAGGCCGATGAGGGAGCGCCCGGACAGGACGGTCTGGACGCGGCCTTCCTTGACGTCCTCGACCGAGGGCGGGGTGCGGAAGTGGTCGTGGTCGACGGCCAGGGCGGTGAGCCATTCCCAGGTGTCACGGTGCGCGACCAGGTCCACGGAGGCCACCCCGGCCGCCTTCAGCAGCAGCACCCCGTGGGTGACCCTCGGGTCCTCCTCCTGCCCGCCGACCGACGGTGACGCGGCAGTCGGCGGGGCCGGGATCGCGGGGGCGCTGTTGCCCCGGTAAGCGGCTTCGATCCGCTGCTTGAGCACGTCGTCCTGGTCTCCGTGCTCGGGCTCGGGCTGCGCCTGGTGCTCGTGGTACTCCATGGTTTCCCCCTGGGAGTCGGTGTCGGGTGAGGCGGGCGGCTGCGCCGCCGTGGGCGCGGTCGGGCCAGTTGCCGGGGTCGGGTTGGGCGCCGGCTCGGTGGGCGGGTAGGGGCCGGTGACGTCGCCGGGCTGCTCGGCCGCCGCCGCCTGGAGCTCCGCGAGGGGGCGGAGGGTGTCGGCCAGTTCGAGGAGCTGACGGAGCTCGCCGCGGGTCTCGTTGAGATCGCTGATCATCCGGTCCTGGCGGCGCCGTACCTCCCGGTTCTCCTCGCGCAGCCCGGTGATGCCTCCCTGGATCGTCTCCAAGAGTTTCAGGCGGGTCTGGGTGAGCTCGCCGTGCAGGGCGGTCAGCCCGACCGTGGGGTCATCGAGCCGGCCGACCGGTGCCAGCAGGGCCCGTATCGCCTTCAGTTCCTCCATCGCGCGGTCGAACGCGTCTTTCCACTTCACGTAACCCCCTGGTCACTCAGAGCTGCAACCGGCCGTATCTCCCCATAAGCACTCCATGTGACGCGCCGATTTCCAGCCCTTCCCCTGGCCGGGACCGTGCGACCCCCTCCCGAAAGGCGCTCGTACGTGATTCGTACGGCATTCGTACGCCAAAGGTTCGCGCTTCGTACGCTCTGTGGGGTAAAGTGTCGGCCAGGAGGTGTTCCATGTCCGAGTTGTTCGACGCGGTCGACGCCCTGCTCGCGTCCCGCGCCACCCTTCCGCCCCCGGCGGAACGCAAACGGCTGCGCGCCGCGCACGGCCTGACGATCGACGAAGTCGCCGGCGCGCTGAAGGTCCGCCGGGCCACGGTGTCCGGCTGGGAGTCCGGGAAGACCGAGCCCCGCCCCCCGGAGCGCGACGCGTACGCCCGGCTGCTCGACAAGCTCGCGGAGCTCTACCCCGCCACCCCAGCCCCGGCCGCAGAGGACGGACCCACGCCGGATGCCCTGGTGCCCGCCACGTTCACCGGCGTGCCCGCTCCGGCTGAGCCGCAGCCCACCGAGCCGATCTCCAGCGCCGAAGTCGTGAGTGACCCGGTGAAGCCGCAGGTTCCCGCTTCGGATCTCGTGGACGCTCCGGCGACCGCGCCGCGCCCGGCGAGCACGACCAGGCCGTCGACGTCGGGCCGCCCCAGCGCACGCAAGGCGGCCGCGGCCAACACCCCCGCGGGAGGTACGGATCCGCGGTTCGAGAACGGGCCGCTGTCGGTCGTCGACGTCGAGGACGGGAAGGTGCTGGCGTACGGCGTCGGCGGCCTGGTCCTGGACGTGCCCGCCAAGTCCCTGCCCTCCCTGGTGGACTGGACGCTGAGGGAGGCCAAGCTTGGGCAGCCGAAGCTGTCCGGCCCCGGGAGGCCGGCCGACCCCCTGCTCGTCCTGACCGAGGCCGCCCTGGAGCGCTACGGGCTGCCCGTCACGCTCACGGCGGAGGAGAAGGACGCCGGGCGGATCCCGGAGGGCCACAAAGTCATCAAGCAGCTGACCCGGGCCGACTGGAAGCTCACGAAGAGGGGCTTCGGGCCGTGGGCGAGGATCTACCGCCCGGCCAAGGGCTCGGAACGCCAGTGCGTCCAGCTGTGCATCCCCTCCTGGAACGCGCTGGACCCCCGCTTCTGGGACCACGCCGCAGAACTCCCCCCGGCGGAACTCACCCGCGTCCTGGGCACCTACGCGACCCGGGTGATGACGCCGCGCGGTTCCACCGCCGTCACCAGCCTGGAACTGATGACCGCCCTGCACCCGCCGACCCACGCTGTACGGGACGAGGAGACCGGCGCCCTGCGGCAGGCCGACACCAAGACGCCCGGGTCACTCGGCTCGGACCCGGTGGACTGCGCCCCGCCCGAGGCCCCCAACGGGCACCCGGTCCTCAACGCGCTGAACCTGCCGCGCTTCCACGTGCGCGGCCCCTCCGAGATGCTGTTCGAGGAGGTGTACGACTGGGCGCGGCCGATGACCGACGCGGAGTGCACGCTGCGCTATCTGGTGGGCCTGGACGTGAACATGGCCTTCGGCGCCGGAGCGAACGGGCTGAACGTCGGCCTCGGTGAGCCGACGCACGTGAAGAACCCGGTGTTCGACCCGAAGCTGCCCGGATCCTGGCTGGTCGACCTCTCCCACGTCGACCTGTCCCACGTGAAGGCCGGCAAGGAGTGGGTGGCCCTGGACAGCAACCTGCTGCCGAGCCCGTTCACGCCCAAGGGCGACCACCCGACCGGTCCGGCCTGGTACGCGACACCGACCGTGGCGTACGCCCAGGAGCTCGGCTACGACGTCGCCCCGACCGAGGCGTACGTCCGGTACGACAACGGCCGCTACCTGGACGGCTGGTACCAGCGGCTGCGCGACGCCTACCTCGCCACCATGGCCGACCTCGGCGTCACCACCGACCTCTCGCCGGAAGACTTCCTCACGGCGATGGACGGTTACAAGAACCGTGACCCGGAGCTGGGCATCGTCATCACGGCCATCAAGGCAACGGCCAAGGGCGGCATCGGCAAGCTCCGCGAGCGCCCCCGGGGTGAGGGGTGGCGGACCGGCGAGCGGTGGCGGGCCCTGGACCGCCCGACGTGGCGTCCCGACATCCGGGCGGCGGTCATCTCCCGCACTCGGATCAACCTGCACCGCAAGATCGTCAAGCATGCGGCATTCACCGGCCAGTACCCGATCGCGATCATGTCCGACTGCGTCGTCTACGCCGCGAACGGGCCCAGCCCGCTGGACTTCGTGCCCTACCGGGACGGCAAGCCGCTCCCCGGCGGCTTCAAGCTCGGCATCAACCCCGGCCTGGTCAAGCACGAAGGCACCCAGACCGTCCTGTGGGGCGAAGAGGTCCGCGAGAAGTTCGACGCCCCGGAACTCAACCTCGCCCGGTCCATCAAGGACGGCACCGTCAGCACCGCCGACAACGGAGAGTAGGAGACCGGCATGAGCCTGATCGGGGACGGCCTGAACAAGGCGGTGCAGAAGGCGTTCACCCGCCCGGCGCCGAAGAGCGCGGGCGCGCAGATGCGGTACCTGGTGAAGCAGCTCGGCGGCACGAAGGCGGTCGCGCAGATGCTGCGGGTCTCCCAGCGCACGGTGGAGCGGTACGTGAAGGACCAGATCAAAAAGCCCCGCCCCGACCTCGCCGGACGCCTGGACCGGGAGGTGAAGGCCCGGTGGCAGCCGCAGATCCGGGCCAAGGCCAAGGCCAAGGCGGCGTCCACCAACGGCATCATGATCGACGTCCGCGCCCGCCTCGGCTACACCGCCCCGATCGGCTCCACCGACCAGGACCGCATCCGCCACCTCACCCTCGCCCTCCCGCCGGTCCACGCCGCCCGGCTCTTCGAGGCCCAGGAGCAAGGCGCGTCCGACGCTCGCCTCCAGGAGATCGCCGCCGAAGCCCTTAAGGAGGTCTACTTCCAAGATGGTGGCCGCCGCGCCGGCTCCCTGGACGAAGTCCGGTTCACCGACATCGAACACCTCGAGTTCGACCTGTAGGCAGAAGGCCTGAACACCCTCCGCGAGCCCCGGGCCGATGACGGTCCGGGGCTCGCCTCCGTGCTCTGCACCTGCCCATCTGCGAGCCTCGCCCAAAGGCTCGTTACATGCTGGAGGCAGGCACGGTGCGCAGGAGGCTGGCAACGATGCCGATCAACGCTTCTGCCTCCCCGCGGCTGTACGAGAAGTCCTTGGTCACCTCGTCGGCGTGCTCGGCGCCCGACGCCTGGTCGAACACCGCCTTGTAGATCGCACGCCACCGCTGCGCCTGGCTGCGCTGGTGGAGGTCGTCGTTTTGCTGATCTGGGGCCAGTCGGCCACGGCCAGGATGCGCTCCATGGCCTGGCGGGCGCTGCCGATCGCCTTGTCGAACTCGCCGTCGTGCAGCAGGCGACGGGCGGTCTGCAGGTACGTCGCAGCATCGCGGCGCGCCCCGGCGGAGGTCGGAAGGGGGATGGAGAGGGCGAAGCCGAAGGCGGCACCCAGACGTTCCAGCTCGTCCTGCCACACGCTGGCCGGGACACGAATATGTTCGCGGCTTTCGGCGGAGGAATGGTCGAACTGGATGAATCCGCTGAGGTGCAGTTCCAGGAGCAGGTCATGTCCGGCCCGGTGTTCTTCGAGGTCCAGCAGCTGCTGGTTGGTGACGGGGAAGGCGAGGCGGACGCTGGTGTGGTTGTGGTTGGTCAGCCGGATGCGGGTGGGCTTGGCGGTGGCGATCCACCGCGAGCTGGGTGAGGCAGCGGAGACCTCCGCCTCGACCTCGCACAGCAGGTTGTGTTCCAGTCCGGTGGGCTGTAGTTCGGCCGGGATGGTGAGGCGGTGTACGTCGAAGCCAGGCGACAGGCTGACTCGGGTCGAGTCGATACGGATCTGCGCGAACTGGGTGTCGCTGAACTGGAGCACAACGGGCCTTCCTGCCGGCTGGTAACAGGTCATTGTCTCGGTCGTGAGCGACGGCGTCCTCCGTTTCGGCGCAGAGCCCTGAAAGGGCTGGCAGTGGGAACAGGCGGGCGTGTGATTACCGCGATCACACCAGGCGAAGCCGTGTGCAACGAACTGCCCGCAGCAGGCGGGCCCGAGGCATGATCTACCAGGAGGGCGTGTCAGGCGCCCATGAACTTGGGGAGGGCCCACACGGCGGAAAGTCCCGGTGTCTACCGGTGGCCGACGTACTTTCACGAAGCGAAGTCTTCTGACGTCCTGTACATGCAGGAGAACGGTCTGCTGGACCTCCCCATCGGGGCCGGGGTCCTGCTGGGTGGTGGCGAGCGCTTCCGGGTGGTAGACACCTGGTTCAGCTACGACGACAACGGCGTCTTCAACATCGGCCTCCACATCTTCCTGGAGCCAGTCACTGAGGAGGACGATCGCCTCAAGCAGATCGATCCTGCCTACTTCAGAGACGTCCCTGACGCCTGATCGTCCAAGCGGCACCGCTCCCCGCCCAGTTCAGGCGGGGGGCGGTGCCGTGGTATTGCCCCGGCCTGCCGTGCGCTCCGAGAGCTGGCAATGCCCGCCGTGCCCAGTTCAGTCGTTGTTGGTCGGCTTCTCCTCGAAGAACCAGCCGTGGGCGGCCATGCCCTCTTTCGTCCACTCCATGACCAGCAGGGCCCCTTCCTTGGCCCGGGTGGCGTCGCGGCCGCGCCCGTCCGCGAAGTAGCGGATCAGGGCCCCGGCGGCCGGCCGGTCCGCGTCGCACGCCGGGCACAGTTCCAGGTGGATCGGCCGTCCGTGCTCGTCGTTCTGGGGCATCACGATGCTGGTGAGCAGGTCGCCGCGGCACCGCGAACACTGCGGCAGCCGGTCAGAGGTCACAACTCGGACCATAGGGTGCCCCCTTGCTCATAACGTGACCCCCCACCCAAGACCTGCTCACCTGTCGCGTCAACCCCCACGACCAGGACGATTCCGGCCCTGCCTCACGATCGGCTGCCAGCTGCGGCAGTCGTCGGCTCCTCTGTCCACAGGCGATCCGTGGTCTCTGGAACCTATGAGCGATCACGAGCAGCAGCCGGCCCCAAGCCGCGGCAAGGTCCTGGACGCCCTCGTACGGGCGGAGCGGAAGGTCTTCACCCGGCCCGCACCGAAATCGGCAAAGGCTCAGGTGAAATTCCTCCTCACGCGGGCGAAGGGGTCCACGAAGGTCCTGGCGGAGCTTCTGGGTGTCTCGCGCCGTACGGTGGAGCGCTACCGTGCCGGCACGCTGACAACCCCGCAGAAGCGCCTCCAGGTCGCCCTTGTGGAGGAGACCGAATCCGAGTGGCAACCGCAGGTCAGAGCACAAGCACGGGAGCAGGCAGCCACCTCCGACGGGATGATGGTGCACGTCGTCGCCTACTTCGGGTTCACCGCCACCGGGTCCTCCGACGACGGCCGCGAACGGCACATCACCACCGCGATCTCACCCACCTACGCACAGCAGATCCTCCAGCTCCAAGAGGCCGGTGCGACGGAGGAGGAGCTGCATCCGGTCGTCGCCCAGGCCGTCACCGAGTCCTATTTCACAGAATGGGGCAGCCGGGCCCAGGGGCTGCGCGCGGATTTCACCCACGTCCAGTCGATAGATTTCGGGTTCTGACACCACACAATTACAGGGCTGCTATAACCGTTTTCAGCGGGCCGCCGTACAGCGCTCTGACGGCGGCCCGCCCCCATTCCTCTCCCTGAATTGTGAGGCCGACGATGACCGCTCCCCTGCCGTCCTGGCCGCCCCGGCACACCGACCGCCGCCCGACCGTCCCGCGCATCGCGGTTCCCCGCGAGCCGCTCGATCCGGCCCGTACCGGACGGCGCTGGGTACGGCGCCGCGCCCGGGGCATGACCGCTGAGGCCGCCGCGGCCGCCCTGGACGTCGCCCAGTTCGACGCCCGGCAGAACTCACGACACGAGGACCTCGCCGGTGACGAGCGCGGCCCGGCGGAACTCGGCGAGTGGGAACGCATCGCCCAGCTGCTCGCCGACGCGGCCCCGGGCACCGTCTACGACCCCGACACCGACGACGTCGTACGGGCCGAGCTGGCCGCCGATGCCGCGGCCGCCGCCGCCCGGGAAGCTGAGCTGCGCGAAGCGATGCGGATCGCGGCCCGCGCCGACGAGCTCCAGGCGCTGCGCGAACTCGGCACCCTGGACCAGGCCGAGCCCCGTACTGGGGACGAAGCCGTACGCGAGGAGCTCACCCGGCGAGCCGGCGGATACGTCCAGGATGACGTCGACACCTGGCTCGCCCGCGCCCTGGCCACCCACCGAGGCCACTACCAGGACCCGGCCGCCCGCGAGGAAGCCGCGGTCGGCCTTCTCACCCCGCCGGTCGCCGCGCACGCCGCGCTGCTCGCCGAACTCCTCCGCCTGGTCCCCGCCGCCGGTGTCGACCAGCTGGCGTTCGCCGCCCGCCTGGCCGGCACCGAGCCGGAAGCCGCCGGAGACCTGGCCGCCTTCCTCGCCCGCGCCCGCCCCGACGGGCGATGACATCACCGTCCGCACACCCCCAGAGCCCCGGAACCATCGGAGACCCCTGGGGGGTTGGGTGCCAGAGATGCGCGTTTTGACCGATACCTCTGGAGGATCGGAGGCCGTTCTCCCAGGCAGGCGCGTTTTCCGAAACACGCTGGGGGTCTGGGGGGCTCGCGCGCCGAACGGTGTCACGGTGACGGAGCGTGTGCGTGACATCGCCTGTCACGCTCCCCAGAGGAGGGTGTCACGCCACCATGAATACGTCCAAGAATGCCCGTTTCTGGAGGCCATGCGATGCTCGCAGGCCGAACTCGCACGCCAGCGTGACATCCGGGAACGAGCACCAGAGCGGTATGGGCCGTCAGAACCCGGCGCTCGCGTGCGGGGTGGTGGTTCCGGGAGATTTCAGGGTGACCGATGGCAGCGCAACCTCCCTCGCACTTACCCAGAGCGTTTCTCTGGGGCAGTCGGCGCCCACCAACAACGCGTTGTTCCGATCCGTAACCGAACTCGGCCGGACTAGAGTCCACCACATGACGAAACTTGCGGACGACGCAGAGACCGCCGAGCGTGCACGGGCTGCGGCCAAGCTACTTCTGCAAGCAGGGGACAAGCTCATAGCCTCCCCCCTGAGCCTTCCGCCCCAGAACTACAAGGTGGTCCTGGGCGTCTACAGCTGGTGGCGCCTCGTCAACCGAACGTCGGCCGCCGTTCTCCTTCTTCTGGACAACGGCTACACCGCTCCTGAAGTCGCACCCCTCATGCGAAACATCTTCAACCACGCCTACGCCATCAACTGGCTGGTCGACAACGGCGAGGCCGCGGTGGACGCCGTGGTCTCGGTGGGCTCAGATGAACAGCAGAGTCTGCAAGGCTGGCTCGAGAGGACCGGATGGGCGATCGCTGCGCAGTATCGTGCAGAGATCGATGCTCACAAGGCTGCCAACCCCGAACCGGTCCGCGACGCTACCGCTGAGGCGCTGCACAAGCGCCTCAAGAGCGAGCTGGGCAACGTCTCCCTCATGCTGGAAAGGTACAGCTCAGCTGACATCTATCCGGTTTACAAACTCCTCTCCGGGCTGTCGCACACCTCCGTGCAGACGGCCAGCGCCTACCTAGAGCAAGACTCCAGCAGCGGCGAAGTCCAGATTCGATCCACTGCCCCTCAACTCGGCTACGCCGACGTCATCCAACTGACGATCGCCCTCCTACAGGCTGCCCACGTCTTCAGCCCGCTGCTCGACGGCGACCCGCTGCGTGCTGCCGTCGATCAGGCGCTCGCCTCCTTGGGGCTGGAAGGTCTGGACTTGGTGCCAACCCGCACTCCGTGATCTCGGCCAGTTACTCAGGTAGCGCCACCGATATCAGCTCGCAAGGTCGGAAATGCCCGGCCCTCCCTGGACGGGTCACAGCGAGGAGACCCCAGGGCCGGAGGTCTGCCGATACCGTGGTGGCACACGCCCGTTCGCGCCCTGGAGGCCCTCGATGAGCGAACAGCCGGCCCCCGCCGCCCGGCAGCAGTTGGAGCCCGACACGGCTGACGGCTTGCGCGCGTACGCGGCCCGGACCCGCGAGAGCGCCGACCAGCTCGCCGCAGTCCTGGAGGACATCGCCACCAACGGCCTGCCCGACCCCGAGCAGTGCACGCCGTGGGAGGAGCTGCGCGAAGCTCACCTGGCCCGGCTCGCCGCTCAGCGCCCGGCCGTCGCCTGATGCCCGCACCGCACGGCCCCCGCCGCCGCGCCCGCATCGCGTTCTCCGACTCCGCCGCCAAGCAGCTGGACACCATCACCAGCGAGGCCGAGCTCCACGCCCTGGACCGCGCCCTGGTCGTCGTCTCCGTCGACCCCGACGCCGGCGAACTCCTGCCCGGCGACAGCACCGGACCGCAGCTGCGCCAGTACGTCGACGACGTCGAACGCGTCCGGCTCGTGTACTGGGTCACCGCGCTCAAGACCGTCGTGGTCGTGGCCTTCCTCGAGGTGTAGCACCCGACCACGGATCTCGCGCTGCTCGTGCTCTGCACCGTGCAGCACGCCCTGCTGCACGGTGTGATCGGGGGTGCTGGGGTGTGATCGGGGGTGCTGGAGAGCGCTGACATTCGAAGGCCGGCCCCGGGCCGCGTACGGGTGCTGCTCGTGCAGCGGGCCCGCCTTACCGTGCAGCGGCTCGCCTCGCCCGGCTCTGCTCCAGCTGCTGCACGCGGTCGCGGCGGGCGGCGCCCAGTCGTGAGCACGTCTGCGCCGCGTACTCGAAGTACACGTCGACGTCCGTGCTGTTCTCGTGCTGGGCGACCGCGTACGCGGCCTTCAGGGTCTCGAAGGCCGCGAGAACGGGCAGGGTGACGTTCTCGTGCGCCCCGGTCGCCGTGGCGAGGTAGTGGGCGAAGCCGAAGTTGTAGCTGCGGTTGCGCTCCGCCTCGGTCACGCGCAGGTGGGCCTTGCGGGCCGCCTCGAACCACCGCAGGCCCTCGTCCACGCCCAGGGCGTCCACGACGATCGTGAGGAACGGGGTCACCCGCTCTGCGGTCGCGGGCCAGCTGTCGGTGTCCGGGCCGAAGCGGGTGCGCAGCTCCTGGGTGAAGTGGTGGCCGAAGTCGTACGTCACCCTTCACTTCTACCGCGACGACCGGCCCTCGGTCTGGCGGCTCGCGGAGATCCGCTGCGGGAACGTCCGTACGCACCACGTCACCTGCGGGTTTCCACTACACGGGAACGATATGAGGCCCCTCCCGCGACACGAGAACGGCGCTGCACCCCGATGAGGTGCAGCGCCGTGTTACCCGCTCGCTCGGGTCATCCGACGGCGTGCAGCGACGCGCGCCTCTTGGCGGCCGTGGCCTTCTTCGCGGCGGCCGCGGCGGCGCGCTTCTTGCGCTGCTCGGCCAGCTGGTCTTGGTACGCGGCGACGGCTCGGTTGTAGTCGGCGACGTAGCTCTTGCTGTCGAGCCGGTCAGCCCTGGGCATCGCCTTCACGGCTGCCACGGCCTCCTCGGGGGAGTCGTAGCCCGCGAGCATCGGGTTGATCTGGTAGACGCCGTTACGGATCTTCTTGACGAGCTTGGCGAGCTCCAGCTCCCGCAGGGCGGCGTTCGCACTGGGGCGGCTGAGCCCGAGGAGCTCCCCGAGGGTTCCCTGGTCCATCGCGATGCGGCCGCCGGCCTCGCTGGCTCCCCGCATCTTCAGCAAGGCCCGGTAGGCGGCGGGCGGCAGGTCCAGGTCGGCGAGAAGGCCGTCGGCGTTGGTCGCCGACCACTGCAAGGTACTCACTGGGCTGATCCCTCCTGCTGGCGCTGCTCCCGGGCCAGTCGGCGTGCAGCGCGTTCCTCGGCCCGCTTCTTGCGCAGTTCCTCAATAGCTTCGCGCATGTGGTCAAGCGACGGGAACCGCACCAGGTCCGGCAGGCTCTCGTCCATGCGGATTCTCGCGATCGTTTTGTCCTGGTCGACCTGCACGTACTCGGCTTCGATCAGCTCAGTGCCCGGGATGAACTCCGCTACGCGGTACGAGTAGGGCGGGTTGAACTGGTAGACGCCGCGGCGCACCTTGAAGACGATGCCGTGGCCCATGATCTCCTGAAGCGCCTCGTTGATCTTCGCGCGGGGTACGTCCAGGACGGTCGCCATCTCCTCCTGCGTCAGCCGGATCTGCCCGCCGGCCTTCTGACACGCGATCATCAGCAGGATCAGGCGCAGAGGCAGGGCCTCGCGGAAGTACTGCGCGATCAGGAAGAAGAACTCCAGGGAGTCCATGGAGAAGGCCTTGGGGCGCTCCGGGGTGTCGTACACCTCCATCGGCTTGCGCTCGCTGCTGATCGAGACCTTCCGACGGGGGTAGCGCCGGGCCACGGCGTCCAGGTCCTCAACCGGCTGCACAGGCTGCGACCATGCCTGGATCTCGTTGCCCAGGGGCAGCTTCGTACGGCGCGGCCCGCGCTTCGGTACGGACCGGCGGCGCTGCGGCTCGGATGTCACGAGGCTGCTCTCCACTTCCCTGATCTTGGACGACTGCAGTATGTCAGCCACACCGACAGAAATGTCGGTGTGGCTGACGTTCCGGCGAGTTGTGTCCCCCCTGGGGGGACACAACTCCCCCTCCCCTCGACTGCGGACCGCCTGACGCAACACTCGCACAAACGTCAGCCAGGCTGACGTTTCGATGTGAAAACTGTCAGCCTGGCCGACATTAAGTCTGCGATGTGACTACTCAGGAGGTACACATCGCAGGCGTTATGTACCTCCTGGGGGAACACATCTCCGAACTTCCAACCCTGTGACCTGCGGGTTCTTGATTTTCCTTAGTATTAGGTGGCTGAGGTCACCGACCACCGGGGCTGAGGCGGCTTCGCGTGCGCCTCCGGGAACTCGCCGCGGCTTGTGGGGAGGGTCAGCGGCGCTGAGTATCGGGTGGTGCCGACCGTGACGAGACAAGCCGCAGCAAGAGGGGCCGAGGTCCGCTGCGGGTTCCGCCGCCCGGCCCGAGGGGCCGTTCGCCTCCGGTACCTCCGCACGCCGCAATCCCAGCTTCCGCATATCTCAGGTTCCGTTCTGTGGCTGGGCCCACAGCTTCCCAATTCGTCATTCCTCAGGTGCGTAACGCAACTAAATTCAGTTCGAATAATGGTGTGCTCAAGGGGTACCCCAAGCGCGTGGTTGGGGGTGTCCTCTACTTCCGCCAATGCTACATGTGCATCTCCCGGATGCACCCGCTATACTGAAACCCCCACCCGAACGAGCGACCCCCATCCCTGTAACCAGCCCGGCCCGCATCGCGGGCCCTGAAGGTTCTGGAGGCGCAGCCGGAAGGGCCGCCCGGCGGGGGAGCGCAGCGGACCTGCCAGGAGCGCCCCGCGCTCCTGGCAGGTCCCGTACTGGAGGCCCCACTAGCCGCACCACCACACCCCGCGGCCGGGGCCGCGCACCGCTCGGGCCAGCCGGGCGCGCAGCGGCCGGCCCCACTGCCTCCAGGAGCGCAG
>NZ_NEUE01000232.1 GCF_002910905.1 Streptomyces sp. SM11 | reverse complement strand
TACGAGCGTGTGTGTGGCCGGTCGAGCTCGGCCGCGAAGAAACTCGCCGCCGCCTTCAGGATCTCGTTCGCCCGCTTCAGCTCGGCGACCTCCTTCTTCAGCGCCTTGAGCTGGGCCGATTCCTCCGTCGTCGTCCCCGGCCGTGTCCCCGCGTCGATCTCGTGCTGCTTGATCCAGTTCCGCAGCGTCTCGCGGGAGCCGATACCGAGCTTCTCCGCGACCGCCTGCAGGGCGGCCGTCTCGGTCGGGTAGTCGCCGCGCACCTCGGCGGCCATGCGCACCGCACGACGGCGGAGCTCAAGCGGATAACGGGAAGGTCGTGCCATGACTCGATCCTTTCATGAAATCGAGTCTCTATTCGACACGGGGCGGTTCAGGCAGACACTGGTTGTCGCTCTTGCGCTCTCCGTGGATCGGCACGGGTGCGCGTATCGCTCTGGCCGGTGTGTGGTGCTGGGCCGGCTGGGCGATGTTCCTGCATCCGGAGACTTCGGTGTACGCCGTCCGCGCCTACCGCGCTCTTCCCGAGGGGCTGGTCCATGCGGTCGGCTACGGCCTTCCGGTCCTGGAGCTCGCACTGGCCGTGCTGCTGGCCACCGGGTTGATGACGAGATTCGCCGCAGCGCTCTCCGCCCTTCTGCTTGTAGCGTTCCTCGTGGCGATCATCCAGGCGTGGGCCCGGGGGATGAGCATCGACTGCGGGTGTTTCGGCGGAGGCGGAGCGGTTGATCCCGGTCAGACCCAGTACGCCAGGGAGATCATCCGCGACCTGGCGTTTCTGTCCCTGAGCGTGCTGCTGATCCGGCGCCCGCGCACCCGACTGTCGGTCGATGCCGTGCTGCCCTGATCCCTGCCGACCTCTCCCCAGCGCACATGCGCACGCTTCTCTTCCCGTGCATCACGATTGGTTGTCCGATGGTCAAGCCCCGCCGTTCCCCCGCCGCCGGCAGCGCCCGCGCGCGACTCGCCGCCCTACGCCGGCAGAAGGCCGAACGCGCCCGCCGCAGGAAGACGCTCGTCCGGACCGGCGTGGCCGCCACCACGCTGGCCACGGTGGTGGCCGTGACGATCGCCGTGCAGTCGTACAAGGAGGGAGACGACCGGCCTGTCGTGGTCCCTCAAGGAGCTGCCGGTCCGCAAGGACTGGTCATTCCGACGGGGAAGGACGACGCCCCCGTGACGCTCGCGGTCTACGAGGACTTCCGGTGCCCGGGCTGCGGGCAGGTGGAGGACAGACTCGGGCCGACAATCAACGAGCTTCAGGACGAGGGAAAGCTCCGAGTGGAGTACCACGTGCTGTCTCTGGTCGACAACATCGTCCCGGGCAAGGGCTCACTGCGGGCGGCCAGCGCTGCCGCCGCGGCGCAGGAGGCGGGCAAGTTCCGCGAGTACCACGACGTCCTCTTCGACAACCAGCCGGAGGAAACGGACGACGCCTTCGGGAACAAGGATCTTCTACTCACCCTGGCCGACGGGATCGACGGCCTGAACACCCCCGAATTCGCCGAGCGCGTCAGGGCGGGAACGCACGACACCTGGGCGAAGAAGGTGCAACAGTCGTTCGACCGGCAGACCGCGATCCAGGGGACGCCCGCCATGTTCCTCGATGGCGGAAAGACCGACCTCCTGAAGGACCCGCAGCACCCGCTCACCGCGGAACGTCTCACCCAGCTGGTCGACACTGCGGCACAGGCGAAGACCGGCCGGTGAGCGGGAGCCGGCCGGCTGCCCTCCGGGCGGGGAGTCCCCCAGGTAGCGCGGCAGGACCTGGGGCGAGGAGCCTTCTTCAGGGCCCTGCGAGTCGGTCCGAGGCTCAGGCCTCTCCCGGAGCGCTCCAGCGGTCGCACCGGGCTCTCGCCAGGAAGTCGCCGGCCGGCCCTGGAGACGTTGCCCGGTCGGCCACACGTCGCGCAGCACCCAGGTCACGGTCGACGGCATCGACCGTGACCGCCACCAGGCGCCGGACGCGTACATCGTCTGGACCGCGAGGCTGCTCATGACGGCTGGGCCCCGCACCCTCCACCATCGGGTTCACCGCAGCGGTGGAGGCCAGTTCCAGCGACGGCACCCTATGCGCCTCTGGGCCTCTTTGAACGGCCCGGGCCTGGGCGGGTACCAGGGCCCTGCTCGGGCCTGAGCGGAGAGGTGCGGGCCAAGTCCTGAGCCGTGACGGGTGTGCGACGCTCGGCCACGGATACTACGGGGCTGTGACGACCACGAGTCGGTCCCTGGCACCGACGCCTGCGTCGAGGCCCGGTGGGACTCTCGGTGAAACCGACATGAGGCGTGTCGACTGGGATCTTCTCGGCGGCAGAACGGAAGTCGTCGACGCTCGGCGCGATGAGCACGCCGAGCTGCTCCCGCCGTAGGACGACCGGCGAGGACGTGGACAGGTACTGAGGCTCGCCGTCACACAGCTGGTTGTCGCGCCGCGCCCGCAACGATTCGCGTCCCGTGGCGAGGGAAGCCGCGTGTTCCGGAACGGACCGGCCCCCGGCAGCCACGGAGCCTGCCGGGGTCAGCCGTAAACCGCTGAAGCAACGCTCCACGAGTCCCACCCCGATCTGGTGCTCCACGGCCCGCACTCGGGCCAACACGGCTGACTCGATGGTACCGAGTTGCTGCGCGGCCGTACCGAGACCGCCCTGCTCGGCCACGGCCAGCAGCAGCAGCTCGACTGAGGTGAGGTCGGAGATCCGGCGTACCGATCTCATGGACAGATTGCTGGTTCTGCAAGTATTGCGACGAGATGTCGTGTGGCGCCCGGTGAAGGGGTACTTCACTGTGACCTCATGCCCCTCTCTGATCCACTGGGCGTCACTCCCCGGGAGACCGCCCCCCGGCGTCTGCTGGGCGAGCTGTCACACCCACGCGAGGCATTCCGCCATCTGGGCCCGAACTGGTACGCCTCGGTGATGGGCACGGCCATCGTGGCGAACGCCGGCGCGACCCTGCCGGTCCATGTCACAGGCCTGCGGACCTTCGCCACAGCCGTGTGGGCGCTGTCGCTGGCCATGCTCGTCGCCCTTCTGGCCGCCCGCGCGGTCCACTTCACCCGTCATCCGGACCAGGCGCGCGCCCATCTATTCGACCCGGCTGTCGCACCCTTCTACGGATGCCCTCCCATGGCCCTGCTCGCCGTGGGGGCGGGCACTCTGCTGGTCGGCAAGGACGTCATCGGCGCCGATGCCGCACTGGTGCTGTCCTGGACCCTGTGGGTCTCCGGTACCGCTCTGGGCCTTCTGGTGGCCGTGGCCGTGCCGTTCCTGATGATCACCGCCTACGAGGTGAGACTGCGCAACGCCTCGACCGCCTGGCTGCTGCCCATCGTGGCACCCATGGTCTCCGCGGCCACCGGTCCCTTGCTGATCCCTCATCTGCCCGCCGGCCAGTGGCGACAGGCGATGCTGCTGGGCTGCTACGCGATGTTCGGGCTCAGCCTGATGGCGACGCTGCTCATCCTGCCCACCGTGTGGTCGAAACTGGTCCAGCACAAGGTGGGCCCGCTCCAGATGACCCCCACTCTCTGGCTCGTGCTCGGCCCCCTCGGCCAGTCCACCACGGCCGTCAACTCGCTCGGCGACGTGTGCTGCGGAGCAGTGGACGCGCAGCTCGCCTCCGCACTACGGATGTTCGCGATCATCTACGGCGTGCCCGTCATGGGATTCGCGATGATGTGGATGGCGCTGTCCGCCGCCGTCACCGTGAACGCCGTCGCGAACAGGATGCCCTTCGCGCTGACCTGGTGGGGGTTCACCTTCCCCGTGGGAACGTGCGTCACCGGGGCATCGGGACTGGCGCTGCACACCGGCCTCTCCCTCTACACGTGGATGGCCGCGGCCCTCTACGTCCTGTTGCTGGGAGCCTGGGCCGTCACCGCGGCCCGCACCGCGATCGGCGCCGGACGGGGCGGCCTGTTCCTCCCGCCCCGTTAGCCCCCTCCTGCGCCCGGGACGCGCCCTCCGCGCGTCCGCTACCTCAGCCAGTGGGCAGCGACGGCGAGGAGGTTGGTGACGCCGATCTCGATGGTGGGGTCGGGCACGGGTGCGTAGAACGGGGAGTGGTTGGCGGGGACGGTGTCGGGCAGGCCGTTCACGTGCAGGTGGTCGGGTTCGGTGATGCCGGCGAAGAGGGCGGGGTCCGCGCCGCCGAACTGCCAGTAGACGGAGGGGACGCCGAGTGCGGTGCCGAAGACGCCGAAGTCCTCGCCCGCGTTCAGCGGCTGGGGCAGCGTCACGACGTGGTCCTGGCCGAGAGCCTCGGTGAGGCGGGCGTGGACGATCGTGGTGGTCTCCGGGTCGTTGACCGTCAGGGGGAAGGATTCCAGGCGGGTGAACTCGGGGTCCTTCGGCGCGTTGGAGGCGGCGGCCTCGGCCCGGACGATGCGCTCGATCGCGGTCAGGAGCCGGTCGCGGACCGGTGGGGTGAAGCTGCGGAGGTTGACCTCCAGGTCCGCGGTCTCCGGGATGATGTTGCCCTTGGTGCCGGCGTGGAGGGAACCGACCGTGACGACCGCCGCCTGAGAGGCGCCGATCTCGCGGGAAACGATGGTCTGGAGCCGCATCACCACCGCGGCGGCCATGACGACCGGGTCGACGGACATCTCGGGGGTGGAGCCGTGGCCGCCGCGACCGTGAAGGCGGATCCGCAGGTTGTCGGCGGACGCCATGAACGGGCCCGGGCGGGTGACGGCGTATCCGACAGGGGCGGGGAACACATGCTGTCCCAGGCACACCTCGGCGCGCGGGAACCAGTCCAGGAAGCCGTCCTCGATCATCGCGGGCGCGCCGCCGACCTCTTCGGCCGGCTGGAACACGGCGACCACCGTGCCCGACCAGTGCTCTCGGGTGGCGGCGAGCTGGGCGGTCGCACCGAGGAGGCAGGTGACGTGCATGTCGTGGCCGCAGGCGTGCATGACGGGCACCTCCTTGCCCTGCGGATCGGTGCCGGTGCCGGTGGAGGCGTACGGCAGGCCGGTCTGTTCCCTGACGGGCAGACCGTCCATGTCGGCGCGGAGCAGCACGACGGGCCCCGCGCCGTTGGCGAGGACGCCGACGACGCCGGTACGGCCGACGCCCTCGGTCACCTCCCAGCCCTGGTCACGCAGCCGGGCGGCGACGATGCCGGCGGTGCGGAACTCCCGGAAGGCCAGTTCGGGGTGGGCGTGCAGATCCTCGTAGAGGGCGCGCAGTCCCGGAAGGCGGTCGGTGAGGCCGGACAGCAGGGGTGCGGTGGTGTCGGTGGTGGTCATGAGGGGCTCCTTCGATTCGGTCGTACGGGGCCAGAAGGCCGGCCGGTGTCGGCACGGTGCCGCGTCCGCGCCGGGGTGTCCGGCGCCGGGCGGTCCAAGCCCGGAGGGGCCGCCGTCGAGGTCACCACCGGTCCTGGTCCTGCAAGGTGCGTGTCCGCCGGCTCCGGTGCCTCGTCGTCGGGAGGCGCCGGAGCCTGGAGGACGGGCTGGCCTTGCCCCGGGTCCTGGTGGTGGGTCGGTCCAGGCGGGTCTCAGGGCGCGAGGCCAGGCGGGCGCGTCATCGAGCCGGGCGGCGGGGTCAGCCGGCTGTCGACGGGGCGGCCTCGGTGTCGAGCGCGGTGCGGTAGCGCTCGACCAGTTCGGCGGTCGCGGCGGCCGACTGGCCGGTGAACAGCGCGATCTTGGACATCGGCAGCTGCGCCAGCATCTTCCGCGCTTCCGGGGGCATCTCCCGCTCGGCGCCCTCGCCTATCTTGTTGAGCAGGGGCATGAGGATCTCCGCTCCGACCGGGTCGGACAGCCAGTCGAGCACCGTCGACATGGCGTCCAGGCGGGGTGCGTCCGCCGGCCGGTTGCCCTCGGTGGTGACCTCGTGGGTGGCGCGGATGTCACGGCTGGAGAAGCCGACACGTAGCTGGGCCGTCCCTGGTTCGACCTTCCAGCGGCTCTCGGCGGACGACCAGTAGGCGAAGGCGCGCTCGTCCAGGCGGAAGCGGGCCGTCCCGGTCTCGCCCGGTGCCAGGGTCAGCTTGGCGAAGCCCTTGAGTTCCTGCTCCGGGCGCCCGACCGGGCTCTCGGCGTCGTGGACGTAGAGCTGGACCACCTGACTGCCCGCTCTGTCACCGGTGTTCGTGATGTCCACCTCGACGTCGAAGGTGTTCGCGTCCGTCCGGGCCACGCGCGGGCCGCCGTCGGCGACGGTGAAAGTGGTGTAGCCGAGCCCGAACCCGAACGGGTACGCCACGGGCACGTCGAGGGTGTCGTAGTAGCGGTAGCCGACGAAGACGCCCTCCGCGTAGCGGACGCGCTGCTCCCCGCCGGGGAAGTGCAGGTGCGAGGGGTTGTCCTCCAGCCGCACCGGAATGGTCTCGGTGAGCCGGCCTCCCGGCTCCGTACGACCGAACAGCAGGTCCGCGGTCGCCGTGCCGCCGGCCTGGCCGAGGAGCCACCCTTCGAGCAGGGCCGCCGCGTGGCGCTGCCAGGGGCTGACGGAGACGGCCGAGCCGTTGGACAGGACGACGACGGTGCGGGGGTTCACCTCGTGCACCGCGGCGAGCAGTTCGAGCTGGTGCGCGGGAAGGTCCATGTGCGCGCGGTCATACCCCTCCGACTCGGCGCTCTGCGGAAGGCCGAGGAAGACGACCACGGTGTCGGCGTCGCGGGCTGCGGCGACGGCCGCGGCCACGAGGCCGGGGTCCGGGACCCCGTCCAGGGCGAAGCCGGGAGTGAAGGTGACGCGGTCGGCGCCTAGGGTGTCGGTGAGAGCTTCGAGGGCGGTGTCCACCCGGGTGGGGACGACCTGGGAGCTGCCGGCGCCCTGGTAGCGCGGGGTCCGGGCGAACTCGCCGATGACCGCGAGCTTGCGGATACCGGTCGGGTTCAGCGGCAGCAGGCCGTCGTCGTTCTTCAGCAGGACCGCGCCGGCGGACGCGGCTTCGCGGGCCAGGGCGTGGTGGGCGTCGTAGTCGGGGTCCTCGAACGCGTGGCGGGTCGCCTCGGTTGCGTCGAGGAGTTCCAGCACCCGGCGGGCCGCGGTGTCGACGGCCGTCTCGTCCAGGCGCCCGTCCCGTACCGCTTCGACGATCAGGTGGTCGCTGTGCGACGGCGGCATCTCGATGTCGAGGCCGGCCGCGATCGCGGCGACGCGGTCGTTGACGGCACCCCAGTCCGAGACCACCAGACCCTCGAATCCCCATTCCTCGCGGAGAAGTCCGGTCAGCAGCCAGCGGTGCTCGGCGGTGTAGGTGCCGTTGAGCTTGTTGTACGCGCACATGACAGTACGCGGCTGGGCGTCCTTCACCACGTACTCGAACGCGGGCAGATAGATCTCGCGCAACGTCCGCTCGTCGATGTCGGCGCTGACCCGCATGCGGTCCGTCTCCTGGTTGTTGGCCGCGAAGTGCTTCAGCGAGGTGCCGACCCCCAGCTCCTGGACACCGTGGACGTAGGCGGCGGCGACGCGGCCGGCCAGGAACGGGTCCTCGGAGAAGTACTCGAAGTTGCGTCCGCACAACGGCGACCGCTTGATGTTCACTCCGGGACCCAGCAGGACCGAAACCCGCGCCGCACGGGCCTCACGCCCCAGCGCGCGGCCGACCCTGCGGGTCAGGTCCGGGTCCCAGGACGATCCGAGGGTGACGGCCGGCGGGAAGCAGGTGGCGGGCAGGCTGGTGCCCAGCCCGATCGGATCGGCGTCCTTTGGCTGCTTGCGCAGACCGTGCGGCCCGTCGGCGACCATCACCGAGGGAACATCAGCCTCGGGCAGATCCTGCAGGTGCCAGAAGTCCCGGCCCGAGGTCAGGGCGGCCTTCTGTTCCAGCGTCAGGTCACGTACGCGGGCAGCGGCATCGGGGCGGTGGTCAGACATGGATGCTCCTTCGGCGGCCGAAGCGCAAACTTTCGGCCGTTCGCGGGCGGGAGCCCGCCTCGAACGTAAACGTTTACGATCGTGGCACAGGAATACCCGCAACGGCTAGAAGGATCCGTCCGGGAACTTCCGACCCCGCGCTCCGGGCCGGAACCGGCGGCCGCACACACGACTTCCCTCCGGCTCCGCCACCGGGGCGCCCTCAGCGCGAAACGTGGGCCGTGCTCCCCCGGACGACGAGTTCGACGGGCAGCGTCCTGGACGCGGTACCGGGGTCGGTTCCGCCGATCCAGTCCAGCAGCACGCGCGCGGCGGTGGCCCCCAGCCGTTCCAGCGGCTGGCGCACCGTGGTCAGCGATGGTGTCACGAGGGCGGCCGACTCCTGGTCGTCGAAGCCGACCACCGACAGCTCACCAGGCACGTCGATACCGAGGGACTGCGCCGCCCGCAGGACGCCCGCCGCCATCCGGTCGTTGAACGCGAACACGGCCGTCGGCCGGTAAGGCACCGACAGCAGCGAGGTCGCGGCCATGAAACCGTCCTCCACCTCCATGCGCGCGTAGCGCACGTACGCCGGGTCCACCAGAACTCCAGCGGTGGCCAGTGCCTCGCGGAAGCCGCGCAGACGGCCCACGGTGGCGAGCAGGGCCTCCGGCCGGCCGGCCAGGACTCCGATCTCGCGGTGCCCGAGCCGCAGCAGGTGCTCCGCCGCCTGCCGGCCGCCGCTGACGTTGTCACACACCACGGCAGGGAACGGCAGGGCAAGGTCCACCGCCGGGTCCACCTGGATCAGCGGGAATCCGGACGCGGCCAGTTCCCGGAACCGCTCCGGCGCGCCGAAGGGCAGCACCTGGATCGCGCCGTCGAAGCGGGTGCGGTTCAGCCGCCCGACGGTCTCCGCCAGCTCGCTCTCCTCCACGCCGGTGGTGATGACCGACAGACTGTGCCCGGTGTCGCGCAGCACCCGGGCCGCACCCTCCAGGATCCTGCCGCAGTACTCGACCTTCACCCAGGGCACCTGGAAGGCGATCCGGCCGGTCAGCCCGGATTTCAGGGCCCTTGCGCTCGCGTTCCCGCTGAATCCGTGCTCGGCGGCGACCCGCAGCACCGCGTCCCGCGTCGAGGCCGAGACGCCCGGCCGGTCGTTCAGTGCCCGTGACACCGAGGCGGTCGAGACTCCGGTGAGCCGGGCGATGTCCTGAATGGTGACGGCGTGCGCGCCGAACTCCCCTGATGCGCCGGCCACTCCATCCCGAGGCAGGACTTCAGGACCGTGGGACTGCAGCGCGGACGGCGATCCCACGGCTCCCCGTCCCTGCGGCACGGACTGCGGCCCGCCACCGGGTGCGCCGGCCTCCCGCCCCGCGACCCGCCACGCCTCCTCGGTCACCTGGGTGCGCAGGTGCGCGAGGAGTTCCTCGGCCATGTCCACGGCCACCGGGTTGAGCAGCCACTGGACCTGCAGGCCGTCCATCACGGCGATGGTCGCCCGCGCGGCGGAGGCCGGCCGTACCCCCGGCCGCAGCGCGCCCCTCGCGTTGAGAGCCCCATAGGCGAGAGACGTGTAGTCGCGCAGCCACTCGTACCGCTGGACGTAGTAGACGTGCGCGGGGTGATCCGGCGAGGCCGCCTCCGCCGAAAGCACGCAGTACAGCTCAACAAGACCTCTGTTGTCCGCGTTGCGCCGCATTCTCTCGACCAGCCAGAGCAGCGCTTCCAGGCCGCTGCGCCCGTCCGGGTACCCGGCTCCGAGGTCCAGCTCGTCACGGTGACGCAGGACCTCGATCAGCAGCGCCTCCTTCGAGCCGAAGTGATGCAGCAGTCCGGGCGCACTCATCCCGACCATCTCGGAGATCTCCCGGATCGAGGCGCCGCGGTGGCCGCCGCGCGCGAAGGCCGTCACCGCCGCGTCCAGGATCTCGTGACGGCGCTCGGCGGACTTGCGGTAGGGGCCGCGGCGCTTTCCGGGGATGCCGGGGACGGAGTTCATGGAAAGAGATTGTGCCCGCCGACACCGGCCGCGCTGCTGGCAGGGCGGAAACGACCAGTTGAAAACCTTTCATTCGTTCGAAGTTTGGTGGTAGCTTCCAGCCACATTCCGGAAAGTCCTCTTCCAGGAGTCCTGTATGAAGCCGACCCTCAGCGGCAAGCCGGCCCTTCTCCTCATGGCCACCGCACTGGCCCTCACCGCCTGTAGCGGCCCGTCCGACTCGCCCGGCTCGGCCACGAAGCCCAGCGGCCAGACCGCGGCGAAGCTGACGATCGGCCAGTCCCTCGCGCCCCAGTCACTGTCCGCGTCCGCCCCGGTGACCGGTGGGCAGACCCTCTTCTACCAGCCGGTGTACGACTCCCTGCTCGTCCTCGGCCCCGATGGAACGCCCCAGCCGGGGCTGGCGACCAAGTGGGCCTACGACCAGACAGAGACCAAGCTCACCCTGACTCTTCGTACCGGTGTGAAGTTCACCAACGGAGAGGTCTTCGACGCGGCCGCGGCCAAGGCGAACCTGGACCGGAACATCAAGGCGGGCACCAACGCCAAGACGCTGCAGGCGGTGAGCGACATCACGGTCCAGGACCCGCAGACCCTGGTCCTCTCCCTGAAGCAGAAGGACCCCGGCATCCTGTCCGCACTGGGGACCTCGGCCGCCTACATGGAGGCACCGAAGACGTTCGGCGGCGCCGACGAGGGCACGAAGCCGGTCGGGACCGGCCCGTACACGCTCGATCCGTCCACGGTCATCGGGTCGACCTACGTCTACAAGAAGAACCCGGACTACTGGAACGCCTCGGCCGTGCGCTACGGGCAGGTCGACATCAAGGTCTTCTCCGATCCCAACGCGATGGTCAACGCGATCCGCACCGGCCAGGTGAACGCCGCCTCCGCCAACGGAACCACCGGCGAGCAGGCGAAGCAGAGCGGCTGGAAGGTCGCCACGCAGCAACTCGACATCGCCGGGCTGTTCCTGTTCGACCGCGAGGGCAAGGCCGCTCCGGCACTGGCCGACAAGCGGGTCCGGCAGGCGATCAACCTGTCGTTCGACCGCAAGGCCCTACTCAAGGCGGTCGCCCAGGGACAGGGCACCGTCACGAGCCAGATGTTCGCCGGTCCTGACGGCGGCCCGCTGGACCCGTCGCTGGAGAGCAAGTGGGCCTACGACCCGGCCAAGGCCAAGCGGCTGCTGGCCGAGGCCGGACACACCTCCGGTGTGAAGATCACCCTCCCGACCCTTCCCGGTGCCGGGCCGCTGCTCCAGTCGGTCAAGCAGCAGCTCGCGGCGGTCGGCATCACCGCCGAACTCGCCGACGGCGGCCCCAACGTCCTGACCGATCTGCTGGCGGCCAAGTACCCGGCATCCTACTTCCAGTTCCAGGCCGGCGAACCCTGGCTCATGATCCAGCTGCTGCTGCAGCCGGACTCCCAGTTCAATCCGTACCACGTGACCGACCCCAAGCTGACCGGCCTGATCGACGAGTACCGCAACGGCGACGACACCAGCCGGAAGGACACCCTCGTCAAGCTCAACGCCCATCTCACCGACGAGGCGTGGTTCGCACCCTGGTACCGGATCACCAACGCGTGGGCCACCGACCCGGACACCAGCGTCACACTGCTCAAAGGCTGGGCCTCACCGAACCTGCTCGGCTTCGCGCCCGCGTCCTGAACCCCGCCGACACCCCCCGCGCACGACCGGAGCCATCCATGCTCGCCTATCTACGAAGAAGACTGCTGTCCGGGCTGGTCCTGCTGATGGCCGTCACCTCCCTGTCCTTCCTTCTGCTCTACGCCGGGTCCGGCGACGTAGTCCGACGGATCCTCGGAGGCGGCGCGACCCAGGAGCAGATCGCGGCCAAGTCCGCCGAACTGGGACTGGACGAACCGGTGTGGACCCAGTTCGCGAACTGGGCCTCGGGGGCTCTGCACGGCGACCTCGGCCGTTCCTGGTTCACTGGCGAAACCGTGGCAGAGGGCATCGGCAACCGGTTGCCGGTGACCCTGTCCCTGGTCCTGGGCACGACCCTCCTGACCGTGGTGCTGTCCGCGGTGCTCGGCGTGTGGGCGGCCACCCGCGGCGGCACTGTAGACCGGATCGTGCAAGGCATGTCGGTCATCGGCATCGCCCTGCCGGGCTTCGTCGTCGCCCTGCTCCTCGTCACCGTCTTCGCGGTCCAGCTCAAGCTGTTCGCCGCGACCGGGTACACGCCGCTCGGTGACAGCCCCACGCAATGGCTGCGCGCGGTCACCCTGCCGGTGATCGCGCTGGCCCTCAGCAGCACGGTCAACCTGACACAGCAGATCCGCGGTGCCGTCCTGGACACCCTGCGCCAGGACTGGGTCCGTACGCTGCGCACCCGCGGGCTGCCGGCGCGCCGCATCCTGTTCCGCCACGTCCTGCGCAACGCTGCCGGGGCGGCGCTCACCGTGCTGAGCCTGCAGACGATCGGGCTGCTCGGCGGCGCTGTCATCATCGAGCAGATCTTCGCGCTCCCCGGCATCGGGCAGTACGCGATCACCGCCACCGGCGGCGGAGACCTGCCGACGATCATGGGCCTGGTCGTGATGACCACGGTGATGGTGGTCATCATCAACCTCCTCACCGACCTGGCGCAGGGCTGGCTCACTCCGAAGGCGAGGCAGATATGAAGCGCGGTCTCCTCCGCAACCCCCTGGGGTTCGCCTCGGTGCTCGTCCTCGCGATGGCGGTGCTCTCCGCTGTGCTCGCACCCTGGCTGGCACCGTACGCAGCGCACACCGGCGACATCGCGCGCGCACTGGAGGCGCCCGGCGGTCAGCACCTCCTCGGTACCGACACCAGCGGTGGCGACGTACTGTCGAACCTGCTGTACGCAGGCCGGTACAGCCTCTCCGGCGCGGCCCTCACGCTCGGAGTGTCGTCCGTCATCGGCATCAGCGCCGGACTGGTCAGCGGCTACTTCCGCGGCTGGTTCGACACCATGGCGGACTGGGCGTTCGGCCTGCTGATGGCGTTGCCGGGAATGATCGTGCTGCTGGCCGCGCGCGCGGTGATCGGCCCGGGCCTGTGGTCGTCCATGACCATCATCGGCATCCTGATCACCCCGGTGTTCTACCGCTTGGTGCGCACGGCCGTCCTGCGGGTCCGCGAGGAACTGTACGTCGACGCGGCCCGCGTCGCGGGGCTGACCGACGCCCGGATCATCCGTCGGCACATCCTGACCGTGGTGCGCACGCCCGTCATCATCCAGGGCGCGATGGTCGCCGGCGCCGCGGTCGCGCTCCAGGCCGGGCTCGAGTTCATCGGCCTGGGCGACCCGAACATCGTGACCTGGGGCACGATGCTCAACGACGGCTTCCGCAGCATCTACACCGCGCCGCTGCTCATGCTGTGGCCCAGCGCCGCGATCGGACTGGTCTGCGTGGCATGCGTACTCCTCGCGAACGCCCTGCGGGACGCTCTGGAGTCCGGATCCGGAAACCGGGCGGAGCACGACGCCACCGCGGAGGGCGACGCCGAGGCCGCAGCGACTCCCTGGGCCCACGACGAGCACGCGCCGATCGTCCACGCGGCCCCGGCCACGAACACCGAGGACGTCCTGGAGGTCACGGACCTGCGGGTCGGCTACGCCCAGCCCCGGGGCGGGACGACGGAGGTGGTCCGAGGCGTCGGCTTGCGAGTACGACACGGCGAGATCCACGGCCTGGTCGGCGAATCAGGCTCGGGCAAGACACAGACCGCGTTCGCCGTCCTCGGCGTGCTCTCCGACGGCGGACAGGTCACCGCGGGCTCCGTCCTGTATCACGGTACGGAGCTGGCCGGGGCATCCGAGAAGACACTGGCGGCCCTGCGCGGCCGGCGGATCGCCTACATCCCCCAGGAACCGATGGCGAACCTGGACCCGTCCTTCACCATCGGCGAGCAGCTGACCGAACCGCTGAGGCTGCACCTGGGGATGTCACGGTCCCAGGCCAGGACCCGGGCACTCGAACTCCTCGCCAGGGTCGGCCTCGACGACCCCACCCGGGTGTTCGCCTCCTACCCCCACCAGATCTCCGGCGGAATGGCACAACGGGTTCTCATCGCGGGCGCCGTCTCCTGCGGCCCCGACCTCCTCATCGCCGACGAACCGACCACGGCACTGGACGTCACGATCCAAGCCGAGGTACTCGACCTGCTGCGCGGTCTGCGTGACGAGCACGACATGGCGATCCTGCTGGTGACGCACAACTTCGGTGTCGTCGCGGACCTGTGCGACACGGTGTCGGTGATGAAAGCCGGCCGGATCGTCGAGACAGGGCCGGTACGCGCGATCTTCCACGAACCCGCGCACCCCTACACGAGGTCGCTCCTCGCGGCCATCCTCGACGGCGGACCCGCGAGGGAGCCGTGGAGCGCGGGCACTCTCCCCGCCGGCACACCGACGACCGAACCCGCCCCCGCCGAGGTGTCCGAATGACCGCCCCACTGCTGACCGTCGAAGCCCTCGAGGTGTCCTACCCCGGCCGTGGGTTCCGCGCCCGACCCACCCGGATCCTCCATGGCGTCAGCCTCGACATCGGGCCCGGCGAGACCCTCGGCGTCGTGGGCGAATCAGGCTCCGGCAAGACCACGCTGGGCCGGGCCATCCTAGGCCTGGCCCCGGTCACCGGCGGGGACATCCGCTTCCGCGACCGCAGCATCGCCCGGCTCGACCGTCGCTCCCGCCGGGCCCTGGCCACGGACATCCAGGCCGTCTTCCAGGACCCGCACGGATCCCTGAACCCGGTACAGACCATCGGTGACATCCTCACCGAACCACTGACGGCTACCCGAGCGACCGACCCGGCGAAAGCCCACGCACGCGTGGCCGAACTGCTGGAACGGGTCGGGCTGTCCCGTGACTCGGCCCGTCGCCTGCCCCGCGAGTTCTCCGGAGGCCAGCGGCAACGAATCGCCATCGCCCGCGCCCTCGCGCTCGAACCGGCGCTCATCGTGTGCGACGAACCCGTATCGGCCCTCGGCCTCACCACCCAGGCCCGAGTCCTGGAACTGCTGAAGGAGATCCAGCAGGCATCCGGTGTCGCCTACCTGTTCATCTCCCACGATCTAGCTGTCGTACGGCACCTGAGCCACCGCGTCGCTGTGCTCTACCGGGGCGACATCGTTGAGGAGGGGGACGGCGCACAGGTCACCACCGAGCCACAGCACCCCTACACCCAGAGACTGCTGATGGCCTCTCCGCTTCCCGACCCCGACCTGCAGGCACAGCGCCGCGCCCAACGGCGGCAGCTGACCCCCGCCACGGAGTGAGGCGGAACAAGCTGCGGTACGGCGTCCTGACGTCCGCCGTACCGCGACGGGGGTCCGCATCGGAAGCTGTCGGCGCGGGCCCCCACCCCCATCAGGACGCTGCCTCGCGAGCGTCAGATACCTCGCCCGGGGATTTCAAGTCCAGCGAGACGGTCGGGAAGCTATGAGATTCACAGTGCGGGTTCGCAGCGCTAGGCAAGGTCGTTGATCCACGCCTGCGGGGAAATCCGGGGCAATTCTCCTGTCGTGCCCTCTCCAGCCAGCCCGACGATGCGGGACGTCTCACCCAAGGCTGGCAAAGAAGGGCGCGACGGCGAACGGAACCAAGCTGCGGGCAGTCACCTGCGACAACAGCCCGGCGCAGCGCTGGAGCTTCGACTCCTGATCTCCCCACACCGCTACTGAACTTGAATGCGTGATGTCGGTCTGATCGTGGTCACTCGTCCGTGGTCAGGCCGGTTCCGCATCCGTGGGTGTGCCCAGTAGCGAGACGAACGTGGTCAGTCAGCGCGCCCAGGCCGTCGGCCTCACGTGCCTGGCGCCACTCGATGACGTGCGGGTGGTACAGCCGCTCGCGGCGCGGGACCGCACCTTCCTCGCCGGACGGGGTGGCGTCGTACCCGGCGACCACGCGCAGCTTGTACTCGGCGGTGAACGTGCGCCGCTTCGGACGTGGTGCCGGAGCCGCCCCGGAACCGGTGGGGGCAGTGGTGCTGGCCATGCCGGGCCGTACTCCTGTCTCGCCCGTCCAGGCTGACGGAGCGCCGAATCGCAGACCGACGTCGGCCCGGGTGTCGGGCTCAAGTGGCGGCGGTGAGGGCGGCCCGTGCCTGTGCGAGGGTGACGGTTCGGCCGTCCAGGCCGCCGAACTGGTGCAGGTCGCCTCCCACCTCGATGCGCAGGGACGCGTGAACGCCACCGGCCCTGAGCGGTGTGAATCCTGCGGTGTTGATGAGGCGTTCAGCTACGGGCTGGGCGATGGGGTCATCAGTGGCGTAGAAGAGTACGGCTCGCTCCGGCTCGCGGTTCGCGTCAGCTTTCAGGGACTCGGCTCCCAGAGTCCCGAACGCCTTGACGAAGTGGGCGCTGGCGGGAAGCCGGGCGGCGATGAGCTTCCCGGAAGACTCGCCCTCGGGGAGGGTCCGCTCGAAGCCGCCGTTGGAGTCGGCGGTGATGGGGTTGGACGGGTCGATGATGATCTTGCCGGGCAGTACGCCGGCGTGCCGCTCCAGCAGTTCGAGGGTGGTGTCGAGCCACACCGCGAAGATCACGGCGTCCGCTCCGGCGATCGCGTTCCGTACAGAGTCCGAGGTTGCTGTTGACCCGAGTTCCTCCGTGAGGGACCGGGCCTTGGCCGCGTCCTGGCCGGCGATAGCGAGGGGCTCGCCGCCGGAGGTCAGGTCACGGGCAAGGCGGGAGCCGATGTTGCCCGTTCCGATAATCGCGGTGGTCATGGCGTTACTCCTGTCGGGTGGTGGAGGTGTCGGCCCACTGCGGGGTGGATCCCTGGGCCGTTGAGGCGGCGATGAACCCGCCACCGGCGTGTCATGGGGAGGGAGAGTGGACGTCGAAGGCCTCGCCTTGGGGGTCGCTCTTGACTGCCCAGTGGCCGCCCATGCTGAAGGAGCGTCCGGTGGCGTAGGTGTCTTCCATGAACTGGAAGTGGACGATGCGTCCGTTGCGGACCTTGCTATGGATCGAGAACGGTGAGTGCACCTGGTGGCTGGTCGCCACGGAACGGTAGATGAACGATCCGAAGACGGCGACGTTCTCGCCTGCCGCGAAGATGTCGGTGACGGTGAAGTCCTCCACCGTCCAGTAGGTGTTGACCAGGGTGAAGGCGAAGATGAAGGCCTGTGGGCCGACCGAGGTTCCCGCCCAGGGCATGATCTGCTTCAGTTCGGGGTGGTCGAAGTTCAGCGAGATGTAGGTGCATCTGGTGCGACGAGTCGTTCGGCCGCGGCCCGGATTCTGTCAGGTGCTGTGTTGTTCAGGAGATCCTGGATGATCTCGGTGGGTGTGGCGGTCAACTGGACACTCCTGGACAATGACGGGTCACGGGGCGGGATCGGGTCGGCCCTCCCAGATCTCGGGCACCGCGGTGGTGCGGCTGTACATCTCCGTGGCCACGGTCCGTACGGCGGCGCCGAAGGCGTAGGGGCGGGAGGTGAACTCCATGTGGGTTCCTGGGAACTCGGCCCACGGGGCCTCGATGCGTCGCGCGATCTCCACGGACGGGCGGGCGTAGAAGGCGCCACGGTCGGTCGAACCCGCGCCGAGCAGGATCGGGAATGTGGCGTTCTTGAGGGCCTCGTAGTCTGGCTCGAACGCCGCGAACGCTTCCCATTCGGTGGAGAACAGGTGCTCGACGTTGTTCATGAAGCGGTCCGTCACGTCCGGGTCCCAGGCGAAGGGGGTCTCGCCGCGGATGGCGGCGATGAACTCGGAAGCGGTGACGAGCGGTCCGGCTTCGGCGTGGCGCTCGCTGATCCGCTCGTAGAAGTCCCGCCACGGGTCGCCTTCAGGGAGCACGCGTACGGCGGGCGGCTCGTGGGCGATGAGCCCTCGGACAGCTTCGGGGTGCTGCGTGGCCAGTTGCAGGGCGATCAGTGCGCCGGCGCTGTTGCCGAACACCAGGGCGCTGCCGCGGGTGAGGCCCGAGATGAGAGCTTTGGCATCCGAGGCCTGCCGGGGAAACGACAGTGGATCCGATGTGCGACCGGTGCTGCGGGAGTTGCCCCGCCGGTCGTATGTGATCACTGTGAAGGCGTCCGCGAGTTCCTCGGCGAGACCTTCGAAGAAGCCACCGTCACCGCCGGCCCCGGGAACAGCGATGAGCTCGGGGCCGCTGCCACGCACCTCGTAGTACAGCTGCGCCTCATCGACCTGGAACATTCCGTTCCGCATATGCCATCTCTGCCTTCCTCGCGCGCTCCGGAAATGACTCGCCCCGGGTTTGATGGAGATCATCAAGACCCGGAAGGATGCCGATCATGGCTGCCCCGTAAGTACCCCGACGAGCTGTGCCGTCGGCAGAACGGGCTGAGGGGACTCACACGGCTGGGCTGCCGCGCCAGGATCGCTTTCAGCGGGTACTCATGCGGGAGGTGTTGTCAGCCAGCCAGTCGTCGAAGCTCTTGAGAGCCGGGTTCAGTTGCCGGGCCTTGGCCAGGTCGCGGGCCTCGGTGAACTCCTGGGCGAAGTCGCCGTAGTACTGGAACATATTGCCGATCTCGTCGGCGGCCGGGACGCCGAGGGCGCGGAAGACGTCGTAGGGAACCGACTCAAAACGCACAGGTTCACCGAGCGCGGCCGAGAACTTCTCCGCGTACTGTGCCCCGGTCAGGTGATCGCCGGCCAGGCCGATGGTCTCGCCGATGAACCGCTCGCCGCCCTTGAAGATGGCGAAGGCGGTGCGGCCGATGTCCTCGACGTCCACTCCGGCCAGCAGCTTGCCGTCCTCGAGGGGCAGGGCAAGAGTCAGCACACCGCCCTCACTGCGCCGGGGAGTGAAGTTCCCTAGGAAGCCCTGGAAGAAGAAGGTGGTGTTCAGGAACGTCGTGGGGACCTCGGCCTGCCGGAACAGCTCGTTCGCCGCGCCCTTGGCGTCGAAGTGAGGCACGTTGTACTCGCCCTGGAGAACGGGCATCCGGTCGTCCTCCAGGGGAAGCAGATCGCGGGTGTCCTCGAGCGTCGACCAGACCACGTGCCGAAGGCCCGCGGCCTTGGCCGCCCGCACCAGAACGCTGATCTCCCCGGTCTCCCTCGCCGCCGAGCCGTGGGCCCAGAAGTTGGTGACCAGGAAGGCACCGCAGGCGCCTTCGAACGCCCTGTGCACGCTCGACTCGTCGCCGAAGTCAGCCCGGACGACCTCGGCACCTCGTGCGGCGAGTTCCCTGGCCGCGGCCGAATCGGGGCTCCTGGTGAGGGCACGCACCGCGAAGCCCGCGTCGGGGTCCGAGAGGATCGCCCGGGCGGCACCGCCGCCCTGACCTCCCGTGGCGCCGGCGACCGCGATGACCTTCTTGCCGTTCATGCTGACTCCTCCGAAGGGGTGAGTTGACGCATAGCGTGATGAAATCGCTGTCGATACCTCAGTCCTCCTGGCCAGTTCAGCGCCGCCTGCCCGCCGGGACACAACGGCACGGATGCCCCTTCAGGGTTCTCGACGCCCCTGGCAGCCGAGCGCACCTCGCCGCCGCTCACAGCTGCACCACGGCCGCAGTGCAGCTGTGATCAGAACGGGGTGTCGGCCTTCAGTACTGTCGGCGGCGACATGAACGGACCCGCTGTCGGGCTATACCTTCCACAGAAGCGCCGGATCATGGCCAGACACGCACTCGGAGAACCCATTCGGCGGCCCCCGTCCAGCGGCCGCCCGCGTCTCGGATCCGGAACTGCAAGACGATATACAGCCCCGCCCACTGTGGTTGCTGGCCTGTCGGGTTCCGGTGGGGTTGCGGGTCGTGTCTACCGTTCGCGTGTGTGGGGGTGGAGGCGGAAGAGGTAGGCGGTGGCAGGGTGGGTGTAGGCGGTGCCTCTGCCGGTGGTGTGGAGTTGTTCGCGGGTGGGGTGGGGCGGGCGTTTGGGCTGGAGGTAGCGGTCGAGGTCGTCGGTGGTGAGGCGGTAGTGGCCGGAGGGGTGGTGGAGGACGGCGGCGAGCCGGTAGCGGGGGTCGAGGTGGGCGAGGCCGGCGTCGGCGTGGCTGTTGTTGGCCAGGAGCCAGCCGCCGGGGCGCAGGCAGCGGGTGGCGTGCTCGGAGACGGGGCCCGCGTAGAGGGAGATCACCAGGTCCCACTGGGCTGCGGGTAGTTCCGTGAGAGTGCGGGTGTAGTCGCCGGGTACGAACGCGATGCGGGGGTGCTGGGGGTACTGCTTGTGCCGGGTGGCGAGTGTGGTGGCGTCGGGTCCTTGGAAGGCTTTGCGGGCGCGGGTGTCGGCGTCGAGGTAGGTGACGTCGGGCCAGACGTGGGAGGGGGTGAGGTCGAGGTAGCTGCCGGGGTACAGGACGCGGCCCGCTCCGGTGTGGGCGGCGACGGCCTGGTAGAGGGTGGTGCGGTCGCCGATGCGGTCGATGTAGTCGGTGAAGTCCTGCTCGGGCACGGAGGGCTCCGGTGGGGGTGTCGGGGCCGTGAGGCCGGGTGGGCGAAGTGGATGGCGTCGGCGGGTGCGGCGCCGGCTCCGGCGGCGTTCATGGAGGGCTGCCGGAGTGCGCCAGGAGCAGGCAACGGGGCCGCCGCAGGACGGTGCCGTGGTGACGCGGGTGTGCGGCGCCGATGCCGTAGGCCATGCAGGCATCCGGCGCATTGCTGCTCCTTGCCGACGTGCACGTCGTCGGCCGCGGCTGCTACGAGATCCGCCTGCTGGACGGCACTGCCTCCGGCGTCGGCCCGCCCGCCGGAGGCTGCTGGTGCTGCTGCATTTGTGACCTCCGGCTGGGCTCGGACTCCTGGTTGCCTGATGCCGTGCCATATGGGGAGTCATAGGACAGCGGTGGGGTTATCTCCTGTTGTAGAGGCGCATGGTCAGGGTGCCGAACACGGTGACGATGGCGGCTCCCGCGACCAGGGTCCAGGTGATCTCGGCGGCGTCGGGGGTGCCGGCCATCAGTCCCCGTACCGCCGTGACCAGGTGTGCGATCGGGTTCACGTCGACGAACGCCTGCAGCCATGCGGGCAGGGTGTCGGGGCTGACCAGGATGTTGCTCAGGAAGTTCAGCGGGAACATCACCAGCATGCTCGCGCCCATCACGGACTTCTCGGTACGCATCAGCAGTCCGAGGGTGGTCCAGATCCAGGAGAAGGCGAAGGAGAACACGGTCAGCAGCCCCACCCCGGCCAGTACGCCCAGAGGCCCGCCGGCCGGGCGGAATCCCATGGCCAGGCCGACCAGGAGGATGGTCGCCGACGCCGTCAGGTATCGGGCCATGTCGCCCAGCAGAGACCCGACCAGTGCCGAAGGCCGCCAGACGGGCAGGGTGCGGAACCGGTCGAAGGCACCCTTGTCGATGTCGGCCTTGAGTCCGACTCCGGTGTTCATCGTGGTGAGCACGACACTCATCACGAGCATGCCGGGCAGGAGGAACTGCAGGTACTCGCGAGGGGAACCGGCGAGTGCGCCACCGAACAGGTTGGTGAACATCAGGGTCATGACGACGGGAAAGAGCGTCACGTCGATCAGCTGCTCCGGGACGTGCCTGATCTTCAGCACGGCGCGCCAGGCAAACGTCATGGAGGCCGAGAGCGCGCTGGGGCGTGGCGGCTGCTGTGTGGTGGTGAGGATGGCGGTGAGCTGTTCTTGGGCCGAGGGCCGCAGGCTGTGCGGGGCGGGGATGGTGGTGCTGGTCATGCGGCGGCCTCCTGGGTGGACCGGTCGGTGAGGGTGAGGAAGACCTCGTCGAGGCTGGGCCGGCCGAGGGAGAACTCGTCGACGGCGATCCCGGCGTGGGCCAGTTCTGCGAGGGCTCGGGACGCTTGTTCCGCCGGTGCGGTGCCTTGGCCGGTGAGGGATGTGCGCGCGGTGAGCGCGACCGGGTCGGCGTCCCGTTGCACGGCGCCGCCCAGCGCGGCGGCCAGTATCCGCGCTGCGGCATCGCGCTCGGCCGCGTCCCGCAGCCGTACCCGCAGTGCCCCGGAGCCGATGCCGGCCTTCAGCTGTCCCGGGGTGCCTTCTGCTATCAGTCGGCCTCGGTCGATCACCGCGATCCTGTCGGCGAGCTGGTCGGCCTCTTCGAGGTACTGGGTGGTCAGCAGCACGGTCGTTCCCTGCGCGACGACGGCGCGCACGACGTCCCAGACCTGGCTGCGGCTGCGAGGGTCCAGACCGGTGGTGGGCTCGTCGAGGAACAGCAGGTCTGGTGTCCTGATGAGGCTGGCTGCGATGTCGATGCGCCGCCGCATGCCTCCGGAGTAGTTCTTCACCTGGCGTGAGGCAGCGTCGGTGAGGGCGAAGACGTCGAGCAGCTGCTCGGCGCGCTGCCGGGCGGCGGGCTTGCCGTGGCCGAGCAGACGTCCCAGCAGCATCAGGTTTTCCGTCCCTGTGAGATCTTCGTCCAGTGAGGCATATTGGCCGGTCAGGCCGATCCTCGCGCGCACAGCGCCGGCGTCCTGGTGTACGTCGTGGCCGAATACTCGCGCTTCACCACCATCGGGGCGAAGCAGGGTGGCGAGCATGCGTACGGTGGTCGTCTTTCCCGCGCCGTTCGGGCCGAGCACGCCGTAGACGGTGCTGGCCGGAACCGTCAGGTCGATCCCGTCGACGGCCGTGTGGGTGCCGAACGTCTTGGTCAGTCCTGACGTCTCGATCGCCAGGGGGCGGGTGTACTGCTTCATTCTTCGTCCTCTTCTCGGGGGTGTCCTTGGCCCGTCGCGGGGCGGCCGGTGCCGCCGTGGGTGATTGCCTGGCGAGGGCCCTGAACCTGGGGGTGTGACGCCCGGCGGCAGCGCCTTCCGCTCACCGAACGCGGCCAGGGCCATGCCGGCATGTCTCCGAGCGAGACTTAGTGGAGGGTGGCGAAGTGGATGGCGTCGGCGGCGGCGCTTCCGGCGGTGACGGCGGGGACGGCGCCCTGTTCCCAGGCCTGGCCGGTCAGGTCGCCGGCGGCGTAGAGGCCGGGGATGCTGGTCTGGCGGCCGTCGTCCACGGTGACGTAGCCGTCGCTCAGGGCGAGGCCGTGATCCTTGACCAGGCGTTCGACGAGGGGGACCTGCCGCTGGGGCTGGGGCCACAGCAGGGTCTGGCGTTCCAGGCGGGTGCCGTCGGCCAGCTCGACGGTGTGCAGGTCGCCGTTGGTGTGGTGCAGGCGGGTGATCTCGCCCTGGACGAGGTCGCTGCCCTGCTCGCGCAGGCTGCGGCGCAGTGCGTCGGCGCCGGGCAGTGAGGGCGGGGCGATGGCGATGGTGTCGCCGGTCCAGGGGCGGAAGGCGGTGGCGGCCATGCCGAGGTATCGGGGGTCGTCGGCGACCAGGGCCCAGGTGCGGTCGGCGTTCTCCTCGCCGATGCAGAACGGGCAGTGGATCACCGTGCGGCCCCAGCACGCGGAGAAGCCCTCCACACCGTCTGGGTGCTGGTCGATGACACCGGTGGCCAGGATGACGTTCCGGGCCCAGGCCGTCGTCCCGTCGTCCGCGCGCACGGTGAAGCCGTCGCCGGGCATCGGGGTGATCTCGCTGACCGTGACGTCGAGCCGCTGGGCCAGGCCGTAGCGGTCCAGCTCCTCCCAGGCACGGGTACGCAGCTCGTCGGGGGTGGCGCCTTCCAGGCCGATCAGGCCGTGCACGCCGCGGGAGGCGGCGTTGCGGGGCGGGGCGGGGGACTCGATGACCAGGGTGCGGTGGCGGTAGCGGGTCAGGGTCAGCGCGGCGGTCAGGCCGGCGGGCCCGCCGCCGATGATCACGGTGTCGTACTGGGCGGTGGGGTTCATGGGATGCCTCCTGTAGGGCTTGACGAAAACGAATGACCGATGGTCATACTACTGACCAACGGTCATTCGATCGATCCCATTCCCGCTGGAGGAACTGTGACCCACAACACCGGCCACGCCTGCCCCGCCCACGACACCGGCCAGGTCCACGGCCCCGGCGCGACCGGGTACCCGGACTTCGCATGGGACGACCTCTACACCGGCGACGGCAGCGACACCGCCGCCCCGGACCTGGCGCTCCTGGCCCCCGCCCACGACCTCCCCCCGGGCAGGGCCCTGGACCTGGGCTGCGGCGCCGGCGGCAACGCCCTCGCACTCGCCGCACGCGGCTGGCGCGTCACCGGCGTGGACCTCGCACCCCGCGCCATCGCCTCCACCCGCGCCAGCGCCTGCGCCCGCGGCCTGGACGACCGGGTCGACCTCGCCGTCGCCGACAGCGCCACCTGGCAGCCCGAGACCACCTACGGCTTCGCCCTCAGCTCCTACGCCCTGCCGCCTCGCGGCATCGCCCGCACCGCCACCCTGGCAATCCTGGCCACCGCGCTCACCCCGGGCGGGATCGTGGCCCTCGGCGAATGGGACGAGGAAGCCTGCGACTGGGGCAACCCCGGCGACCTCGCCACCCTCACCGAGCTCACCGAAGCCTTCACCGAGCTCGGCCTGGACATCGTCCGCGCCGAACGACGGGTCGTACCGCGCATCCAGCACCCCAGCGAGGACCACGCGGTCATCGTCACTGCCCGCAAACCGCATGGCACCCTGGAAGCCACCAACTGACCGACCCCCGGTCAGTCAGTCACTGACCATGAAGGAGGGGCCGTGCCCGCGGACCAGTCCGCCCCCGCCCAGCCCGCCGGCCGCTTCCAGCCCCCGGACGTCCGGCGCCGCCAGATCCTCGACGCCACTGCCGCCCTACTCCTGGAGGACGGCTACGAGGCGCTGACCGTCAGCAAGGTCGCCACCCGCGCCGGGGTCGCCAAAGGCACGGTCTACCTCTACTTCGACTCCAAACAGGAACTCCTCGCCGCCCTCCAGGCCGAGATGTGGGACCGCATGCTCCAGCAACCCGCCACCCTCCTGGAGCAGCCGGACCTGACCTGGACCGAACGCCTCGACGGCCTCGTCGCCACCTGGATCGCCGCCGAGCAGGACCACCACGAGCTCTACCACCGACTCTTCCACGAACCCGGCGGCACCGCCGGAGAGGAACCCATGACCGCCGCCCGCGAGTTGCTGGTGAGGATCCTGACCGGAGGTCACCGCTCCGGTGAGTTCGACGTCCCCGACCCCGAACTCACCGCGGACTTCCTCACCCACGCCTACACCGGCCCCTGCCACCACACCCACACCAGCACCGACGTCACCACGGCCGTGCAAGCCCTCTTCCGCCGCGTCGTCGCCGCCCACCCACCGAACCGTCCCCGCTGAAGCCGGATTCACCGCGGTCGAGCCCGTGCCGATCTCAGGGCGCCGACTTCAGGAGTGAGACCTGGGCGGGGTCGAGCCCGGGGGCAGGAAGAGGGTCCCCCGCGCCGCCCCACAGGCGGTGCGTACCGCAACGACGCCCCAGGCGACGAGCAGTACGGCGTACAGGGCGACGGCTGTCCACTGGAGGGCGCTGGAGCCGGTACGGTCCGCCAGGACGGTGCTGCCCGTGACACAGGTGCCCACGGGGAAGGTGAACCCCCACCAAGTCAGGTTGAAAGGCAGCCCGGTGGTGCGGGCCGTGCGCAGGGTCACGGCGGCCGCAAGGGCCAGCCAGAGCATCGCGAAGCCCCAGGTGACCACTCCGAAGACGAGGGCGAACACCGCCAGACCGCGGGCGTAGGGATCGGGGAGAGCCGTGGGTGCCGCATTGGCGAGCAGGCCGGCTGCGGTGACTGACTGACCCAGGGGGCCGAGAACGATCCACAGGGTGGGAACGGTGGCTGCCGCGGGCGCCACGTGGTGCATCAGCCGCGAATAGATCAGCGTGATGATGATCAAGGCCGCTATCAGGCTGATCCCGAACATGGCCAGGCAGGCGAGGGTCATGGTCAGCCGGAGCTGCCCGGGCGGGGTGTGGGGGATGAGAAGGGCGCCCATCGCGGCGGAGACCATCGGCGGCACCAGCGGCATCAGCCAGCCGCCGAACGCGGCGTCGGCGGCCATCTTGTGCCGGGTGATCATCCGGTACGGGACGGCGAACGCGGCGAGCAGTCCGAGGAGCGTACCGGTCAGCCAGAGGGTCCAGTCGATCGTGACGGCGGCCTGCAGGCCGATGACGTCCTTGCCGAGCAGCAGGGTTCCCGCGCCGACGGTCATCAGGGCCATCGGTGGAGCTCCGTAGAACTGGGACATCACCGGGTGTGTGCCATGACCACGGGCGTTGTCGCGGTGGTGGATCCAGTGCACGCACCAGGCCGCGGTCATCGCGGCCAGCAGCAGCGCCGAACATCCCCATACCACGGTGGCCGCGGTACGCAGGCCGGGAAACTGCAGGGGCAGGGTGGCGGCCGCGTTGGCGACGATGCCGGTGCCCATCACGGAGGCGAACCAGTTCGGCCCCAGGTGCCGGAAGAGGTCGCCAGGGTGTTCCAGGTCGCGAAGGACCCGCCGCCGGGTGGAAGGGGAGGCGGCGGTGGGCAGGGGGGTGGGGACGGTGGGTCCGGGGCGGTGGTCGGTGATGGTGCTCATCTGTCCACGGTCCGGCCGCGGGCCCTGGTCCGGTAGCGGCAACGCGTCGATGGATCCATGGAATGGCTCTATGTCATTGCCACCCCGTGTGCCCGATCTGTCCGCCCTGGACCTGCTGCTCAGCGTCATCGAGCTGGGAAGCCTCGGTCGTGCCGCCGAAGCCCATGGGATCAGCCAGCCCTCCGCCAGCTCGCGTATCCGCTACCTGGAGCAGCTGGTCGGCCTGCAGGTCCTGGAGCGTTCCACGCTCGGCTCCAGGCCGACCCCGGCCGGGGCGCTGATCGCGGAATGGGCCGGGCCTGTGATCGAGGCGGCACAGCGGCTCGGCACCGGGATCGATACTCTGCGCGACCAGCGCGACTCCCATCTCCACGTGGCCGCAAGTCAGACCGTCGCCGAGTACCTGCTGCCCAGGTGGCTGGTGGCGCTGGGCAGCCGGACTCCCTCCACCAAGGTCACGCTGGAGCCGGGCAACTCGGCCACGGTGAGCCGGGCTGTCCTGGAGGGGCGGGCCGAGATCGGCTTCATCGAAGGGCCCCGGGCTCCTCGGGGGTTGGAGAGCCGGCTGGTGGCAAAGGATCGCCTCGTGGTGGTCGTCGGCCCCCGGCATCCGTGGTCGCGACGTGCCGAGGTCGGCCTGGACGAGCTAGCGGCAACACCGTTGATCCAGCGCGAACCGGGCTCAGGTACTCGCACATCCTTCGAGGAAGCAGTCGGTGCCGGTGCCTCTGGGCCGCAGTCCGCACCGCTGCTGGAGCTGCCCTCGACCACCGCGATCAAGAACGCGGCCGCCGCCGGGCTCGGTCCGGCAGTCCTCAGCTCGCTCGCGCTGACCGCCGAACTCGCCTCGGGCACACTGAAGGCCGTCCCCGTGGCCGGCCTCGATACGACACGCTCGCTGCGCGCCGTATGGCCCACCGGAGCACGGCCCGCCGGACCCGCCCGAGATCTGTGTCAAGCCCGGGGCGATTCACTCTCGGAGTACGCGGTGGTGGCCGTCGCCCACGCGAGCCTGCGGCTCGGTCTGCGCGGCGCCGGTGAGCGGGTCGTGGTGGGGGCGGGACAAGCGTCTGATGCGCCGGATCTGGCGTGACGCCGGGGTGCCCGTACCGGGGTTCGCGGAGGTCCGCACTCCGGAGGACATCAAGGCCGCCGATTCGCTGCAAACCAGGTGGCTGCGCTTCGTGGCCGGCAAGGGAGAGCACTGCCACCTCCGACTCCTCTCCCATTCAATCTTCAAGAGTGGTGGAGACAGCAGGTCAGAGCCGCTCAGAACCTCGGCTTGAACTCGTTCATGAAGTTCATCACCACCAAGAGCTTCATACCGTTCGTCTACTACCGGGTGGCCCTCGGCATCCTCATCTTCGCCCTGGTCAGCATGGGTGTGCTGAGCCCGCACGCGGGTGAGTCCGGCGGCTGAAACCGGGCCACACCGGTAGCGCTATCTAGCATTTCCTAGCGCCTGACTGCAGCACCACGCCATGATCATCTCCCACTCATCTTCCACTCATCTCCCACTGGGGAGGCGGGATATGCCCCCACTAGGACGTGCGCGTCCGCAAAGTAGGGGCTGACCCGGAAGGGCCCGCACTGCCGTGCGGGCCCTTCGGTACAGAGGGTGGAGCGGGTCAGCTATAGCGAGGACCTGGAGGAGCCGGATGCCCGGCCGCCGTGATCTCCTCCTCCACGCGGCCCTGGAGCTGCTGCTCCACCACGGTCGCGCCATCCCCGCTCACGGTGTCCAGGGCGACCATGGCCGTCACGATGACGTCCGCGAGTTCCTTCGCCACGCCCCCCAGTCGTGGGACGCACCCTTGCGCAGGTTGGCGCCGAGCGCCCCGTGAAGGGCCTCCGCGACCTCCCCCAGTTCCTCAGAAATCTTGAGCACACGCAGGAGCCGCGCGTCCTCCACCGACGTCGGCGCCGCGTCCGCGTCGAGCCACTCTCGCAGCCGCGTCACGTAGTCCCAGGTGTCAACCTTCATGCCGTCCTCCCCGGGTGGATTCCGCAGCAGAGCCAGAACAGCGCCGGCGCCCCGGCGTTGAGCGTCAGGGCGACTGTCCAGGCAGAGTGGCCGGTGAGCCGGTCCTCGTCGGTCCGCGGCTCGTGCACGTACCGGCAGTCGGCCAGGCACGCAGCGAGGGGGCCGGAGACGTGGGCGTGGTCGTAGCGGTAGCCGTCGCCGGTGCGCCCCACCCAGGAATACTCCAGGGCGTCCGGCGCCAGGAGGCGGAAGGCGTCCCGGTAGCCGGCCTCGGAGAGCCCGGTATAGAACGCGTACTCCAAGTCCTGGAACGTGCCGTACTTCGGGACGTGCTCCGACTCCAGGATGTTGAAGTCCCTGAGGACCAGGCGGTGCCGCCTCCCCGGTGGGGAGCGCGGCGGCCAATCCATCCAGGAACATCGCCTCCGTCGTCGCGGGACGGCACGTACACCCCGACGGCCTCCAGGGGCCCCGTGGCGGTCTCCACTACCCCCTGACCCGCCCCGACCCCTGAGGTGATGAAACGCCTGAAACGCCCCGGCTCATCGGGGCGTTGTCGTGTGTGTGCTGAGCTTGACGTATAACGTCGCCGGTCACCCGACCTGCTGAGATCCCCGGGATCCGGCAGCATGTGACGCGGCCGTTCTTCACGCTTCGAGATGTCGAGTAACGAAGTGCGAGAGAACGGCCGCTGCCCATGAGTGTCCCTGTCGACGTGCCCGCAGGCGAGGCATTGGGCTTGTTGTCCCGCTTTCGGGTCGAGTTCTACGAGAGCCTCTACGCCCGGGCTGACGCACTCTTCGAGCTCACCGACGCGGTCCTGTGTGCGGACGGGCCGGTGAACACCCTGGTCGAGCTGTCGCTGACGGCCGAGCACCGGCGCGGGCACGGCGCCTTGTACTCGGCGCTGGACCAGGGCTGGATCGAACCGACGCGTCTGCGTCGTGCCCTGGCAGACCTACCGCTGCCGAAGGCGGCCGACGGCCGGATCGTACTGGCCGTGGACGTCAGCAACTGGCTCCGCCCCGACGCTCCCTCCAGCGACGACCGGCTCTTCTGCCACGTCTACGGACGCGGCGACCGCAGCGCGGACCAGCTCATCCCAGGCTGGCCCTACTCCTTCGTCGCCGCGCTGGAGCCCGGCCGCACCTCCTGGTGCCAACTGCTGGACGCCGTACGTCTCGGGCCCGCGGACGACGCCACGCTCGTGACCGCCGCCCAGTTGCGCGAGGTCGTGAATCGCCTGGTCATCGCCGGGCACTGGAAGCCGGGCGACCCCGAGATCCTGATCGTGATGGACTCCGGCTACGACGTCGCCTACCTCTCCCACGCCCTGAAGGACCTGCCCGTCGTGCTGCTCGGACGACTGCGCTCGGACCGCGTGATGCTCCGCGACCCGGGCCCGGCCCGCTCGGGACCGAAGGGCGGGCCGGGCCCGGGTCGCGGAGTGGCTGCGCCGTTCGTGGTCGGCGAGGGAGGGCACTGGAAAGGCGCCATCTCCCAGCGCCCTACCATTCGATCTTGAAAAGTGGTGGAAACCAGCAGGTCAAAGCCGCTCAGGACACGTCGACATAGTTTCGTTCATGAAGTTCATCACCACCAAGAGCTTCATGCCGTTCGTCATCTACCGCATCCTGCTGGGCATCGTCCTCTTCCTTCTGATCTGGGCCGGGGTACTCAGCCCGCACGCGGGTGAGTCCGCGGGCGTCACCCCGTAGGTGTGCGCCCCGCCCGGGAGCAGCCGGGCGGGGCGATCCAGCAGCGCAGCAGCCAGCAGCGCGGATAGATGTCCTCACCGTACGGCGGGGGTCTGACAACGCCGGGGCGTCAGGCCTGCTGCGACGTGCGGCTCGTTGAGCGTCAGACCTCCTGGGGCGTCAGACCGGTGGCGGACAGCACCTCGTCGACCGTCTCGTCCACGGTCAGCTCCGCGTTGTCGATCCAGATCTTCTCGTCGGCCAGTTCGGTGCGCATCGCCGCGTCCAGGGGGGACCAGTCCGTCGTCAGCGTCTTGTCCCGGGCGAGGTTGCGCTCCATGGCCTTCGCCGCGCCCGGAGCCAGGACCACGCGGTGCAGCGGTCCGCCGGTGAGCGTGGCGCGGTAGAAGTCGAGGTGGGCGCGGCGTACGACGACGTCGTCGATGACCGGGAGGAAGCCCGCGGCGACGAAACTGTCCGCCAGCAGGCATGCGTTGCGGGCCCGGAGGAAGATCTGCCGGTCCGCCTCATCGTCCTGCTCGGGCGAGGGCCACCGGCCGCCGGAGACGATGAGTTCCTGGAGGGCGTCCACCTCGATGTGGGCGGAGGCTGCGAACCGGGCCGCGAGCGCCGCGGCAACCGTGCTCTTGCCACTGCCGGGGATGCCGATCAGCAGTACCGCGCCCGCCGCCGGTTCGGTGTCCACCGGTACTTCCGTCCAGCCCATGGCCGTACTCCCTCGTTCAGTACACGTCACGCACGTATCTGCGGTCCGAGGCTAGCTGTTTGACCTGGGCGGCCGCGGCGTCGGGATCGAGTCCCCCGTGGGCGACGGCGATGTCGCGCAGGGCCCGGTCGACGTCCTTGGCCATACGGGAGGCGTCGCCGCAGACGTAGAGGTGGGCGCCGTCCCGGAGCCAGGACCAGAGCTGGGCTCCGTGTTCACGCATCCGGTCCTGGACGTAGACCTTGGCGCGCTGGTCGCGGGAGAACGCGGTGTCGAGCCGGGTGAGGGTGCCCGAGCGGCTCAGGGCGTCGAGCTCCTCACGGTAGTAGAAGTCCGTGGCGCGGTGCTGCTCGCCGAAGAACAGCCAGTTGGCGCCGGGGTGTCCGAGCGCCCGGCGTTCCTCCAGGAAGCCCAGGAACGGGGCGACCCCCGTACCGGGCCCGATCATGACCATCGGGGTGGCCGGGTCGGCGGGCGGGCGGAAGCGGTCGTTGCGCTGGACGAACACCGGGACGGGGCTGTCCAGTCCGGCGTCGGCGAGGAACGTGGAGGCGACACCCTTGCGCGTCCGGCCCCGGTGGCTCTCGTAGCGGATCACGGAGACGGTCAGCCGCATCCGGTGGGGGTCCGCGAGCGGGCTGGAGGCTATGGAGTAGAGCCGGGGCCGGAGCGGTGCCAGCACCTCGGCCCAGGCGGCGGCCGTGGCCCGCACCGGATGTTCGGCGAGGACGTCGACGGCCTGCCTCCCCCAGGTCCACCGGTCCCTCTCGCCCTTGTTGTCGGCGCGCAGCAGCTTCTTCAGAAACCGGTCCCCCGTGTGCTCGGCGACCAGGCGCAGCAGGTCCGGGGTGATGCGCGCGATGTCGAGGTGGCGGGTCAGGGCCTCGTCGAGGGGTACCGGTCCGTGCCCGGGGACGTCCACCTCGGCGGCGGGGTCGAGCCCGGTGACGGCGAGCCATTCGGTCACCAGATCCGGGGAGTTGAGGGGCTGTACGCCGAGGGCGTCCCCGGCCGCGTACGTCAGGGGAGTGTCGGCGCCCCGCGTGTCGATCGTGAAGGCGCGGACCTCCTTCGTCGCGCCCGGCAGGCTCAGGAGGCGGTTCCCGGTGAGGAGGGCGGTGACGGGCGCGGCCCTGGCGGGGCGGGAGGGCGCCGTCCCGGACGGCGGCACCGTCGCCGTGGCCGGCGGTGTGTCCGCCGCCCACGTCGCCGCCCCTTCCGGTGTCGTCGTCTCCAGCGCCGCCCGGACCTCCTTGAGCCACTGGCCGAAGGGCTGTTCGTACTCCGGTTCGCAGTCGGTGCGCGGGACCAGCCGCTCCGCGCCCAGTTCGCCGAACCGTTCGTCCAGACGGCGGCCGTGGCCGCAGAAGTCGTCGTACGTGGAGTCGCCGAGCGCGAGGACGGCGTAGCGGACGCCGTCCAGGCGCGGGGTCCCGGGGGCGTTCAGCGACTCCCAGAACCCGGAGCCGTTGTCGGGGGCGTCGCCGTCGCCGAAGGTGCTGGTGACGACGAGGAGGTCGGCCGGGCTCGGCAGGGCGTCCGGTGTCCCGTCGTCCATGCCGAGGAGCGTGGTGCGGTACCCCTCGGCGGCCAGTGTCCGGGCGGCTGTCGCGGCGACCTCCTCGGCGTTGCCGGTCTGCGAGGCCCACAGCACGACGACCGGCCGGCCCGGGCCCTGCGGGGCGCTCTCCGGTGCCGCGGTCCCGGGTCCCGGGGTCTCCGGCAGCCGGGAGTAGGTGCCGGCCAGCACTCCGTTGACCCACAGGGCGTGGTCCGGAGCGAACGGGGCGCCCGCCGGAAGCACCGGGGTGCCGTCCGGCCGGGCGCCGAGGCCCGCCAGGAATCCGGCCAGATAGCGGCGCTCCGTGCCGGTGAGGACAGGCGGGGCGGAGCCGTCGACACCCAGGGCGTCGGCCAGGCCCGAGGCGTCCGCGAAGCCGGGACCGCCGGTGAGCGCGGGTCGCCCCGCCTCGGCACGGTCCCGGCGCGGCGCGGGTGCGGCGACCTTCGCCAGCCGGACCGCGCACACCTTGAGCTCGGGCTGGAACGAGATCGGGTCGACCGCGTCGTTGGTCACGGCGTTCACGCCCAGGTACTCGCCGAACAGGTCGTTCCAGTGGAACGGGGCGAAGCACTCCCCGGCCCGGACCCGGTCGGTGATCCGGGCCGGGAGCACCGCGCGGCCGCGCCGCGAGGCGACCTCGACGCCGTCGTCCTCGGTGAGGCCCAGGGCCGCCGCGTCGTCGGGGTGGATCTCCACGAACGGGCCGGGGTCCAGCCGGTTCAGCCTGCTGATCTTCGCGGTCTTGGTGAGGGTGTGCCACTGGTGCTGGAGCCGCCCGGTGTTGAGGACGAACGGGTAGTCCTCGTCGGGCATTTCGGCAGGCGGCAGGTGCGGGCGGGCGTGGAAGACGGCCCGGCCGCCGGGCGTGGGGAACGCAAGCCTCGGGACGCTCCCGTCGGGCCGTACGGTCAGCTCCTGGCTGACCCCGTCGTTGAGGTAGCGCACGGGGTTGCGGGCCGGTCCTTCGGCGTCGGCACTCGGCCACTGCACCGGGGTCTCGCGCAGCCGGTCGTACGTCACCCCGCGCAGGTCGTAGCCGGTGCGGGGGTTCCAGGCCCGGGTGATCTCCGCGAAGATCTCCTCGGCGCTCGTGTAGCTGAAGGCGTCCTCGTACCCCATGGCGCAGGCGACCGCCGCGATGATGCGCCAGTCCGGCCAGGCCTCCCCCGGCGGGTCGGTGGCGCGGCGGGAGAGGGTGAGGGTGCGCTCGGAGTTGATCATCACGCCCTCGGACTCGACCCAGAGGGCGGCGGGCAGGACGACATCGGCGTACGCGTTGGTCTCGGTGTCGGCGAACACGTCCTGGGTGACGACGAACTCGGCGGCCTCCAGGCCCTCGATGACGGTCCGGCGGTTGGCGACCGAGGCGACCGGGTTGGTGCAGATGATCCAGCAGGCCTTGATCTCCCCCTCGGCCATGCGCCGGAACATGTCGACGGTGCCGCTGCCCGAGCCGTCCGCGCGCAGGGTGCCGGGCTCGATGCCCCACAGCTCCTCGGTGAAGGCGCGCTCCTCGTCGACCAGGACCGATCGCTGGCCTGGCAGCCCGGGGCCCATGTAGCCCATCTCACGTCCGCCCATGGCGTTGGGCTGGCCGGTGAGCGAGAAAGGGCCGCTGCCGGGACGGCAGATCGCTCCGGTCGCCAGGTGCAGGTTGACGATCGCGTTGGTGTTCCAGGTGCCGTGGGTGCTCTGGTTGAGTCCCATCGTCCAGCAGCTCATCCACGCCCCCGCCTCGCCGATCCAGCGGGCCGCCTGCCGGATGTCGGCCTCGGGAATGCCGGTGATCTCCGCCACGGCGGCGGGCGGGTAGTCGCGGAGGAAGGCCGGCATCTGCTCCCAGCCCTCGGTGTGCTCGGCGATGAACGCGGGGTCGGTGTGCCCGTTCTCGACGAGGAGGTGCAGCAGTCCGTTGAGCAGGGCCAGGTCGGTGCCGGGCCGGATCCGGAGGTACAGGTCGGCCTTGGCGGCGGTGGCGTTGCGCCGGGGGTCGACGACGATCAGCTTCGCACCGGCCTTGACGCGCTCCATCATCCGCAGGAAGAGGATCGGGTGGCAGTCGGCCATGTTGGCGCCGGTGACGAGGAAGACGTCGGCGTGGGCGAAGTCCTCGTAGGAGCCGGGCGGCCCGTCGGCGCCGAGGGACAGCTTGTAGCCGCTGCCCGCGCTCGCCATGCAGAGCCGGGAGTTGGACTCGATGGTGTTGGTCCCGATGAAGCCCTTGGCCAGCTTGTTGGCGAGGTACTGCGCCTCCAGCGTCATCTGGCCGGAGACGTACAGGGCCACCGCGTCCGGGCCGTGGGCGTCCAGCACGGCCCGCAGCCGGCGCGCCGTCTCCGCGATGGCGGCGTCCCGGGCGAGCGGCGCGGGTTGCTCGCTGCGGTCGGCACGGGCCAGTGCGGTGGTCAGCCGGCCTGGGGCGGCGAGCAGGTCCGCGCCGGTCGCGCCCTTGGTGCACAGCCGGCCGGCGTTCGACGGGTGCTCCTTGTCCCCCGAGGCCTTCACGGCGGTGCGGCGGCCGTCGGGGCCGGTGGCGATGTCGAGGACGATCCCGCAGCCGACACCGCAGTACGAGCAGACCGTGCGCACCCGGTCGGTGGCGGGTGCGCACGGCGGCGGGGTCGGCACGGTCATGGGGGCCCTTCGGGGGCGGCGTTCCCGGAGGGACGCGGGGCTGGTGGCGGTCACCCCCGAATCTAGGAAGGGCCCGTTACCCGGGGATGACACCGGACGAACAACACCGGTTACGTCTCCTGCACACCGCCCGGACGACGCCGGTGAGGCACCCCCGGATCACGGGCGGTGACAGACGGTGACGGGTGGTGATCCGGGGGCGCCGGCCGGTGAGCGCCCGGGAACTTCCCGGCCGGGGCGGCCGACTACTGGAGAGACACCGGGTGCGGGAGCACCGCCCGGTGGCGGAAGCGGCGGCCGGCGACGCGACACGGCTGCCGGGACGACGGCAGCAGGACACCCACGGGGCCCCGGGCCCGGGAGGAGACCGCGAGGCATGCACTGGTACGAGGACGATGCGCTCTGGTCCGATTTCGCCCCGACGATGTTCCCGGCGGCGCGGGCCGAGTCCGCCGCCGCCCTGGTCGCGTCCTCTCCCCTGCTGGACTTCCCACCGGGTGCGAGAGTCCTGGACCTGTGCTGCGGTCCGGGTCTCTTCGTGGTGCCGCTGGCGGAGCGCGGGTACGAGGTGACGGGGGTCGATCTGTCGCCCTCGATGCTGGAGAGTGCCCGTGCCGCCTGCGAAGCGGCGGGCGCCGAGGCCCGGCTGGAGCGTGCCGACATGCTCACGTACCAGGAGCCGGGCGCCTTCGACGTGGTACTGAACGTCTTCACCTCCTTCGGCTACTTCGACGAGGCCGAGGACAACCTCCGGGTGCTGCGCAACGCGTACGAGAGCCTCACGCCGGGCGGGCAGCTCCTGGTGGACGTGATGGGCAAGGAGGTGCTGGCCGGCTGGATCGGACGGCCGAAGGCGGTCGACCTGCCGGACGGCGCCTACGTCGTCCAGCGCGACACCGTCCTCGACAGCTGGCGGCGGCTGCGCACGGACTGGACCCTGGTGCGCGGCACGACGGCGCGCACCGCCTCCATCACCTCCTGGCTCTACTCGGCGGCCGAGCTGCACGCCCTCTTCGAAACCGCGGGCTTCACCGACGTGGAGTGCTTCGGCGGGTTCGACGCGTCCGGCTACGACCAGCGCTCGGACCGGCTGATCGTGCGCGGGCGGCGCAAGTGAGGGCCGGGGCGGACGCCCGTCCGCGCACCACGGCCGGGCCCGGGACCCGCCCGCGTCAGGCCGCCGCGACGGTCCACGAGCACATCACCGACGCCGTGAAGACCCCGGACCTGATCCGGCTGACCGCCGACGTCGTCCTCGCCCGCTTCGAGACGATGAAAGTGTACGCGGCGCTCGGCGCGGTCCGCTCGCTGCTGCGCCGGGGCCGGGTGGTCCCCGGGCAGACCCTGGTCGACAGCTCCAGCGGGATCTACGCGCTGGCACTGGCCATGGCCTGCCACCGCTACGGGCTGCGCTGCCACATCGTCGCCTCCACCACCGTGGACGCCACCATGCGGGCCCAGTTGGAGATCCTCGGCGCGACGGTCGACGCGATGCCGCCCTCGCAGAGCCTGCGCCTGGACCAGGAGCTGCGGGTACGCCATGTCCGCCGGCTGCTGGCCGAGCGGCCGGACTTCCACTGGATGCGGCAGTACCACGACGGGGTCCATCACGAGGGCTACCGGGAGTTCGCGGAGCTGCTGAACGGGGCTCTGCCCCAGGGCCCGCTGACCGTGGTCGGCGCGGTGGGCACGGGCGCGTCGACCGGTGGACTGGCCCGCGCGCTGCGGGAGTCGGGGCGGCCGGTGCGGCTGGTGGGCATCCAGCCGTTCGGGAGCGTGACCTTCGGGAGCGAGCGGTTCGAGGACCCGGAGGCGATCATCGCGGGCATCGGCAGCTCGATCCCGTTCGGGAACGTCCGCCACGAGCTGTACGACACCGTCCACTGGCTGGACTTCCGCCACGCGATGGCCGGGGCGGTCGGACTGCTGCGGGAGCACGCGGTGTTCGCGGGCCTGTCCACCGGGGCGGCGCATCTGACGGCGTCCTGGGAGGCCGCCCGCGATCCCGGGCGGCTGCATCTGGTGCTGGGCGCCGACACCGGACACCGGTACGCGGAGCGGGTGTTCGCCCGGCATGCCGAGGCCCTGGACCCGGCCGGGCTACGGCCCCGGACCATCGCGTCGCCGGCCGGCCTGCGGCCGCCGTGGTCGGTGATGGAGTGGGCCGGGCGCGCCGCTCCGGAGGCCGCCAGGACCGTCGAGGGCGATGTCCCCTCCCCCGTACCGGCCGTGGAGCCGCTGCCATGACGATCGCCGCACTGGAGTCCCTGTCCTTCGGCCTGGGCCGGATGGCGCAGGCCGCCGCCGACGCGGGGCACCGGCTGTGCCTGCTGACCGGCGACCGTTCCGTCTACCGGCACGAGCTGGCGGTCCTGCCGCCGGACGCGCTGGACGTCGTGGACGTCGACACGATGGACCCGCGGGCCACCCGCCGGGCCCTGGCCGCCGTACCCGGCCTGGCCGGGCTGATCAACACGACGGACACCTGGAGCCTGCCGGCCGCGGAGCTGGCCGCCGGACTGGGGCTCCCGGGCGCGGATCCCGGGGCCGTACGGCTGCTGCGCGACAAGCGCCGGGTCCGGCGGACGCTGCACGCGCACGGGCTGAGCCGAAGTACGGCCGTAGCCGTCCCGCCGGGTCCCGAGGGCGCCGGGGAGGTGCTGCGGGCCGTGGGGCTGCCCGCGGTCCTGAAGGACTCGGCGGGCACGTCTTCCCGTCATGTGTGGATCGTGCACGACGAGGAGGGCCTGCGCCGGGCGCTGACGGAGGCGGGTCGACAGCGCCTGACCGGCGCCCTGTTCGCCGAGACGTTCCTCGCCGGCCCGCTGTACAGCGCGGAGACCCTCAGCTGGGACGGGACCACCCGGCTGCTCGGGGTGCTGAGCCGCCAGACGTCCCGGGCGGCGGTCGTACGGGAGGAGGCGGCGTCGTTCCCGGTGGCGCTGCCCGAGGAGGAGCGGGCCGGGATCGAGGGGTGGGTGGGCCGGGTCCTGGCGGCGGCCGGGCACACCCGCGGCTTCGCCCATGTGGAGTTCGTCCTGACGGCCGACGGACCCGAGCTGGTGGAGATCAACCGCAGGATCGGCGGCGCACTGGTCGGCGAGGTGCTGTGCCGCACCCTGCGGACCAATGTCTACACGGCGATGATGGACGAGGCGCTCGGCCGCCGCCCGGAGCTGCTGGACGCCCCGCTCGACACCTCGGGATCCGCGTACGGCTTCGTCCTGGTGTACGCGGAGCGGCCCGGGGTGCTGAAGGGCTGGCTCGGCCTCGACGAACTCGTCGCGTTCCCGGGGGCGGTGGAGTGGTTCCCGGTCCGCGAGCCCGGCGAGAGCGTGGTCCACGTCGGCGATCAGCGTGGCTGTACGGGCATGGTGCTGGCCGAGGGGCCGACGGCGGAGCTGGCCCAGCACCGGGCGTGGAGCGCGGCCGTCCGGGTCCGCCCGGTCGTCGCCGCCGGCACGGCGTGAGCCCGGCGGGGTGACCGTTCGGCGGACGGGTGGGGTGCCGGAGGCCGGGATGGGCCGTGGGCGAACGGGGCGGGCCCGGCGGAGGGCGGCCACCGGGCGGACGGGTGGGGGCCGGCGGAGGACGGCCTCTGGGCGGGCTGCGCGCCCACCGCTCACCGGCCCCCAACGGCTGCTGCTGGCGGGCTCGTTCCTGATCACCCTGGGCAGCTTCGCCGTGCTGCCCTACATGTCGGTGCTGCTGCACCGGCGGCTCGGACTCGGACTCGGCACGGTCGGCTTCGTGCTGGCCGTCGCCTCGTTGATCCAGTTCGCCGGGGGCGTGGTGGCGGGGCCGGTGACCGGGCGGATCGGGCTGCGGCGCGCGATGCTGCTGGCGCTGGCGCTGCGTACGGCGGGCTTCGCCGCGTTCGTCCCCGGGCTGACCAGTCCGGTCCTCGCGGTCGGGGCGCTGCTGCTGGTGTCGGCGGGCGCGGCGCTGTACCTCCCGGCGAACAAGGCGTATCTGGTGGACGGGGCGTCCGAGGCGCAGCGGCCCCGGCTGCTGTCGGCGAGCGGTTCGGCGTTCAACGCGGGGATGGCGCTGGGCCCGCCGGCCGCCGCGCCGCTCGTCATGGGCTCCCCCGGGGTGCTGTTCTCCTGCGTCACCGTGCTGTTCGCGCTCGTCGGCGCCGGGCACTCGCTGCTGCCGCGGGGGTCGGCGGACCGGGGCGGCGACGCGCCCGCGCCGGCTGCCGCCCCGGTCCGGGTTCCCGACGCGCCGGACTCGGGGCCTTCGCCGTTCGTGGTGACCGTGCTGAGCGTGTACGCGTTCATGTTCTTCCAGCACTACCTGGCCCTGTACGCGGTCCCCCGGACTTCGGCGGCCTTCTACGGGGCCGTCCTGACGGGGTACGCGGCCCTCCTCGTCGTCGCCCAGCCGCTGCTGGCGGAACGGGTGGCCGCACTGAGCTACCCGGCCGCGCTGCGGTGGGGCTTCGGTGCGATGGCCGCGGGCATGGCGGCGATCGGAGCCGGGGGGCACACGGGGATCGCGGTGGGCGGGACGCTGCTGTGCCTCGGGGAGATCGTGCTCTTCCTCAAGAACGACCTGGAGGCGCTGGCCCGTTCGGCCTCCGCGCCGGCGGGCGTGTTCGGGCGGCAGCGGCTGGCGGCGGGCATCGGCGCGTTCGCCAGCGGGGTGGTGGGCGGTCAGCTGTACGGGGTGGCGGAGTCGGCGGGCTCGGCGCGGGGGTTCTGGGCGGTGGTCTGCCTCCAGTGCCTGCTGCTGCCGGTGTTCCTGCTCCGCCGCCGTCCGGGGGCGCTGCGCCACCCGCGTACCGCCCGGGGCCCCGACGGGCCCCGGGCGGACGTGCCCTAGGTGTATCGCCCTGTGAGGTCGGGGGCACGGCCGGCGGGTGCGGGTTCGGCCGGCTCCGTGCGCCACTGTCCGGCGAGTTCACGGCGGGCGCGCGCCACGCGGGAGCGCACCGTGCCGATCGGACACCCGGCGGCGGCCGCGGCCTCCTCGTAGGACGCGCCCAGCAGTTGGGTGAGGACGAAGGCCTGGCGGCGCGCGGGGTCCAGCCTCCGCAGGGCGTCCAGCACCGCGGCGGACTCATCGAATCCGGGCAGGTGGCGGGGCTGGGCGCGTTCCGCGGCGGCCTGCCAGTCAGCGGTGTCGGCGGTCCGGGGACGTACGGCTGCGGCCCGGTGCCGGTCGATGACGACGCGCCGCGCGATCGACATCAGCCAGGTCCGGGCGCAGGAACGCCCCGCGAACCGGGCCAGCCCGCTCATCGCCCGGAGGTAGGTCTCCTGAGCCAGGTCGTCGGCCCCCGGGACGTCGGCGCTGAGGTAGGCGACGAATCTGCGGACGTCCTCGTAGGTCGCCCGGACGAAGCGGTCGGCGGCCTCCCGGTCGCCGCCGCCCGCGGCCAGCGCCCAGTCGGTGATCTGCCC
>NZ_NEUE01000231.1 GCF_002910905.1 Streptomyces sp. SM11 | reverse complement strand
TCCACGGCGGCCACCGTCCCGTGTCCCGCGGCCTGCCCGCCCGCCGTGCGCAGCAGGCGCAACGCCGTGGCGACGTCCCCGCTCAGCATCGCGACGGCCCCGCACTCCCGGAAGGCGATGGAGGCCCGGCAGGCGGCCTCGTACGTCGCGGACACAGGTGAGGTGGGGGAGGCGGCCGGGGTCTCGGCCAGGCAGATCAGATGGATCCCGGCCGCCGCGCCCGCCCCGGCCAGCCGCGCCGTGGTCTCGCGCAGCATCGCCGTACCGGGGTCGCCGTCCAGGACGACCACCGTGTGCGGGCCCGTGTGGGCGCGGGCGGCCTCGGCCACCGAGGCCCGGTCCAGATGCGGCCAGCCGGGACCGAGGGGGCCCTCGTCGAGGCGCCGTACCAGCTCGGCCGTACGGGCGGCCGCCTGCTCACGGTCGTACGCGAGGAGCAGCCGGCAGTCCTGCCCGTGCGTCGGGCGCAGATGCGGCAGCCAGCCCAGCCAGGACCACTCGCGCCGCCGTTCTTCCAGCGGGCGGGAGCGGTCGGTGCTGATGAGGACGATCTCCAGGTCGAACGGGGAGTGCAGCGCGGCGAGCTGCGCCACCGTCGCGCGGGCCAGCCCCGCCAGCCGGGCGCGCGGACCGGCGAGCCCCAGCGAACCGGCCTCCCGCAGCCCCACGGTCACCGGCACGGCGGGCACCTCGGCCCGGTCGGTCGTGCCGAGCCGCACCACCAGCGCCTCCGGGTGCTCCGGGTGGCGCTCCCAGAGCCGGGGCCCGGGGCCGAGCGCGGTCAGCAGCACGGCGGCCGGATCCGGCCAGGTGCCCTCGGGGGCGGAGGGCAGCGCGGAGAAGGGAGAGCCGGGGGAGGCCGGGGAGGCGAGATGCCCGGCACCCGACGGACCGCCGGAGTGGTCGGGGGAGCCGGCCGGGGAGCCGTAGGAGCTCGCTGCGGAGCCGTACGTCCCTGGTCCGTACGTCTCCGACCTGTACGTCTCCGGGCTGTACGTCTCCGGTCCGGGTGTCCCTGAGCCGTACGCTCCGGATCCGTACGCCGACGATCCGTGGCCCGCCGGGGCGCCCGGATCGTCCGGGGTGCGGGAAGCGCCGTACGCGTCCGGGCCGGCGGAGGGCCCGGTTCTGCCGGCCCCCGTCTCCGGGCCCGTCGCCTGCTCGCCCTTCGTGCCGCCCTTGAACCGCCTCGCCCAGGCCCCTATGCCGCGCCGGGGCACCGGGGCGTCGGCGAACTCCTCACCGCGGGCGTGGCCGACGTGTCCCGGATACGCGCCCGGCCCGGCCTCGGCGTGCTCCGGCCAGGAGTCCTCGTCGGGGGCGGACGCCGCGGAACCGGCGGACGCGGACGAGGAAGGGGAAGAGGGGTACGGGGAGGCCGGTGCGTCGTACGCGTGGCCGGGACCCTGGCCGCCGTGATCGGGGGTGCGCGTGCCGAAGGGCGTACCGGTGCCGTCGCGCGGGGCGAAGGCACCCGTCTCGGCACGGGTCACCCGCAGGTGTCCCTCGCCGTCCGGGGCGGTCGGCAGCGTCGCCGGACGGGAGCCCGCCGTGAGACGGAGGGCGGATTCGCCGAGCCGCAGCAGCGCGCCGGGGGCGAGCCGGACCGGCCGCTCGCGCACCTCGACGCCGTCCAGGGAGGTGCCGTTCGTCGAACCGAGGTCGGCGACCGAGACCCGGCCGTCGTCGGAGACCGTCACCGTGCAGTGCAGCCGGGAGACGTCCGGGTCGTCGAGCGGCACGTCCGCGTCGGCGGAGCGGCCGATCCGGATCTGCCCGCCGTGCAGCAGGTGGACCCCGCCCGCGTCCGGCCCCGCCACCACGTGGAGCTGGGCCGGCACGGCGTCGTCCGTCGCCTCGTCGTCGCCGGGGACCTGGAGCGAGAGGACCGTACCGTCCACCAGGGGCGGTTCGCCCAGCGCGACGCGGTGCCCGTCCAGCCGCTCCCGTCCGGCGAACAGCACGACCGCCCCGCCGCCCTGGGAGCTCTCGGGCCCCGCCACGGCGGAGGCCAGCTGGGAGGCGACGGCGGCCAGGGCCGTCCCGGCGGGGGCGGTGACGAGCACGTCGCAGGTGCGCGCCGGGGTCTGGCCGCTGCGCGGCGCGAGGACGGTCAGCCGGATCTGCATCGCCGTCAGCGGTCCCTTCTGCGCGGGGGTGCCCGGCAGGGGAAACGCCCTGTGATTCCCCCCACCCGGCACGGACACGTCGTCCGTACAGGTCGTCACGTACCGCGAGACTCCGACCCCGCAGATCCGTGCTGGAGGCATCCTCGCACCTGCCACTGACAACACGCCCGGCGGTCACCTTTAAATGATCTTGAATGGTCGGCTGTGGGCGCAAAAGCGCCTGCTTGCGTCCGGATCCCGACGCTCGGAGGGGTGTACTGGCGGCTGTCTGCCGCACGCCGGCCGGAAACCCGCACTCGTGGCCGACCGTTTGACCGATCCATGGACGGCAGTGCGGCAACCTTCTGCCCGGTCTGCGCGTCTTCCCTCGAAACATGAGCCCCCGGTGCCCCGTTCGGCGGCATTAGAGTGGGCCGGAACATTCGGGCACCCTCTGGGGGACCGCAAGCACCACGATCAGCAGGGAGCGCATGACGTGCGGCCGGTAGGCAGCAAGTACCTGCTCGAGGAACCGCTCGGACGCGGCGCCACGGGCACCGTCTGGCGAGCCCGCCAGCGGGAGACCGCGGGCGCCGAGGCGGCCGTCGCGGGTCAGCCCGGCGAGACCGTGGCCATCAAGGTCCTCAAGGAGGAACTGGCCAACGACGCCGATGTCGTGATGCGGTTCCTGCGGGAGCGCTCCGTCCTGCTGCGGCTCACGCACCCGAACATCGTGCGCACCCGGGACCTCGTCGTCGAGGGCGATCTCCTCGCCCTGGTGATGGATCTGATCGACGGCCCCGACCTGCACCGCTACCTCCGCGAGAACGGCCCGCTCACCCCGGTCGCCGCCGCGCTGCTCACCGCGCAGATCGCGGACGCGCTCGCCGCCAGCCACGCCGACGGCGTCGTCCACCGCGACCTCAAGCCCGCCAACGTGCTGCTCGACGAGCGCGACGGCCAGATGCACCCGATGCTCACCGACTTCGGCATCGCGCGCCTGGCCGACTCCCCGGGCCTGACCCGGACCCACGAGTTCGTCGGCACCCCCGCCTACGTGGCGCCGGAGTCCGCCGAGGGCCGCCCGCAGACCTCCGCCGTCGACATCTACGGCGCGGGCATCCTGCTGTACGAGCTGGTCACCGGCCGCCCGCCGTTCGCCGGGGGCACCGCCCTCGAAGTCCTGCACCGGCACCTCAGCGAGGAGCCCCGCCGGCCCTCCACCGTCCCCGCACCGCTGTGGACGGTCATGGAGCGCTGCCTGAGCAAGGACCCGGACCGGCGGCCCAGCGCCGAGAACCTGGCCCGCGGCCTGCGTACGGTCGCCGCGGGCGTCGGCGTCCACGCGAACTCCGCCCAGATCGCCGCCGCCGACGGCGTGGGCGCCCTGCTCGCCCCCGACCCGGCACCCACGGCCGTCCCGGAGACCCCGGGCGCGGCCGACCCCACGCAGGTGCTGCCGAGCAACGCGGGCTCCTTCGACCCCGCCGCCGCCACCAGCGTGCTCCCACAGACCGGCCCCGGGGGCCAGGGCGGCCCCGGCCAGGGTCCCGGCGGCCACGCCGACCCGACCGCCGTCATGCCGCCCGTGCCGCAGCGCCCCGACGGGCAGCCGCAGCCGGACGTCCCGCACCCCTGGCAGTCGCAGCTCCAGGCGGCCCGCGACCGCAACGAGCAGACCCAGGTCCAGCACCTCGACCCGAGCCAGGACCCGCTGCGCCGCCGCCCGCAGCGCCAGGGGCCGCCGCAGCAGCAGCACCAGCAGCAGCAGCCGCCCCAGCGTCGTCAGCCGCCCCCGCAGCATCAGCAGTACCCGCCGCAGAACCAGCACCAGCCACAGCGCTACCAGCAGCCGCAGCGGCAGCAGTACGCGCCCCCGCAGCCGCAACAGCCCCAACAGCCGGCCGCACGCCCGCCGCGCGAGCCGCGTCCGCCGAGGCAGCGCGGTGCAAACCCGATGCGCATCCCCGGCCTCGGCTGCCTCAAGGGCTGTCTGTTCACCGTGGTGCTCCTGGTCATCGCCGGCTGGCTCATCTGGGAGCTGACCCCGCTCCAGGGCTGGGTCGCCGAGGGCAAGGGCTACTGGGAAGCGGTCGGCGACGCGATCGGCACGGTCACCGACTGGATCTCCACGGTCGGCGACAGCGCCGGCGGCTCGGGCGGAGCCTGACCCGTGACGGCGGGGTAAACCCGCCCGGACCGCTCCGGGGTGAGATCTCGCCCCGTAACTCTGTCCCTTTGTCGACTTCTCCGGGTCTATTTGGCCCGGAGAAGTGAAGGTCGGTGCCATCCAGGGCACGTGACACCCCGAACGCCGCGTAACTTTGTCGGCCGGGGGTCCACCGCCAGCCGCTGAGGGAGCAGTCTTGGCACGGAATATCGGCAGCCGGTACACGGCCCACCAGATCCTGGGGCGCGGCAGCGCCGGCACGGTATGGCTCGGCGAAGGGCCCGAGGGCCCGGTCGCCATCAAGCTGCTCCGTGAGGACCTCGCGTCCGACCAGGAGCTCGTGGGCCGCTTCGTGCAGGAGCGCACCGCCCTGCTCGGACTCGACCACCCGCACGTGGTCGCCGTCCGGGACCTCGTCGTGGACGGCAACGACCTGGCCCTGGTCATGACGCTCGTACGCGGCACCGACCTGCGCACCCGCCTGGACCGCGAGCGCCGCCTCGCCCCCGAGGCCGCCGTCGCGATCATCGCGGACGTCGCCGACGGGCTGGCCGCCGCGCACAAGGCCCAGGTGGTCCACCGGGACGTCAAGCCGGAGAACATCCTGCTCGACATGGAGGGTCCGATAGGCCCCGGTGGCGCCCATCCCGCCCTGCTCACCGACTTCGGCGTCGCCAAGCTGATCGACACCCCGCGCCGCACCAAGGCCACGAAGATCATCGGCACGCCGGACTACCTGGCCCCCGAGATCGTCGAGGGGCTCCCGCCGCGCGCCGCCGTCGACATCTACGCGCTGGCGACCGTGCTCTACGAGCTGCTCGCCGGCTTCACCCCCTTCGGCGGCGGCCACCCCGGCGCGGTCCTGCGCCGGCACGTCACCGAGACCGTCGTCCCGCTTCCCGGCATCCCCGAGGAGCTCTGGCAGCTCCTGGTCCAGTGCCTGGCCAAGGCCCCCGCCTCCCGGCTGCGGGCCTCGGAGCTCGCCGTACGGCTCCGCGACCTGCTGCCCCTGCTGGCGGGCATCCCGCCGCTGGAGGTGGACGAGCCGGACGCGGAGGAGAGCGACCCGCAGCTCCCCGCCTACGACGAGCAGCAGTACACTCCGGCGGCCGACGAGCCCCGCCGCCGTGGGGCGGTCCCGCTGGTGCCCGGCTCCGCCCCCGATTCCAACCGGGACACCCACACGAGCATGCGCGTCCCGGCCCCGGACGAGCTGGCGGGCGGCCCGCTCGGGACGGCCCGCGCCCCCCGCGCCCCGGGCAGGCCCCGGCCCGGTTCCGCCCGCAACAAGGCTGCGGCGGTCCGCAAGCGCCGCATCACCCTCGGTGTCGCCGCCCTCGCCCTCTGCGCTGCCGTCGCGGTCGGCGGCTGGCTGGCCACCGGCGGCGGCGACGGGGATCCGGCCCCCCAGGACAGCGAGAACTCAGCCCCGGCCACCCCGTAGCGGAGCCGCCGGAAGGCCTCGCGACGGAGCATCGGGAACCCGCGCCGCGGAACGCCGGAACCCTCGCCCGGACACCGGGCCGGCAGCCGGTCCCACGGGGGAGGGCAAGCTTCATCCGCCCAGCCGTTACGCTGGACCCGTGGCAGTCGTCGATATTTCCGAAGAGCTGAAGTCCCTCTCCTCGACCATGGGGTCGATTGAGGCCGTCCTGGACCTGGATGCGCTGAGGGCGGACATCGCCGCGCTCGAGGAGCAGGCTGCGGCGCCGTCCCTGTGGGACGACCCGGACGCGGCCCAGAAGATCACCAGCAAGCTTTCCCACCTCCAGGCCGAGGTCCGCAAGGCCGAGACCCTGCGCGGCCGGATCGACGACCTCGAAGTCCTCTTCGAGCTCGCCGCCGACGAGGCCGACGCCGACGCCCAGGCGGAGGCGGAGGCCGAGCTGGAGTCGGTGAAGAAGGCGCTGGACGAGATGGAGGTCCGCACACTCCTCTCCGGCGAGTACGACGCGCGCGAGGCCCTGGTGACCATCCGGGCCGAGGCCGGCGGCGTCGACGCCGCGGACTTCGCGGAGAAGCTCCAGCGCATGTACATCCGCTGGGCCGAGCGGCACAACTACAGGACCGAGGTCTACGAGACCGCCTACGCCGAAGAGGCCGGCATCAAGTCGACCACCTTCGCCGTCCAGGTCCCGTACGCCTACGGCACGCTCTCCGTCGAGCAGGGCACCCACCGCCTGGTCCGCATCTCGCCCTTCGACAACCAGGGCCGCCGCCAGACCTCCTTCGCGGGCGTCGAGGTGCTCCCGGTCGTCGAGCAGACCGACCACATCGAGATCGACGAGTCCGAGCTGCGCGTGGACGTGTACCGCTCCTCGGGCCCCGGCGGACAGGGCGTCAACACCACGGACTCCGCGGTCCGTCTGACTCACCTGCCCACCGGCGTCGTCGTCTCCTGCCAGAACGAGCGCTCGCAGATCCAGAACAAGGCGTCCGCGATGAACGTCCTCCAGGCGAAGCTCCTCGACCGCCGCCGCCAGGAGGAGCAGGCGAGGATGAACGCGCTCAAGGGCGACGGCGGCAACTCCTGGGGCAACCAGATGCGTTCGTACGTCCTGCACCCGTACCAGATGGTCAAGGACCTGCGTACGGAGTTCGAGATGGGCAACCCCGAAGCGGTCTTCAACGGCGAGATCGACGGCTTCGTCGAAGCGGGCATCCGCTGGCGCAAGCAGCGCGAGAAGTAGCCTCGGCGGTACGGAGGTTGGGCCCGGACAGCTGACTGTCCGGGCCCGTTCGCGTTGCGGAGGGGCTGTGCCCGATGCGTCACAGTCGGGCTTCCGAATAGCCGTCAAGAACCCCCATACCGGTGCCTAGTGCACGGAACGGCCTTGACGTAGTCCTTAACTCTGGCCAGGGTGCTAGAGCAGCGTGCGTATCTCCGGGACGGGTGTGAACCGGGGGGGCTGGCGGGGTGACCACGACACGACGTGGCCTTGCCGAGAGCGATTCCCCGAAGAGCCCGTGGCCCGCATACGGCTGCTCCAATGACGAGATCGGCTACTGGGGGTAGCAACACATGACGAAGAAGACGCGTATTCGCGTCGCGCGGATCGCCGCCGGCGCGGTTGTCGCCGCGGGTGCCTCGCTGACCGCGGCCGGTGCCGCGCAGGCGGTCGGCATCGGCATCGGTGTGGACGCCGAAGGCGTCACCGGTGTGCAGGTCCAGGCGGACCTGAACGGGGACGACGACTCGACCACCCCGGAGGAGCCGAGCAACCCGGGCGACCCGGAGGACCCGAACAACCCGGGCGGCCCGCTCGACCCGGAGGAGCCGACGGACCCGGAGGAGCCGACAGACCCGGAGGAGCCCACGGACCCGGAGGAGCCGACGGACCCGGAGGAGCCGACAGACCCGGAGGAGCCCACGGACCCGGAGGAGCCCACGGACCCGGAGGAGCCCACGGACCCCACGGACCCGACAGGCCCGACGGACCCGACGGACCCGACAGGCCCGACGGACCCCACGGACCCCACGGACCCCACGGACCCGACAGGCCCGGTCCCTGACGACGACGCCGGCACCTGCACCGTCGACCTCGACGGCGCCGAGTGCACCGACAACACCGACACCGACAGTGTCGGCAACAAGCCGGTCGAGCAGAGCAAGGGCAAGGAAGAGCTCGCCGAGACCGGTGCAGCCGAGACGACCTTCCTGGTCATCGGCGCCGCGACGATGATCGCGGGCGGCATCGGCTTCCGCATCCTGCCGCGCCTCGTCGGCGGCGGTCGCACGGTCGCCTAGGTCCGTAGCGGACCGTGGTGGACCGTACCGACGCGTAGCGGGCGCAGATCAGGCCCGCACACGGCACGGCACGGCATGACGAAGGGCCCGGGAGGGCGTACGACACCTCCCGGGCCCTTCTGCGCGCCCGAACCGCTCAGGCGGCCGTACGCGTACGTCTGTCAGCCCCGACGGGGCGGGATGCGGGGCGGCCCCGGGGGCCGTGCCGCACGGATCAGGCCGCTTGGTGCGCCAGCAGCGCGAGCGCGGTCAGCAGCACCACCATCAGGGCGATCAGCATGGCCGGGCTCATCCCGGCCAGCGGGCCCTGGCCCTGCTCCTCCAGCATCTGCTGCCGCACGGCACGGCAGACGCGGCAGCGGCCCTCGCTCACGGGCGCCGCGCAGTTCGCGCACACCAGTCGGTCATAGGTCATGCGCATTCCTCCTCCCGCGCGGCGGAGCCGCTTGCCTGCTTTCTCTCCGCACAACGCTCACGGAAACGCAACCGTTCCCCTCACCACTGTGCCAGCTCGCCGCGCATTCGGCGCGGCCCGCCGGACAAGGTCCGGCACGACCCGTTTGGTTCTGTAGGGTGATCCGCCATAAAACGCCCATTGCCGGACGCCGCCTGCACGCGTGAGCCCGGTTCGCGTATGGTCACGCTCACCTACTCCCGGCCGACCGTGGTGCATCCGTGATCCGATTCGACAACGTCTCCAAGACCTACCCGAAGCAGACCCGACCGGCTCTGCGTGATGTCTCGCTGGACATCGAGAAGGGTGAGTTCGTCTTCCTGGTGGGGTCCTCCGGCTCCGGCAAGTCGACCTTCATGCGACTGATCCTGCGCGAGGAGCGCGCCAGCACGGGCATGGTCCATGTGCTCGGCAAGGACCTCGCGCGGCTGTCCAACTGGAAGGTGCCGCAGATGCGCCGCCAGCTGGGGACGGTCTTCCAGGACTTCCGCCTGCTGCCCAACAAGACGGTCGCGGAGAACGTGGCCTTCGCGCAGGAGGTCATCGGCAAGCCCCGCGGCGAGATCCGCAAGGCCGTGCCCCAGGTCCTCGACCTCGTCGGCCTCGGCGGCAAGGAGGAGCGGATGCCCGGTGAGCTCTCCGGCGGTGAGCAGCAGCGCGTGGCCATCGCCCGCGCTTTCGTGAACCGCCCCATGCTGCTGATCGCGGACGAGCCGACCGGCAACCTCGACCCGCAGACCTCGGTGGGCATCATGAAGCTGCTGGACCGGATCAACCGGACCGGCACCACCGTGATCATGGCGACCCACGACCAGAACATCGTCGACCAGATGCGCAAGCGCGTCATCGAGCTCGAGCAGGGCCGTCTCGTACGTGACCAGGCACGCGGCGTGTACGGCTACCAGCACTGACCGAGGGGCTCCGGCCTCTCGCGCATTTCGAGCATCGAGTACTGAAAGGACGCCATGCGCGCCCAGTTCGTCCTGTCGGAGATCGGCGTCGGTCTCCGCCGCAACCTCACGATGACCTTCGCGGTCGTGGTCTCCGTCGCCCTCTCGCTCGCCCTGTTCGGCGGTGCGCTGCTGATGCGCGAGCAGGTCAGCACGATGAAGGACTTCTGGTACGACAAGGTCAACGTCTCGATCTTCCTCTGCAACAAGAACGACGCCAAGGACATGCCCAAGTGCGCCAAGGGGGCTGTCACCAAGGAGCAGAAGGACCAGATCAAGACCGACCTGGAGAAGATGGACGCCGTCGAGACCGTCCACTTCGAGACGGTCGACGAGGCGTACAAGCACTACCAGGAGCAGTTCGGCGACACCCCGATGGCGGGCAACATCACGCCCGACCAGATGCAGGAGTCGTTCCGCGTGAAGCTGGACGACCCGCAGAAGTACAAGGTCGTCGCGACGGCCTTCGCCGGGCGGGACGGGGTGCAGTCCGTCCAGGACCAGCGGTCCATCCTGGACCAGCTCTTCGAGTTGATGAACGGCATGAACGCCGTCGCTGTCTACGTGATGATCCTGATGCTGGTCATCGCGTTGATCCTGATCGTCAACACCGTACGCGTCTCCGCGTTCAGCCGGAGACGTGAAACGGGCATCATGCGCCTCGTGGGAGCCTCCGGCTTCTACATCCAGGCCCCCTTCATCATGGAGGCGGCCGTCGCCGGCCTGATCGGCGGCGTGCTGGCCTGCGCCATGCTGCTCGGCGGCCGGTACTTCCTGATCGACGGCGGCCTCGCGCTCCAGGAGAAGCTGAACCTGATCAACTTCATCGGCTGGGACGCGGTGCTCACCAAGCTCCCGCTGGTACTCGCGATCGGTCTGCTGATGCCGGCGATCGCCGCTCTCTTCGCGCTGCGCAAGTATCTGAAGGTATGACATACGCCTCCTGGGGCGCACGGGCGATCGCCCGTGCGCCCCAGGAGGCTTGTCCTAGACTCGTCGCCATGTCGGGCTCCGCGCACCGCTTCGGGCCCCGCGGCCTTCGCCGCGGGGCGGCCCTGACATTGGTCTTCGGGTGTGCTCTCGCCACCGCCGCCGCGACCGGTTCGCTGCCGCGGGACCCGGATTCCGGTCCCGGGCCCGGGACGCACACCCGTGCCGTCTCCTCGACCGTCGCCCCGGTCGACCGCGACGAGATCGAGGACGCCGCCGCCGCGGCCGAGGCCGACGGTAAGTCCGTGAAGGCCGCCGCCGAGGAGGTCGTCAGCCGCAGCGGGGACCGCTGGGGGGCGGTCTACGACGAGCGGGAGTACGAGGAGTTCGAGCAGGCGCTGGACGGTTCCTACACCGGCGTCGGGCTCTCCGCCCGGCGCACCGCGCACGGCGAGGTCAGCGTGTCCCGCGTACAGGCCGGCGGTCCCGCCGACCGGGCCGGCATCCGTACCGGTGACCTGCTGCGCACCCTGGACGGCCGCGCGGTCGGCAAGCGCCCCGTCTCGGAGGTCGTCGCGTTACTGCGCGGTGACGGTACGGGAGCGGCCGAGGGCAGCCGGGTGGAGCTCGGTCTGGTCCGGGAGGGCCGGAGCTGGACCAGGACCCTGCGGCGGGCCCGGCTGACCACCGAGGCGGTCACCGTGCGGCGGCTGGGGGCCGAGCCCTCGTCGGCGGTCCTGATCAAGGTCGCCGCCTTCACCAAGGGGGCCGGGGCCGACGTCCGGGACGCGGTCCGGGACGTCCCTGACGGGGCCGGGATACTCCTCGATCTGCGCGCCAACTCCGGCGGACTCGTCGCCGAGGCAGTCGTCGCCGCCTCCGCCTTCCTGGACGGCGGGCTGGTCGCCACGTACGACGTACGCGGTCAGGAGCAGGCTCTGTACGCCGATCCGGGCGGTGACACGGACCGGCCGGTCGTCGTTCTGGTCGACGGCGGCACGATGAGCGCCGCCGAGCTGCTGACCGGTGCGCTCCAGGACCGGGGGCGCGCGGTCACCGTCGGATCGCCCACCTTCGGCAAGGGCTCCGTGCAGATGCCCAGCGAGCTTCCGGGCGGTTCGGTCGCCGAGCTGACCGTCGGCCATTACCGCACACCGGCGGGCCGCAACGTCGACGGCAGGGGCATCACACCCGACCTCGTGGTGCGGGAGAGGGCCCAGCAGCGGGCCGAGACGGTATTGAGTGGCCTCGGGGGTGGGTCGTAGTGCGAAAATGACCGCACTATGGCGAAGGAAAAAGACACCGGGCGCAAGATGATCGCGCAGAACAAGAAGGCGCGGCACGACTACACGATCCTCGACACCTACGAGTGCGGCCTCGCCCTCATGGGGACGGAGGTCAAGTCCCTGCGCATGGGACGGGCCTCCCTGGTCGACGGCTTCGTCCAGATCGACGACCACGAGGCCTGGCTCCACAACATCCACGTACCCGAGTACGTCCAGGGCACCTGGACCAACCACGCGGCCAAGCGGAAGCGCAAGCTGCTGCTGCACCGGGCCGAGATCGACAAGCTGGAGTCGAAGTCCCAGGAGAGCGGCCACACGATCGTGCCGCTCGCGCTGTACTTCAAGGGCGGCCGGGTCAAGGTCGAGATCGCGCTCGCGAAGGGCAAGAAGGAGTACGACAAGCGGCAGACGCTCCGCGAGAAGCAGGACACGCGGGAGACGAACCGCGCCATCTCGGCGGCCCGCCGGCGGCAGCGCAGCGCCTGAGCGGGGCCCGTCCGGGGCCCGTCCGGGCGGGGCCGGTGTCCGGACAGGAATACGGTGGCATCGTCCGGCGTTGGTCACGTACGATGGGCCATGCACCCCAGCGAGGGTGTGCGGATTGAAAAATCAACATGGGGATGATCGGTTTCGACAGCGGATGTCGAAGCAGGGGAAGCGAGTCGAGGAAGCGGCAATGATCTCGTAAACCATATGTCGCAAACAATAATCGCCAATTCCAAGCGCGATTCCTCCGCCTTCGCCCTCGCTGCCTAATTAGCAGCTAAGCGAAGACTCTGCGGAGTGTCAGCCCGGGGGTGATCCCGACCCGGATCCTGGCATCAACTAGGGATCTAAACTTCTCGGCCCGGCCACGGGGCCGAGAAGGAAATCAAACAGTGGCTGGGCCTGTCGGAGGCTTGTTCGTGTGACCTCCGGGGCCGAGAAAAGCGCAGCGAACTGCACTCGGAGAAGCCCTGGTTCCGCACCGTTGGACGCGGGTTCGATTCCCGCCATCTCCACCACCCCATGTAAGCCTCCGCCCCGCGAGTTCACTCGCGGGGCGGAGGCTTTTCTCGTGCCGGGACGCATCCCGTGCAGGAAAGCGTCAGGGCTCCAGTACGGGGTCGGCGAGGGCGGCCCGGCTTCTGCGACCGCACTGGCCCGAGACCTTGTCGACCGTGATGCGCAGCCGCAGCACTTCGGTGACCGGTACCTCGAACGCCCGCTCCTTGCCCAGGGACAGCGTTCCGGAGGCCAGGATCTTGCCGTCGCCCAGGAGGGTCACCTTGCCCTGTGACTGGGGCGAGCTGTCCGAGATGCCACCGGTGAAGCGGAGGGTGGACCAGGCGCGCCCCAGGTTGTACTCGGTGGAGTGCCTTCCCATGCAGGGCAGGCCCACGCTCAGCGCCGTGTCGAAGCTCCGGGTGTTCAGGACGACCGGCTCCGTGGCGAAATCGATGCCGTCGACCGGCGTCAGCGCGGTCAGGGACTGAGGCTGCGGGTCGACGGGCGTGGCTGAGCTGTCGGCGTCCGGGGTGCCGGAAGGGCCGGCCGTCGGCGTCCCGGGTGATTCCGACGGGGTGCCGGGCTCGGGGCTCGGCTCCGCCGTGGGGCTCTCGGTGGCCGTGCGGGTCGCCTCCGGACGCTTGCCGGAGGCGGTGTCGCCGTCACCGTCGCCCGAGGCCAACCGGGAGCCCAGGACTCCGCCGGTCACCAGCAGCGCCACGGCTGTCGCCGCGCCCAGCGGCAGCAGGTACTTCGGGCGGGGGCGCCTCGCGTCCGGCGCTGTCACGGGCACCGGAGGCTGCGTCGGCAGTGGCTGCGGCGCGACGTAATGCGGGCGCGCGGAGGGCGTGGCCCCCGGCGGCACGGCCCCGACCGGAGCGGCCCCCGGCGGCGGGGTCGTGGGCGGGGGAGGGGCCGTGGCGGTGCGGGCGCGGGACGTCGTCGTGACCACCGCCGGGCGCAACTGCCGTACCCATCCGGTCAGCGACTCCGGCCGGCGGGCCGGGTCGGCGTCGTACAGCGTGAGCAGGGCGGTCCGCCGCTCGGGCGGCAGGCCGGCGACCTCCGGCAGGGCGATGAACCGTTCGCGCAGCTGCTCCGGGGCCGCGGGCGGGGTCTCGCCGCTGAGCAGGAAGTAGGCGATGGCGCCGAACGCGTACCGGTCGGCCGCAGGGGAACGTACGCCCTCGTGCACCTCCGGTGCCGCGAACCCGGGGGTGAACCAGACCTCGGTCGTGCGGTGTTCGGGGGCGAGCTTGCTCAGCCCGAAGTCGACCAGCGTGGCCTGTCCGTCGGCGTCGACCATCACATTGCCGGGCGACAGGTCGCCGTGCACCACCACGCGGCCCGACGGGGTGGCGGTGCCCGAGTGGAGCCGGTCCAGCACCTCGGCCAGCTGCTCCAGGCAGCGGACGGCCTCGCGCCGCTCGGCGGGCGTCTCCAGGGTGCGTTCGGCCCGCCAGTCCCGCAGGTCCAGGCCCTCCACGTGGTTCATCACCAGGTAGAGACAGCGGCCGGTGCTCTCCTCGGCCCGGCCCGGGGGGTGCGGGGGCGGGCCCTCGAAGTGCTCCCGTACGCCGATCACGCCGACCCGGTGCACGAAGCGGAGCAGTTCCGCCTGGTCGCTCCAGGCGGCGCTGATCCGGGCGAAGCCCTCGGCGGTCATGGTGGTGCGGGTGTCCAGGACCTTCACCACGACGGGCTCGGCCTCCCCGGACAGCTCCAGGTCCGCGAGGTAGAGGACCGCCTCGCCGCCGCGTCCGATGGACCGCCGCAGCCGGTAGCGGTCGGGAGCCGAGTCCGGTCCGACGCGCAGACCTCCGGTCGTGGTCGCCATGCGAGAAGTCCCCCCGGTACGCGTGAACAGCGGCCGGATCAGCCTCTCCCAGCCATCGGTCCGGGTCAACTCCGCTTCGGGTTCGTCGCCTTGGTCTGCCGTGCGGGGTGGGACGAGGCCGTCGTGACCGTCCCCGCGCCCGCGATGACCAGGGCGAGGGCCGCCGCGGACATCGGGGCCGCGTAGCCGGGGACCGTCCCCGCGTGTTCCACCAGCCAGCCGCCTGCCGCCGCCCCGGCCGCGACCCCGCCCAGCAGCGCGGTCACCGAGAGCGTCATGCCTTCGTTCAACTGCTCAGGGCGGGTGGCCCGTTGGACCAGCGTCATGCCCGTGACCATGGTCGGCGCGGTCGCCGCCCCCGCCAGCAGCAGGCAGAACGCCAGGACCGGCAGCGAGGCCGAACCGGCGGCGGCCAGCAGCGGCAGGGACATCAGCGCCGTCATCCCGGCCAGGCACAGCAGCAGCCTGAGGCGGACGTTCCGGGCGGGCCGCAGCGAGCCGTAGACCAGGCCCGCCGCGCACGACCCCGCCGCCTGGAGCGCCAGGATCGCGCCCCCGGCATGCGCGATGGAGACGACCTCCAGCGCCCCGAACACCGCACCCGTGGCGAGGAAGACCGCCAGCAGCGCGGGCATTCCCGGCGTGCGCAGGGGCGGGACCACGGTCTTCGTGCGGGGGGTGACGGGCGGCTCCGTGGCGCGCTGGGCGCCGAGGATCAGGACGCCGGTCATCAGGAGCGCCGCCCCCACCAGGGTGCCCGCCTCCGGGAACACCATCCCGCAGAGCGTCGCGGCCAGCACCGGGCCCAGCATGAAGCACAGCTCGTCGGCGGCCTGCTCGAAGGAGTTCGCGGTGTGCAGGGCCGCCGGATCGCCCCGGCGCAGATGTGCCCAGCGGGCCCGTGCCATCCCGCCGGTGTTCGGGGTCGTCGCGGTCGCGGCGTACGCGGCGAACAGCGTCCACGCCGGGGCCTCGTAGTGCACGCAGAGCACCAGGGCCAGCGAGCCCAGCACGGCGAGCGCGGTGGCCGGCACGGCGATCCGGGCCTGCCCGAAGCGGTCCACGAGCCGGGCGGTGAAGGGCGCGACGACCGCCGTCGTCGCCAGACCGGTCGCGGTGACGGCCCCGGCCAGGGCGTACGAGTCCCGGGAACCGGCGATCATGATGATGGCGCTGACGCCGAGCATCCCCATCGGCAGCCTGGCGATCAGACTGCCCGCCGTGAACGCCCGGGCCCCGGGCGTCGCCAGCAGCCGCAGATACGGGTTCGAGGGCCGCCGCCGCCCGGTGCTCCCGGGCGCGGAGCGCGGGGCGGCGACCAACTGGCCGCCG
>NZ_NEUE01000230.1 GCF_002910905.1 Streptomyces sp. SM11 | reverse complement strand
ATGCCGCTCTGCGGGCCCGCCTGGTGCTGTGGACGGCCGAGGGGCGGCGACGCAAGGACATCGCCGAACTCGCAGGAGTCGCACCGAATACGGTGGACCGCGCCAAGGCCCGTTACCTCGTGGGCGGGATTGCCCAACTGGCTTCCCGGAAACCCGGCGGCGGACGCGATCAGGTCCCCGCGACCACTCGGGCCCGGGTGATCGCATTGACGAAGACAACCCCGCCGACGGAATCGGGGCTGTCCCACTGGTCCACGCGGACGCTGGTCAATCACATGAAGCGGCGCGAGGGCATCTCGGTGTCCTGGCACTACGTCGCCCGCATCTGGCGGGAGGAGAACCTCAAGCCGCACCGGAACGGCACCTTCAAGATCTCGAAGGACCCCGCATTCGCGGACAAGGTCGCCGATGTCGTCGGCCTGTACCTGGCCCCGCCCGGCGGCGCGGTGGTGCTGTCCATTGACGAGAAGACGCAGATACAGGCGCTGGACCGAACCCAGCCGGTACTGCCGGTCACCTTCGGCGCGGGCGAGAAGCGCACCCACGACTACGTACGGCACGGCACCACCAATCTGTTCGCCGCCCTCAATGTCCATACCGGTGAGGTGACCGGCGAGTGCAGGCCGAGCCGGAACGGGGCAAGCTTCCTCGCCTTCCTGAAGAAGGCGACCAAGCCGCACGCCGGCAAGGAGATCCATGTCGTCCTGGACAACCTGTCCACGCACACCACGCCGGAGGTGAAGGCATGGCTGGAGAAGAACCCCCACATCCGCTTCCACTTCACTCCCATCGGTTCCTCATGGTTGAACCAGATCGAGATCTGGTTCGGGATCCTGACTCGGCAGTCCATTCGCCGGGGCACGTTCTCCAGCGTCAACGTCCTGGTCAAGCAGATCCGCGACTACATCAACTCCTGGAACGAGGACGCGAATCCCTTCACCTGGACCGCGTCCGCCGAAGAGATCCTCGCGAAGGTCCGCGTCGTCCAGACCAACATGAAGAAACTCGTTAATAACAACTCAAACTGACACGATCAGGATCACGAGACACTAGCTATGTCCATGTTCATGACCAGTCGGTAGTGCGTGTACAAAAGCCGTGGTCAGCCGCTGAATCGGGCTGAGGGGGTGGCGGTATGTTCCCCCGAGGGGGCGGCTGTTCAACGGCTCATGGTGCGTGCGCGATACGTGAGCGGACGTTCCGGAACAGCCCGGATTCGGCCGGATCGCTCAACACTGCTCACCCCATTCGACCAGGCGTCCCCGGACAGGGCGACGTCACCCGGCATCAACCACCAGCCCCCGGCCAGGACTTTTAATCCGTTGGTTGTGGGTTCGAGTCCCACACGGCCTACCGACAGGCAGGGCAGGGGCAACACCCTGACCTGCGGGAGTGCCCCGACCGGGCCTGACCGGTCGGGGCACTCCGTTGTGCGTGTGCGTGTGTGTGAGCGGATGGACCGGCGTAACCGGTACTCCGGTGCCCGCCCCCTCGGTCTGCTGCCCGCCCCCCTCGGTCTGCTCAGCGGTTGCGGAGCTCGGCCAGGGTGTTGTCGAGATCGGCGGCGCGCGGCCGGTTGTGGGGGAGCTTGGTGAGCATGGCTGCCATGCCGCAGGTGTTGGTGAGGGCGGAGAAGACCAGTCCGGCGGCGATGCCGGCCGAGAGGATCTGGAACGCCGGGTGGACGAAGGCACCCAGGAGGAGGCCGATCAGGACGACGGCTCCGGCGGTGAAGCGGACCTGGCGTTCCATCCCCCAGGTCGCACGGGTGGTGCCCTGGGGGCGGTGCAGGTCGTGGCCGTCGGCTGCCCAGGCGCTGGTGCCACCGGAGAGGGTGGCGGTGGTGATGTGGTGATCGGCGAGGATGCGGCAGGCGTTCTCGGACCGTGCGCCGGAGGCGCAGACGACCAGGATGTCCCCGCGCTCGGCGGCGTCGCGGATGTCGGGCAGGGACCGCTGGATCTGGTCGATGGGGATATTGAGGGCGCCGGGCAGGTGACCGCCCGCGTACTCGCCGGGGGTGCGGACGTCGATCACGGTCAGTTCGTGCAGGCGGGTGCGGGCTTCACCGGTGCCGAGGGTGGTGGGTGTGGTCATGGCGGGTGTCATCCCTTGCTGTCGGCGGGGCTCCCACGCGGGGGAGTATATTTACCCCCGGGGGTATGTAGTGAGGAGTGATGATGGAGCTTGATCTGGCGGGTGCGGAGTTGAAGGCGGTCCTGAACCGGCTTCGCAGAGCGCAGGGGCAGATCTCCGGGGTGATCCGGATGATCGAGGAGGGACGGGACTGCGAGGAGGTCGTGACGCAGTTGGCGGCGGCTTCCCGGGCGCTGGACCGGGCCGGGTTCGCGATCATCGCCACCGGGCTGCAGCAGTGCCTGACCGAGATGGAGGACGGCGGCCGCATCAGTGAGGACCGTGACGCGATGCGCGGTCGGTTGGAGAAGCTGTTCCTGTCCCTGGCCTGAGCCGACGGGCGGCCCGGCTCAGACGACCACGTCGATGAGCATGACGGCCGCCACCGCCAGCAACGCGAGCGCGAAGATGCGCTGCAGGGTCCGCCCGGTGATCTTCGAGGCGAGCCGCTTGCCGTCCCAGGCCCCGAGGATCGCGGCCCCGGTGAACGGGGCGATCACCTCCCAGCGCAGGTCCCCGCCCGTCCCGGCCCGTGCGGTGAGCGCGGCCAGGGAGTTGACGGTGATGACCAGGAGACTGGTGCCCACCGCCTGCCTCATCCGGAGGCCGAGGACCCCCACCAGGGCCGGGACCGCGAGGAAACCTCCGCCCACGCCGAGGAACCCGGTCACCGCACCGAGTCCGGCGCCGGCGCCGACCGCCTTGGCGGGACGTACCCGCTCGGGCGCCTCGGTGGCGGCCGGGCGGAGCATCCGCAGGGCGGCCAGAGCCGCGACGATCGAGAAGGACCCAGTGAGCACGGCGGCCGGGAGGCGTCCGGCGGTGACTCCGGCGAGGAAGGCGGGGCCGATGCCCGCGAGGGCGAACAGAGCGCCGGTCTTCCAGGCGACGTCGCCGTCGCGGGCGTTGGCGTACAGGGCGGTGGCGGAGGTCGCCGTGACGATGATCAGGGCGGCCGTGGTCGCCGACGCCGGGGAGAAGCCGAGCAGGTAGATCAGAGCGGGCACCGCGAGCACGCTGCCACCGCCGCCCAGGGCGCCGAGGGCCAGGCCGATGACGGCCCCGGCGATCAGGGCGAGGATGAGGGTGCTCATGCTGTCGAGCCGCTGTTCCCGCGTTCGTCGACGACCGGATGTCCGGCGGCGGCCCACGCGTTCATGCCGCCCTCCACGTCCACCGCGTCCGTGCCCCGCTCGACCAGGAGCTTCGCGGCCTGCGGCGAGCGGTGCCCGCTACGACAGATCACCACCAGCGCCCGTCCCCGCGCGGCGGCGGGCGGGGGCGCGCTCGCGGCGAGTCCCGTCAACGGGGCGTGCACGGCGTTCGGGGCGCACCCGGCCTTCCACTCGGGCTTCTCCCGCACGTCCAGGAGTACGGCCTCGGGCCGCTCACCACCGGTGCGGGTGCGCGCTTCGTCCACGGACAGGCGCGGCGCCTTGTCGTTGAAGGGGAACATCGTCGGTCTCGCCTTTCTCTTCTGCGTTGCGTTCGGGGCCGGTTCAGCCGGTCACGACGGTCAGTCCGGCCTCGGCGGCGGCGCCGAATCCGTCGTCGACGGCCACGACCCGCCGTCCGGCGGCGTCCAGCAGGGAGGCGGCGATGCCCGCACGCATACCGCCCGCGCAGTGCACCCAGACCGTGCCGTCCGGCACCTCGCCGAGCCTGCGGTGCACCTCGTGGATCGGGATGTGGACCGAGCCCTCGATCCAGCTCTCCGCCCTTTCGGAGTCCCGGCGTACGTCCAACACCACGATCCCGTTCGTGTCCTGGGCCGCGAGTTGCGCGAACGAGGCGCGCGGGAACGCCGCCGGACGCTCACCGTCGCGCAGCCAGGCTTCGGGGCCTCCGGCCGCGGCGGCGATCGGCCGGTCGATACCGACCCGGACCAACTCGCGTTGAGCGGCGGCCAGTTGCTCGGAACTCTCGGCGAGCAGGGTGACGGGCTTGCCCCACGGGATCATCCAGGCGAGATACGTCGCGAGTTTGCCCTCCGCCTCGAAGTTGAACGAACCCGCCACATGGCCTTCGGCGAAGGCGATGCGGTTGCGGAGGTCGACCACCCACTCCCCGGCCGCGAGCCGTGCGGCGATCTCCTGCGGATCGGCGACGGCGGGAGGGGTCAGGTCGACCGGGTCGGGGCCGGTCGCGTTGGCGGGTCCCATGTGCGCGTAGTAGGCGGGCACGTCCTCCAGTCCGGCGAGCAGCTCGGCGACGAAGGTGTCCACGTCCGCGGTCAGCGCCATGTTCGCGGCCTTCTCCCTGCCGATCGTCGTCGCGTCGCCGTCCGCCTGCGCGGACGAGCAGAAGCTGCCGAACCCGTGAGTGGGCAGCACGGCCGTGTCGTCGGGCAGTTCGTCGGCGAGCCGGTGCGCCGAGGCGTACTGGGCGCGGGCCAGCTGTTCGGTCAGCCGCGGCTCGACGAGATCGGGTCGGCCGACCGTGCCGATGAGCAGCGAACCGCCCGTGAACGCGGCCACGGGTCGGCCCGTGTCCCGCAGCACGTACGCGGTGTGATGCGGCGTGTGTCCGGGCGTCGAGACCGCCGTGAGAGTCAGGTCGGCGTCGACATCGACCGTGTCGCCGTCGGAGACCGGGGTCCGGGCGAAGGACACGTTCGCCCTCGCCGGTACCAGATAGACGGCGCCCGTGATCCGGGCCAGCTGGAGGCCGCCGGTGACGTAGTCGTTGTGTATGTGGGTCTCCACCACGTGAGAGATGCGCACCCCGCGCCGCGCGGCTGCGTCCAGCACCTGGTCGACGTCTCGAGGTGGGTCCACCGCCACCGCCGACGACTCGCCGCCTGCCAGGTAACTGCGGTTGCCCAGCCCTTCCAGCTCGATCACTTCAACGAAGAACACGGTGATACTCCTTCCGCGCGAAAATTACCCCCCGGGGTATGCAATCGACCCTAACACTATTACCCCCGGGGGTATATTCGAAGGTGGCGGCTGTCACGGTGCCAGGGCCCGTCCGGGGCCCCGCGCCGCGCGTGACGAGAGTGGGAGGAGACAGTCCCTCATGCCCTGGGACTCCTCATGCCCTGCGACCGCACCGTGAGCGTCGAGGCCGGTTCCGTCCGGACCGCCCGGTCCGCCCGCCCGGTCCGCCCGCCCGGTCCGCCCGCCCGGTCCGACCGGGCGGTCCGGGACAGCGCACCACGGCCCGGCACCACCCACCCGCTCCCGGCCAGGGCTTTTGATCCGTTGGTTGTGGGTTCGAGTCCCGCATGGCCTACCGGTCACCGGGCGAGGGACTCCCTCCGGCCCGAGGCGTTTCGCTGTGCGCGGGCTCTCACCGCGGGCGTGAGGTGCGCCCCGCCGTAATTGGTCAGCGGCGCGCCGGGAATGCCGTAGAGTTGTGTTCACCGACGCGGGGTGGAGCAGCTCGGTAGCTCGCTGGGCTCATAACCCAGAGGTCGCAGGTTCAAATCCTGTCCCCGCTACTGAAGGCCCGGGCCCGGCACGCACAGCGTGCCGGGCCCGAGTCGTCTTCCGGTGCCGCGATGTTCCGGCTTGACCTTGACGCAGCGTAAAGATCTAGCGTTTCCGGCATGGAGTGGTCCATTCAGGAAATCGCCAGAAGAGCCGGCACCACGAGCCGCACGCTCCGGCACTACGGGGACCTCGGTCTCCTCACGCCGAGCCGGATCGGGAGCAACGGCTACCGCTACTACGACCAGGACGCCCTCGTCCGGCTGCAGCGCATCCTGCTGCTGCGGGAGCTCGGTCTTTCGCTGCCCGCCATCAAGGACGTGCTCGCGGGGCAGCGGGACACGGAGGTGGCGCTGCGGGCGCATCTGCGGCTGCTCGAACAGGAGCAGGCGCGCATCGGGCGGCAGATCGCCTCGGTGCGGACCACTCTCCACAAGACCCAGGAGGGGATGGAACTCATGGCCGATGAAGTGTTCGACGGCTTCGACCACACCGCCCACGAGCAGGAGGTCACCGAGCGCTGGGGCCGGGACGCGTACGAGGAGGGCGACCGCTGGTGGCGTTCGCTCGGGGACCGGGAGAAGCGGGCGTTCCAGGACGAGCACGAGGCCATCGCGCGTGACTGGGGGCGGGTCGGAGAGGCCGGGCTCGCCGCCGACGGGGCCGAGGCGCAGGAACTCGCGCGGCGGCACTGCGCGTGGCTGTCGTCGGCCAAGGAGCCCAGCCGTTCGTACGTGATCGGGCTCGGTGAGATGTATGTCGCCGATCCCCGCTTCGGAAAGAACTACGATCGCCACGGGGACGGCACCGCCGCCTTCGTACGGGACGCACTGACGGTCTACGCGGAACACCGGCTCTCCGACTGACCACCGAAGGCCGGGCCTCCGTCCGCTTCCCCCTATTCGGCCGATGCCCGGTCGCCGCTCGGCGCGGCTCCGGGAAGCCTGGACGGGGCGCGGTACCGTCCGCAGCCGTGGGTGGACCGGGCAGGAGTGCACAGGTGGGGATGGCCGAGAGACGGCGCAGCGGCACGGCGGGGAGCATCGACGCCGTGGGCCGTGCGGTGTTCGGGTCTCCGGAGGGCAACGTGACGCCCGGCAGCCGGGGGTCACGCCGGTTCGTCCGGATGCTGCCCGCCCTGCTGATCGTCGGTGGGCTGGTGTTCGACTCACTGTCCCCACCCAACTTCACCGCCGTCCCCCTGTTCGTCGCGGCCCCGCTGATCGCCGCACCGTTCTTCTCGCTGTCCCGGACCGTCCGCACGGGCATCGCCGCGATCCTCTCCGTCGTCGCGATGCGCTTCTCGGACGGGACGTCCACCCAGGTGGTCCCCGTCATCGAGATGATCACCGTGCTCACCGCCTCGGTGCTCGCCCTCGTCATCAACGGGGTCGTGCGGCGCAGCAACGAGCAGCTGGCCTCGGCCCGGGTCATCGCGGAGACCGCCATGCGGGCCGTGCTGCCGACGCCGGCCGAGCGGATCGGCGGACTCCAGGTCGCCGCCCGGTACGAGGCGGCGCAGGCGGACGAGTTCGTCGGCGGCGACCTGTTCGCCGTCGCGGACACCCCGTACGGCGTACGCCTGGTCGTCGGCGACGTGCGCGGCAAGGGGCTGGACGCGGTCGAGGCGGTGGCGGTGATCATCGGAGCGTTCCGGGAGGCCGCCGAGCAGGAGCTCTCGCTGGAGGGCGTGGCGCAGCGGCTGGAACGGGCGTTGGCACGGGAGGGGACGCGGCGGTACGGACTGGACGCCATGGAAGGGTTCATCACCGCCGTGCTGGCCGAGATCCCGCCCGGTTCGACCTCGCTGCGTCTCGTCAACCGCGGTCACCCCGAGCCGATCCTGCTGCACGCGGACGGCGCCCTGGAGGTGCTGGCGCCCTCGGTGCCCGCGATGCCGCTGGGGATGGACCTGGGGGTGTGGCCGGACCGGGCCGACGAGTGGGCGATGCCCGCCGGGGCGACCCTGCTCGCCTTCACGGACGGGCTGTCGGAGGCCCGGGACGCGAACGGGGTCTTCTACGATCCGGCGGCCCGGCTGCGCGGCCGGATCTTCCCGGGGCCGGAGGAGCTGCTGTCGGCGCTGACCGACGACGTACGGCTGCACACCGGGGGGCGGTCCACGGACGACATGGCTCTGCTCGCGGTCGGCCGCCCGGCGGAGGGGCAGCCCGTGCGCCGGACGACGGTGAAGATCGTGGGCCGGGGCGAGGACACCGGGCACTGACACCGTGCGTGACCGAAGGGCACCGCTCCGCATAACATTTGACACACTGTCAGAAAAAGAGGTGCGCCCGAGGCGTGGTCAAGTCGCCCGATTCCGCCCGCTTGTGACCCGTACATCCCTGTCCTGTTCGTTAATGATCAACAGGAACGGCTTGGAATAGGGCCCGTGCTTCTATTAACGTTCGATAACGCAGCGCGGTCGTCACAGCCGTCGTCAGAGACGGCGCCGCGCGCGAGCGCCGAATTCCGCAAGGAAACCGGGGAACCACCTCCATGGGGTGAATCGGACGCCTGCGTCTCGTGAGAGACGGAGGGGCCCGTAGGAGACCTTCCTGCTCCGAACCCGTCAGCTAACCCGGTAGGCGAGAAGGAAGGAAAGGAGTGCGCCCACGTGGCGTCCAACAAGCCTGCCCCTGAGGCCCCGTCACCCTTCAGTGCCGACACCTTCGGTGGCGCGGAGCGGTCCTTGGAGGAATGGAATCCCACCGAGGAGTCCATCCGTCCCGTGCGCGGCAGGCACCGCGTAGCCAAGCAGCGTGGTCTGGCCCGTAGCTCCACCGTCCTCGGGGTCGGCGTCATAGCGGCCGTCGGTGCGGGCGGCATGGCCACCGCGCAGGACAAGGCGCCGGTCTCCATCTCCCTTCCCGATTCCATCGCGGACAACCTCCCCGACGCCAAGTCCCTTCCCGGCGTCGGGTCCTTGATGTCGGACGAAGCGGAATCCGTCCCGGTCGCCGCGTCCGCGCCGCTCACCACCGCCGGCCTCACCACCGCCGAGGCCGAGCAGGGCACCGACGCCGGCGAGGCCCTGCGCGCCCGGATCCTCCAGCAGGCCGAGCAGCAGCAGGCCGGCGCCGACTCCGAGGCCAGGGCCGCCGCCGAGAAGGCCGCGGCCGAGGCCGCCGCCGCCGAGGCCAAGAAGCAGCAGGACGAGGCCGAGGCCGAGGCCGCCGCGAAGAAGAAGGCGGCGGAGGAAGCGGAGCGGAAGAAGAAGGAGGAGGAGCGGCTCGCCAAGCTGGCCGCCAGCTTCTCCCTCCCCACCTTCTCGTACACGATCACCTCGACCTACGGTCAGTCCGGCGCACTCTGGTCCTCGGGCCAGCACACCGGTCTCGACTTCGCCGGATCGGCCGGTGCGCCGCTCAAGGCCGTGCACAGCGGCACGATCACGTCGGCCGGCTACTCCGGTTCGTACGGCTACCGCACGGTGCTCCAGCTGGAGGACGGCACGGAGATCTGGTACGCCCACCAGTCCTCGATCGAGGTCTCCGTCGGCCAGAAGGTCACCACCGGCCAGACCATCGGCCGCATGGGCGACAGCGGCAACGTGACCGGGGTCCACCTCCACCTGGAGGTCCACACCGCGGGCGGTTCCGCGATGGACCCGATGGCCTGGCTGAACAGCAAGGGCCTGAAGGTCTGAGCCCCGCCCCCCCGGCCCCCGGCTGACGTCCTTCGTCGCCGACCCCTGAAACCCCGGCAGCCCTGACGCACACCCCCCGACGCCAGGGCTGCCGGTCTGTCCGGGGACGGTACGGTCCCACCGGGGCGGTGGAATACCACCCCGGTCCCGGCCCGTTGGACCCTCACATGACTTCCGCGCGCACTCTCGGTACCTCCGACCTCCAGGTCTTCCCCCTCGCCCTCGGCGGCAACGTCTTCGGCTGGACGGCGGACGAGGAGCAGTCCTTCGCCGTCCTGGACGCGTACGTCGCGGCCGGCGGCAACTTCATCGACACCGCCGACGCGTACTCCGCCTGGGCCGAGGGCAACGAGGGCGGCGAGTCGGAGACCGTCATCGGCACGTGGCTCGCCTCCCGCGGCAACCGGTCCGACATCGTCGTCGCCACCAAGGCCGGCGCCCACCCCGACCACCGGGGCCTCTCCGCCGGCACCATCAAGGGCGCGGCCGAGGCCTCGCTGCGCCGGCTCGGCACCGACCACATCGACCTCTACTACACGCACTTCGACGACGAGACCGTACCGGTCGAGGAGATCATCACCGCCCTCGACCAGCTGGTGACGGACGGCAAGGTGCGGCACATCGCCGCCTCCAACATCAGCCCGGAGCGGCTGCGGGCCTCCCTCGACTTCTCCGAGCGCGAGGGCCTCGCCCGGTACGTCGCGCTCCAGCCGCACTACAACCTGGTCTCCCGCGACACCTACGAGGGCGAGCTCCAGGACACCGCGGCCCGCGCCGGCCTCGCCGCCGTCCCGTACTACGCGCTCGCCTCCGGCTTCCTCACCGGCAAGTACCGCCCCGGTGCCACCGTGGAGAGCGCCCGCGCCGCGAAGGCGGGCGGCCACCTGGAGTCGGAGCAGGGCCGCAGGGTGCTGGCCGCCCTCGACCAGGTCGCCGGGGAACGGAACGCCGAGATCGCGACGGTCGCCCTCGCCTGGCTCGCCGCACAGCCGACCGTCGCCGCCCCGATCGCCTCCGCCCGTACGGTCGAGCAGCTCCCCGCACTTGTCGCGGTCGCCGATCTGCGGCTGACGGACCGGGAACTCGCCCTGCTCACCGAGGCGTCGGCCTGAGCCCGCTCCCTGCCGTACGTCGCCGGCACTACCGCGGTGGGCGTCGGTGGTTCGGCGGTGCGCCGCCGTACGGCTGGGGCGGCGGGTAGGGGAACGGGGCCGGCTGCGGGACCGGACCGCTGTACCCGTACCCGTACCCGTATCCCTGCCCGTACGTCTGTCGGTGTCCGGCCCCGGGCACGGACACCTGCCCGTGCCCGTAGCCGTAGCCGTAGCCGTAGCCGTAGCCGTTTCCGGTCCCGGTCCCGGGCGGCATCGGGGAACTGCGGTAGTGGTGGGCGCCCGGGCGCCACGTGAGGCGGGCCGCGTGGGTGAGGGCCGGGGCCGCGACCTCCCGGCGCTGCCAGAGGTGGTGCAGCAACTCCCGCTCCCGTGCGCCGAAGTCCGGGCCCACCGCGCCGTGGCGGGCCCGGCGGCGCAGTCCCGCCAGGGACGTCGCGAACGACTCGTACTCCGCGACCGCGCGGGCCGCCGCCCGGCCCCGGGTCCGGTCCGGCTGCCAATGGCGGGCCAGGTCGCGGGCCATGCCCCGGGCCCGCATGGAGGAGAGCGCCGACGGTTCGGCGGGGGTGAGCCAGCCGGCCGCCGCATACGCGGGCAGCTCGGCCGCCAGCGTGCGCAGCTCCCGCTGGCGCGACCAGATCGCCAGCCAGGTCACCAGGCCGAACGCCGGGACCATGACGATCCCGTACACCGCGTAGAAGCCGTACGGGCCGAAGGCCGACGAGCCGTTCCACAGGGCGTGCAGCCCCATCGCCAGGAGCAGTCCCAGCAGCGGCAGGGCGATCCTGCGGGCCCGGTGGCGGCGGGCGCTGACGGCCGCGAAGCCGAAGCCGAGGCCAGTGAGGACCGTGAACAGGGGGTGTGCGAACGGCGACATCACGATCCGCACGAAGAACGTCCCGGCCGTCACCGAGGCGAACCCGGAGCTGCCCAGCTGCTGGTCCTCGCCGAAGGCGTTGCCCAGATAGAGGATGTTCTCGGTGAACGCGAAGCCCGTCGCGGTGAATCCGGTGACGACGACGCCGTCCACCACCCCGCTGAACTCACGCCTGCGGAACAGGAAGATCAGCAGCACGGCCGCCGCCTTCGCGCTCTCCTCGACCACCGGGGCGATCACCGTCGCCCCCAGGGTGTCGGCGCTCGCCGGGTCGGCCGTCGCGGTGGCTATCCAACGGGTCGCGAACGAGTTGGCGATGATCGCGACGAGCGCGGCGGCGCACGCGCCCCAGGCGAAGGAGAACAGCAGATTCCGCCAGGGGCCCGGCTCGACCCGGTCCAGCCAGCGGAACGCCGCCATCAGGAGCGGCACCGGGAGCACCGCCAGGCCGAGGCCGACGAGGAACCCCTCCGGGCCGGTCTGTTCGCGGACGAGGGCCAGGATCACCAGCCCGCACAGCAGGAGCGCCACGATCACGGCACCGGCGCGGAACACCCTGCTGCGCCACACCATGCCCACGCGGCGCGGCCGGTAACGCTCTTGGCCGCGCTCCGGCGCGGCGCCCAGGGCCTCGTCGAGCCGCTGCTCGTGGAGGACCGGGACGGCGGGCCGCGTCTGTTGATGCTGCACGGAGGGGTCGGACACCTCTCGACCCTAACGAGGGGCACTGACACCCGGCGACGGCGCATCCGGCCGGGAAGCGGCTGCGCGTGGTGGGTCAGACGCGGGCGAACAGCAGGTCGTGGACGACGTGCCCCTTGTCCAGGCCCTGCCCCTCGAAGCGGGTGAGCGGCCGGAACGCGGGACGCGGGGCGTATCCGCCGTCTGCCGCGGTGTTCTCGAAACAGGGGTGCGCGGTGAGCACCTCCAGCATCTGCTCGGCGTACGGCTCCCAGTCGGTCGCGCAGTGGATGATCGCCCCTGGCTTCAGCACCGGGGCCACCAGGTCCAGGAACTCGGGCTGGATCAGCCGCCGCTTGTGGTGCCGGGCCTTGGGCCACGGGTCGGGGAAATAGACCCGCAGGCCGTCGAGCGACCCGGGGGCCAGCATCTCGCGCAGCAGGATGATCGCGTCGCCGTTGGCCACCCGTACGTTGGTCGAGCCCGCCCTGTCCGCGAGGCCCAGCAGATTGCCCTGGCCGGGGGTGTGGACGTCGACCGCGAGGATGCCGGTGCCGGGGTCGTCGGCCGCCATCTGCGCGGTGGCCTCGCCCATGCCGAAGCCGATCTCCAGAACGACGGGCAGGCCGTCGAACATCTCGGCCAGGTCCAGGACGCGCTTTCCGTCGATGTCCAGGCCCCACTTCGGCCACAGCCGCTCCAGGGCGTCCTGCTGGCCGGTCGTGACCCGGCTGCGGCGCGGCTGGAAGCTGCGGATCCGGCGCTCGTGGTGCGAACCGGCGGGGTCCGCCGCGGGACCGCCGGGGAAGCGGGGTTCCTGGCGCAGCCGGCGAGCGCGCTCGAAGGAGGCGGCCCGCAGCGCGGCGGCTTCGTCGGGCGTGACGCCGGCGGTGGCATCGGCGGTGGCGTCGGCGAGCGCGTCGGCCGCCGTGGAGCCGGTCGCGGCCGCGTCGGCGTGCGTGTCGACGGTCGTGGCGTCGTCGGGGGCCGTGGCGGGGGTGGGGTTCAGGGGCTGCTCAGACACAATGACCGGATTCTACGGCGGGCGGCTTCCACCCCGTCTCCCGAGCCCGGCGCAGCGCGCGCCGCGCCACTTCGCGTCCGACGGGCAGGCACGCCGTCGCGGCGGGCGACGGGGCGTTGAGCACATGCACGGTGTGCGGGGCCTCGCGGATCAGGAAGTCGTCGACCAGCGTGCCGTCCTTCAGCACCGCCTGGGCCCGGACCCCGGCGGGCGACGGGCGCAGGTCCTCCTCGGTGACGGCGGGCAGCAGCCGCCGGACGGCCCGGGTGAAGGCGGGCCGGGACAGCGAGCGGTGCACCTCGCCCGCCCCGTACCGCCAGTGCCGGCGGGCGATGTGCCAGGTGCCCGGCCAGCTCAGCGTGGACAGCAGTTCGGCGGGGCGGACCTGAGGCCAGGTGTATCCCTCGCGGGCCAGGGCGGGGACCGCGTTCGGACCGACGTGGACGGAGCCGTCGAAGCCCCGGGTGAGATGGACGCCGAGGAAGGGGAACGCCGGGTCCGGCACCGGGTAGACCAGAGTGCGCACCAGCTCGGGGCGGGCCAGCGTGTAGTACTCGCCCCGGAACGGCACGATCCGTACCCCCGGGTCGTCACCGGCGAGGCGGGCCACCCGGTCGCAGTGGAGACCCGCGCAGTTGACCAGCGTCCGGGCCCGGACGACCAGGCCGTCCGCCGTACGCACCGCGACACCCCAGGGGCGCCGGTCTATCGCGGTGACCTCCGCGCCGTACCGCACGATGCCGCCCGCCGCGGTGACCTCGGTCGCGAAGCGGGTGGCGACGGCGGTGAAGTCGCAGACGCCGGTCGTGCCGACCCGGATCGCCGCCAGGCCCCGGACCTCCGGCTCGTACTCCGCGATCTGCGCCGGGCCCAGCTCCCGCACCGGCAGCCCGTGCTCGCGGCCGCGCTGCACCAGGCCGTGCAGCCGGGGCAGCTCCGAGCGCTCGGTGGCGACGATCAGCTTGCCGGTGGTGGCGTGGGCGATGGAGTGCTCGCCGCAGAAGTCCGCCAGCTCGGCGGAGCCGCGCAGCGCGTACCGGGCCTTGAGGGAACCGGGGCGGTAGTAGATGCCGCTGTGGATCACGCCGCTGTTGTGGCCGGTCTGATGGCGGGCGGGACCGCGCTCCTTCTCCAGGACCGTCACCCGGGTGCCCGGGGCGGACCGGGTGATCGCATGCGCGGTCGACAGACCGACGATCCCGCCGCCGATCACCAGCACATCGCAGTCGTACGCCGCGTGCGTCATCATCACGCCACCTCCCACCCCGATAGTGCACTGACCCACTGACAACCGGCTCAAACCTGAGCGGGGCAGGGCGTGGCGCACACTTCGCCCGGCGGGCCCGTCGCCGTGTTCCTTCCGCGTGCTCTCCGTCGCCGGCTCAGACCGGGGTGACCAGCAGCGGGCGGGCCCGCTCCCGCAGCTCCGCGACGCGGGGCTCGTCCCCGTACGGCTCCAGGCGGTGCAGCAGATCGCGTACGTACTCCGTGGTGCGGGCCGAGGAGATCCGGCCCGCGACCTCCACCGCCCGGGTGCCCGCCGCGCAGGCCGCGTCCAGATTGCCCGACTCCAGCTCGGCGACGGCGGACACGACGAGCCGCAGCCCGTGGCTGCGGACGAACTCCTCGGTCGGCCGGGACAGCGCCTGCTCGGTGAAGCGCCGCACCTGGAGGGGGGCCTTCAGGTCCCGGTAGCACTCGGCGGCGTCGGCGGCGAACCGGTCGTAGCCGTAGAAGCCGAGCCAGGGCGGGTCGGCATCGCCCCCTCGGGACCGCTCCAGCCAGCTCTCCGCGCCCTTGAGCGCGGCGCCCGCGGCCGGTGCGTCACCGGCCTTCGCATGGGCACGGGCCTCCACCAGCCGGAAGAAGCTCATGGTGCGGGCGGTGGCGAGACCGCGGTTGCGCTCGACGGCCGCCTGGGCGAGGTCGACGCCTTCGTCGGCGAAGCCGCGGTAGGTCGCCTGGAGGGACATCGAGGCGAGGACATAGCCGCCGAGCGGGACGTCGGCGGCGGCCCGGGCCAGACGCAGGGCCTGGATGTAGTAGCGCTGGGCGGCCTCCTGCTGCCCGGTGTCGAAGGCCATCCAGCCGGCCAGCCGGGTCAGCTCGGCCGACGCGCCGAACAGGGCCCGTCCGACCTCGTCGGTGTACGAGCCGAGGAGCAGTGGTGCGGCGTCGACGCGTAGACACTCGGGGACCATGGAGGAGCGCCAGTCGCCGCCGCCGTACTTCGAGTCCCACCGCCGGGCGTCCTGCGCCGCCTCGCGCAGCTTCGTCACATCGCTGTGGCCGACCCGCAGCGGTGAGGCGTCCGCCGCGGCCTCCGGGCCGGGCTGTACGGGGACGGAGCCGGCCGCGCCGCCGGGAGTGTGGAGGAAGTGTGCGCCCCGGGCGCCCTGCGTGCCGCGGGCCACCGGACCGGACGGTCCGGCGGGTCCGCCGCCGCGTGCCCCGAGGACCGCCGCCTGTGCCGCCGTCGGGTCCCGGGCCACCGACGGATCAGCGGGGGTTATCAGCCAGCGGGAGGCGGGCGTCGCATAGGCGCTCACCGAGAACGATCCCGCCAGGGACTGCCAGATCCCGCCGCCGCCCCGCCGCCCGGCCAGATCCAGCCGGTACAGCTCGGTCGCCGACCGGACCGCCTCGCCCACGTCCCGGGGGAAGGCGAGGCCGACCTCCGGGGCCGGGTCCGCGTCGGCGAGCCCGATCTCGTGCAGCGGGACCGGCCGGCCGAGCTTGGCCCCGATCGCCGCCGCGATGAGATGGGGCGCCGCGCCCTGCGGCACCATCCCCTTGGCGACCCACCGGGCCACCGAGGTCTTGTCGTAGCGAAGTGTCAGACCGCGCTGTGCTCCGAGGTCGTTGACCCGCCGGGCGAGCCCGGCGTTACTGATTCCCGCGAGGGCGAGAACCGTGCCGAGCTTCTCGTTCGGCCCGCGTTGCTCCCTGGACATGCGCCACCCCTCGACACACAGACAGCCGCCGCGTCACCGAGGACGGCGCGCGGCATTCGTACCGATGCTCCCCAGGTTCGAACCCTCGTACTCCGCCTGCACACGCATGTGGCTGAGCCCCGAGGAATATGCCCCCCTGCTGAGAACACCAGTAAACACAGCGTAGTTCTCCCTTTCCCTACCGTTAAGGGGTAGACGTCCGGATGGCGGGATTGTTGTCCGTGCGGGCGGTCCGGTCCGCCCGGGGCGTCGGTGCGCGGGCCGGGGTGCGGCGTGCTCCCGGTGTGTGGCCGTGCGCCCGGCCGTGCGCTCTGGCCCGGCGATCGCCGGAACGCTTGTCTGGGTACCGCGTGGGTCGGCCCGCTGTACTGGACTCGGTGGGCTGGGGGAAACCGCCGCTCCATTCCCCGCGAGCGGTGGACCGGTCCGGGAGGTGAGGCCCACCTCCCGGACTGTGCGTGGAAGGGCTCGCCAGGGGGACGCGACACGGTGTGCGCGCGTGGTGGCGCTTCGAGAGAATGGCCGAATAGCGACGGTCCGGTGAGGGTCTGGCCAACGGTCCGACTATGGCCGGATATCAGCGCTGTTTCCGGGCGGCGCCGGCCCCTCCCCTTCCGTGGGGGCGGGCCGGGGCGGCGCGGAGACCGTACGGCCCGGCCTCCGTAACTTCCGGAACCCGTAGTTCTGTTGCTGTTGTTGCGGTGAAGGTCGCGTCGGGCCTTTGCCAGGGGCGCATGCTCTTCCGGCGTGCGCTGCCCGTACCCCCTCTCCTGCGGCATTGTCGTGGCAGCATGTCCCGCAGCGGCGTTTCACTCGTCAAGTGCGCCGTTTGTCCACAGCCTGTGGAGGCGGCGATGCGTTGGTTGGTGGGATGGAGCAGTATCGCCGCGAGCTTCGGCACCGTCGGCGCCGTCGGAAACGGCGGAGAGGGGCGCACGGTTCACCCCGTGGGCTCCCAGCTCCTCTGGGGAGACCCGGATCCGCTGTGGGCGGTCGGCGACTGGCGCCCCGACGAGATCCGTGTCATCGGCGTCGCGACCCCCGAAGGCGCGCCCACCGCCCGCCTGGCGGTCCTCGGCTGCTGCGGGGCCACCGACGAGCAGTTGCGCGTGGGACTGCTCGCCGCGCGCGGCGGCGCGATGCGCCATCTCACCGCCTGGCCCGGCAGTTACACCGCCGTCGTGCAGATCGGCCGCCGCAACACCGTCGCCGGCGACCTGGCCGGAGCCCGGCCCGTCTTCCACACCCCCTGGGCCAACGGCACCGCCTACGCCACCGCCGCCCTGCCGCTCGCCGACCTCATCGAGGCCCAGCTCGACATCGGGCACCTCGCCGCCCTGCTCGCCTGCCCGGAGACTCCCGAGGCCCTCGGCCACGGCACGCCCTACGCCGGAGTGAAGCGGGTCCCGCCGGGCCACGCGCTCATCCTGCGGGAGGGCTCGCGGGAGATCACCGGTTACGAAGCCGTCGCCTCGCTGGCAGTCGCCGCACCCCAGACCGACCCGGTGCACGCGGTGGAGGGCGTACGGGACGCGCTCGTCGAAGCCGTACGCGCCCGGCTCACGGCCCCGCGCCACGCGCCGGAGAGCCCACCGCCGGACCCGGGACCCGTCCCCGGTATGGGCCCCGCCGACCGGCGCGCGGCCCGGGGCGGCCCCGTGGCGGGCATCGGCGCCGACCTCTCCGGAGGCAGCGCCTCCGCCACCCTCGCCCTGCTCGCCTCCGGACTGCCCGGACTGCCCGGCACCCTCCTCGGCCACGGCACCGGCGCCGGCGAGCGGCTGCTCGCCGTCACCTTCAACGACCTCACCACCCGCGGCAACGAGGACGAGTTGGAGCGGGCCCACGCCATCGCCGCCAACCCGCGCCTGCACCACGTGGTCGTGGCGGTCGGCGAGGAGGCCCTGCCGTACGCAGCGTTGGAGACCGGCGCGCTCACCGACGAACCGGCCCCCTCCCTCGTCCTCGCCGAACGCCACCGCCGCCGGCTCGCCGCGGGCAGCGCCGACCACCTCGTCGGGCACGGGGCCCGGCAGGTCCTGGACGCGCACCCGGCCCGCCTCGCCGACCTCCTGATGGACCGGCGCAGACGCCACCTCCTGCGTCCCGTCGCCGCCCTCACCAAGGCCGAAGGCCCCACGGCGCACTCCCTGTTCGTCCCGCTGACGGTCTACCGCGCCGCCCGCCGCCTGGCCCGTACGTCGTACCGCACCGGCCTGGAGTCCGCCGCCGGGCTCCTCCCCGACGCCAACCGCTACGCCCCCGACCTCGCGACCCCCGCCGACGCCTCGCTCGCCGCCCTCGCCTGGTCGCGCCCGGGACCCGCGGCGCGCTGGCTGACGGGGGAGGCGCTGGCCGAAGTATCGGTTCGCCTCCAGGCGGCGGCGATCCGGCCCACCTCCGTGCAGCGCCCGGGGGAGGCCCGGGCCCGCGCCGCCCTCGCCCGGGGGGCCGCCGACCACCGGATCCTGGAACAGGCCGCGGAGATCCGCAGCCAGCGCCTGCACGCCCCGTTCCTCGACAACCAGGTCGTCAGGGCGGCCCGCGCGCTGCCCGAGTCGCTCCGCGTCCAGCCCGGCGCACGGGCCGCGATCCTGCGCCGGGTGCTCGGAGGGGCGGGCATCCACGATCTGCCGCCCGGCTGGGGCGCGCCCTCCCAGGCCACCTCGACCGCCGTCACCCGGATCGGCCTGCGTACCGCGCTGCCCGACCTGATGGCCCTGTTCGACGCCCCGCTGCTGGCCGACGCCGGCCTGGTCGAGGCCCGCGTGGTCCGCAAGGCCCTGCGTGCCGCCTCCGAGGGCGAGCCGCTGCCGCTGGACGGCCTGGCGGACCTGGCCTCCACCGAACTGTGGCTGCGCCGCCTGGTGACCCGTCGCGGCACCTGCTGGACGGGTACGGCAGCTCCGCGCCAGCGCGCGGTCGCGGGCGGAGTGATCCCCGCACGGCGCACGCTCCAACGCTGACCGGAAGGAGACGTCGGGACCCGGGGCGATATCCCTGACCTGGAGCCTCAGGACCGAGGGGCCGAGGACCGGGAGCCTCGGGACCGGGAACTCAGGCGCAGCTGATCCGGGATTCCGCCCAGTCGGCCAGGGCCACCGCGCCGAACGGCGTCTCCGGCTCCACCACGAGGCGGATCGAGGACTGGCCGGCGATGTTCACGCTCACGGGGACGGCGGGCTCGCCGCCCTTCACCACCGGGGAGCGCCACAGCCGGGCCCCGTCCCCGTTGAAGACGGAGAAGCGCACCGCGCCGAGCCCGAGCGTCAGGTCGTCCACCCCGACCATGGCCTCGTAGCGCGTGCACGGCCGGTTCAGCTGGATGGTCACCGAGGAGCGGGCGTGGACGGTCACCCCGTGCGCGTAACGGGCGGAGGCGATCGACACGTTCGAACGCTGCCAGACCCAACTGCTCTGCCCCATCGCCACCTCCGGCTCGGTGTGGTCGCCGAACACGGAGTACGCCAGCTCGCTGACCTGATACACCTCCGGGGCGGGCGGGGGCGGCGTGGGTTTCGGCGGCGGTGTCGGCTTCGGGGACGGCGGCGGGCTCGGCGCCGGGGACGCGGGCTTCGGCGGCGGCTCGGGAGAGGCCGGCGGGCTCGGTGTCGGCTTCGGGGCG
>NZ_NEUE01000229.1 GCF_002910905.1 Streptomyces sp. SM11 | reverse complement strand
GTCCGGTCGGCGGGCGGTCCGGCGGACGGGCCCGGGGCACAGCGGTGGGCCGGGAGCGACGGGACGTCCGGGGTGGCCGCGGTGGTGCCGGCGGCGGGGCACGCGTGGGGGTCGGCGGTGGCGCTGGAGGTGGCGCGGGTTCCGGTGGAGGGGGACCGCACGCTGGTCGCGGTGGGCCGGGGCGGCAGCGAGGAGACGGTGGGCAGCTGGTCCGCCGAAGGAGCGGGTGGCGGTCTGGTGGAGGTGTCGGGCGGGGCGGCGCCGCGGCCGGAGGGCATCGACCACTTCGAGGTGCGGACGGCGGACGGGCGGCGGCTGGTGACGGTGACGCGGTGAGCGGCGGGGCCCGGCTGCAGTGCTCACTTCAGGAACTTCGAGAGCCTCCGGTCGGCCAGTGGTCTGCCGCCGGTCTGGCAGGTCGGGCAGTACTGCAGCGAGGAGTCGCTGAACGAGACATCCAGGACGGTGTCCCCGCAGACCGGACAGGCCTCTCCGGTACGTCCGTGGACTCGCATCCCGCTCTTCTTCTCGGCCTTGAGCTTCCCCGCCTCCACCCCGCTGGAGCGGGCCACGGCGTCCTTGAGCGTGGTGCGCAGCGCGGTGTACAGGCGGGTCACGTCGTCCTCGCCGAGGTCGGCGGTCCGTTTGAACGGGGACATCTTCGCGACGTGCAGGATCTCGTCGCTGTAGGCGTTGCCGATGCCCGCGATGAGCGACTGGTCGCGCAGCGCGCCCTTGATCTGGCGGCGCTCCCCGGCGAGCAGCGCGGCGAACGCGTCGTGGTCGAAGGCGTCGGCGAGCGGGTCCGGGCCGAGGCGGGCGATGCCGGGAACGTCCGGGGGGTCGTGGACGAGGTGGACGGAGAGGCGCTTCCTGGTGCCCGTCTCGGTCAGGTCGAAGCCGTCGCCGTCCGCGGTCACTAGGCGCAGGGCGAGGGGTCCCTTGCCGGGGCGGGGCGAGGCGGCGGGGAAGGAGTCCTTCCAGCGGAGCCAGCCGGCCCGTGCGAGGTGGGTGCACAGGTGGAGCCCGCCCGCCCCGATGTCGAGGAACTTGCCGTGCCGGGCCACCGAGGTGACGGTCGCGCCTTCCAGGGCGGTGAGCGGCGGGTCGTACGTCTTCAGGACGCTGATCGCCAGCGGGAGGACACGGGCGACCTCCTTGCCGACCAGATGGTCGTCGAGGAAGACCCGCAGGGCTTCGACTTCCGGCAGTTCGGGCATGGTTCCAGCCTGCCGCAGCCGGTGGGCCGCTGCCTGTCAGGACGCCGGTGCGCGGTCCGTGCCGGTGATGACGGCGTACAGCTCCGTGAACTCCTCCGCGACCGCCGCGGCGAGCCGGTCCAGGTCGGGCAGTGCCTTGCCGTCGGCCACCAGACCCACGTGCACCCGCCCGCCGTAGGTGGTGAGGGCGACCGCCAGGGACTGGCCCCGGGCCAGCGGCGCCATGGGGTAGAGGGCGGTCAGCGGGCAGCCGCCCAGCGAGAGCGCGGAGCGCGGCAGCGGCACGCTGGTGACCAGCACGTCGAACAGCATGCGGGCGGCGTTGGCTGCCAGCGGTGCACCGAACCGGTGGGCCAGCGGCGGCAGTTGGTCGGCCAGCACGGCGACGGCTCCGGCACCCTTCAGGGGGCCCGCCGCCTTGTTGCGGTCCATCGCGCTCCGGACCGCCCGGAGCCGCTCGCGCGGGTCGGCCGCGGAGACCGGCAGGCCGAGCAGATAGGCGGAGAGCCGGTTGCCGGTGACGGCGGCCCCGCCGGGCCCGCGCCGGGAGACGGGAACCAGCGCGCGCGGGTCGGCGGCCGGCAGCGGTTCGCCGCGCCCGGCCATCCAGCGGCGCAGGGCCCCGGCGACGACGGCGAGGAGGATGTCGTTGGCGGTGCCGCCCTCGGCCCGCCGGATCCGCTGGAGGTCCCCGGCGTCGAGTTCGGCGGTGGCCAGGCGCCGGGTGCCGCTGGAGGGCGCGGTGAAGGCGGTCGTGCCGCGCAGATCGAGGCGGCCGGCACGGACGACGGAGGCCCCCACGCCGAGCGCCCGGCCGACCTCGCCGATCCGCCCCAGCGCCATGCCCGCCATCTCACGGGGGTCGGGCAGCCAGGAGCGGGGCGCGACGGCGGGGCGGCCCCGGGCAGCGGCGCGGGCGCTGGTGACGGCGGCGATCTCGTCGAAGATTCCGGCCCCGATAGCGACCGCCCGCATCCCGTCGGCCAGGGCGTGGTGCAGCTTGACCAGGACGGCGAAGGGCCCGCCGGCCGCACCGCCGATGAGGTACATCCGCCAGGGCGGCAGCCCGCGCCCGAGCGGCCGCTCCATCAGTTCGCCGGCCAGCCGGGTGGCCTCGGCCATGAAGTCGCCGTCGTCCACGACGACGTAGCTGACGTGCCGGTGCACATCGAAGTCCTTGTCCACCGTCCAGGCCTTGCCGCCGACCGGCAGCAGGACGTCCCGCACGCACATGCGCAGCCGGGGGATCGCGGCGGCGCGGGTCCCGAGCAGGTCGAGGATGCGGTCCGGACCGGTGCCGGGCGTCGGGGCGAAGACGGCGAGCGCGCCCAGGTGCATCGGATGGGCGTCCGATTCGAGGTGCCAGAAAGCAAGATCGAGCGGGGCGAGAAGCTCGGTACCCAACGGGGACCTCATGTCGTCGAAGGCGGCAGGGCCGAGGTGCGGCCGGTGCCCCGCAGTCAATCGCTGCGGTGGGTCACGGTCAAGCACCTGCTTGTTACGTACTGTTACACCATCGCGGCGAGATCAGCGGGCCGGGGTCACCTCGCCGGGATGAGGAACTCGCACCACACGCATTTGCCGCTGCCCCGGGACTCCACTCCCCAGACGTCGGCCAGCCGGTCGACCAGCATGAGGCCGCGCCCCGACACTCCGGACTCCCCCGCGTCGCGGCGCCGGGGCAGGGCACTGGAGCGGTCCTCGACGTCGACGCGCAGGCGCCGCTCGGTTCCGGCGAGTACCCGGATCGTCACGACGGCGCCGCCGTCGGTGTGCATGAGCGCGTTGGTGATCAGTTCGTCGGCCGCGAGCTCGATCTCGTCGGCCCGGTCCTTCGCCCCCCAGGCCCGGACCGCGGCCCGGATCATGTGCCGGGACGAACTCAGCGCCTCGGGGTCGTTCTGCGCGACGTGCTGCTGGAGCCGGCCGCCCGGCTGCGGGGCGTGCGCGGCCCGGCGGCGCAGCAGCAGGACCGCGACATCGTCCTGGCCGCCGCGCCCGTCGACGGCGTCGCAGAGCTGGTCGGCCAGTTTCTGCAGGTCGTGGGGGCCGTTGGTGACGAGTGTGGTGAGCAGCTGCATGCCTTCGTCGAGGTCGGATCCCGGCAGCTCGACGAGGCCGTCGGTGAAAAGGATCATCGTCTGGCCGGGGTCCAGCTCGACCGTGCCGACCGGGTACTCCAGCTGGCCGAACTCCGCCGAGAGGCCGAGCGGCAGGCCGCCCTCGGACGGCATCCTGCGGCAGCTCCCGTCCACGTCCCGGACCAGCGGGTCGACGTGCCCGGCGCGGACCACCTGGACGACGCCGGTGGTGAGGTCGACCTCGGCGTAGGTGCAGGTGGCGAAGCGGTCGGTGTCCAGTTCGTGGAGGAAGACGGAGGCGCGCGCCATGACCGTGGCGGGACTGTGCCCCTCGGCGGCGTACGCGCGCAGGACGATCCTGAGCTGTCCCATGACGGCGGCGGCATGGGTGTCGTGCCCCTGGACGTCCCCGATGACGGCGCCGACCCGGCCGCCGGGCAGCGGGATCAGGTCGTACCAGTCACCGCCGATGTCCCGGCCGAGGCGGGCCGAGCGGTAGCGGACGGCGACCTGCGCCCCGGGCACGGCCGGGATCCGGCGCGGCAGCATCGCCTGCTGGAGCCCCTCGGCGAGGTCGTGCTCCTGCTCGTAGAGCATCGCGCGCTGGAGACTCTGGGCGATCGAGGTGCCTAGCGCCATCAGCAGATTGCGTTCGTCGGCGGTGAAGCCGGCCTTGTCCCGGTAGAGGAGGCCGAGTGCGCCGATCGGGCGGGCCTGGGCGATCAGCGGCATGTAGGCGGCGGAGGTGATCCCGAGGTGACTGATGTCGGGCCACAGGATCGGGTAGGAGGCGGCGAAGTCGTCGGCGGACTCGATGAAGCGGGGGGCCAGCGTGCGGACCACTTCGCTCATCGGGTACTGCTCGTCCACCCGGGTGTACCGGGTGCCGGGGACGTACGCGCCTTCGGGGCCGTCGGCCACGAGGTGGATGCGGCCGGACTCCAGCAGGCCCACGACGAGGCTGGTGGCTCCGAGGTGGGCGAGCCCCTGGGAGTTCTTGAGGACGGCGATGACGTCCTTGACGGTACGGGCGTGGGCCAGGGCGGCGGTGGTGCCCTCGACCAGGCTGGTGCGCTGGCTGCGCTCCTCGTCCAGCTCGCGCCGGGCGGTGGAGTCGGCCAGTTCCTGGGTGGCGTCGCGGACGATCCCGATGATGCGGCGCGGGCGGCCGGTCCCGTCGCGGCGGACGAAGCCCTGGGTGTGGGTCCAGCGCAGGGTGCCGTCGCGCCGCTGGATGCGGAAGTACGCGCCGTAGTTGGTGCGGCCGCTCTTGAGGGCGTGCGAGACCATCCCGTCCAAGCGCTGGGCCTCGTCCGTCGGCACGCGCGGCGCCAGCGAGGCCGGCTGGCCGTCGTACTCGTCCGCGGTCAGGTCGAACACGGCGAGGGCGGGCTGGTCCATGTGCATGAGGCCGGTGTCAAGATCCCAGTCGAAGCTGCCCATTCGGTTCAGGGCGAGGCTGAGGTCCGGGTGGGCGGGCCAGTCGTCGGGGAGTGACAGGGCACCCGCTACCCGATCATCCATGTGGGCCACTCTGCCACCATTTGTCTGATTCCTCTTGTCCGCTTTCTCCACCGATTCACGCCGGCCGGATCACCCGGCGAACACGTCACCGACGCCCGCTTCCATCGGCTCGGCAGGCTCCATGGGCTCGACGGGCTCCATCGGCCCGTCGGGCCCGGTGAGCTCGTCCGGCTCCGCGGGGAAGACCTGGGTCGGCTCCGGCGCGACGTCCGAGTAGCCCTCCTCCTCGTACTCCCACGGCTCCTCGGGCGGCGGGTCGCCGAAGTCGCCGGAAGACTCCCCCGGACCGGGGTCCGTCGGCCCGTCCGGCTCGGAGGATGCCGGCTCGGAGGGCGCCGGGTCGGACGGCGGGGAGTCCGGGGGCGCGGACTCGGTGGGACGCCCCGGCGACGGGAAGAGCAGGTCGGCGTCGGGTTCGAACGGCGGCTGGTCGTCCGGCGCGCGGTCGCGCCCGCCGCTGTCGCCCATGACCCGCTCGATCCAGGTGTTGTCGTCGGCGTTCACGATGATCAGACTGGTGGCCGCCTTGACGCCGGGCTCGACGGCCACGATGCGCGCGGGGTCGTAGCCCGGCCAGCGCTCACCGCGGTGGGCGACCTTCCCGTCGGTGACCACGGGCGGGCCCAGCGGGTTTCCGCAGGCGCAGCGGACGCGGGGCATTCCCCGACTGTCGACCAGGACGGCGGTACCCGCCTGGAGCACGGCCTGGAAGGCGGTGGCCGAGCCGGCGCTGTAGCCATGGTTGGTGACCTGTGCGTCGGCGCGCAGGACGACCGGGGTGAGGGACTTCAGGTAACCCGGGATCTGCACGGCCTCGATACCGGCCGCGCCGGCGAAGGCGCGCGCCTTGTCCTCGCTGTCGGCCAGGAGGGTGACCTGCCGCTCGACATCACAGGCGGCGACCGACCAGGTGCCGCCGTAGAGCCCCGGGACCGCTCCGGAGACCGGATGGACCGTCCGGGTGGCGGAGGTCGGCTCGGCGTCCGGCGTGCCGGTGGGGGACACGGGGGCCGTCACCCGCGCCGTGGACGCGGTGAACGGTCCGGGGCCGGGGGACGCGAGCGACTGGAGGAGGACGTCCTTGGCCTCAGCGGTGCCCGTGGTGCCCTTCGCGGTCCGGTCTCCGCCGCCACCGCATCCGGCGACGGCGAGCAGCACCCCGGCGGACAGCACGGCGAGCGCGGTCCGCCGGAAACCTCTGGGTGAGCGCACAGAGCTCTCCTGCCTGTCCCTGTGGAACGGAGTGGGTGTCACCATCTGTGCCGCACCGGGCACGGACCCGCAAGCGGACGACCGGCCGGCACCCCGGTATTGAACGCGTTCAATAAACCCACTACTCTCACTCCTGGAACTTGAACACGTTCAAAGCAGGGGGGAATCGTGTCCGCACTGGTCAACGCCATCGTGATGCTGGGCATGCTCGTCGTCGTGCCGGCGGGGCTGCGGCTGACCGAGTTGCGGGAGCCGGCCCTGATCCGCCGGCTCTGGCCGCTCTTCGCCGTACCGGGCGCGGTCGCCCTCTGGCTGCCGCGCGGCACCACGGCCACGGTGCTCGCCTGCTGTTACGCGCTGGGCGCCGGCCTGCTCGCCCTGCACGCACCGCGCCGGGCGGTCCGCGGCAAGGGCCTCGACCACGCCGGGATCGCCCTGCTCACCGCACTGGTCACCCCGGCCGTCGCCGCGACCGCCCTGGTCGCCGAGCGTGCGGGACACGAACTGTTCGGATTCGACCTCGGCATCCTCGCGCTCACCGTGCCGCACTTCCACTTCGCCGGATTCGCCGCCGCCCTGATCGCGGGCCTGGTCTGCCGGGTCGCCGACAGCCCGGCGGGCCGCTTCGCGGCACTGAGCGTGCCGCTGGGCACCCTCCTCGTCCTCGCCGGCTATTTCGTCGGCGACTGGGCCGAGCTGGTCGGGGCCGTCGTCCTCACCGCCGGAATGTGGACGGTCGGCCTGCTCACCTGGCGCATGGGGCACGCCGACGGCCGGGACCGGACCACCCGGCTCCTGCTGCTCACCTCCGCCGCCGTCCTCGTGGCGACGATGCTGCTCGCGCTGAGCTGGGCGCTCGGCGAGGCGACCGGACTGCCCCACCCCACCCTGACCTGGATGGCCGCCACCCATGGCCTGGGCAACGCGCTGGGTTTCGCGCTCTGCTCGCTGCTGGCCTGGCGGCGCATCCGAGCCCAAGCACCCATCCGCACCGAAGGCAGGACCGCATGAGCACCCTCACCTACCCGGAGGTCGGCGCCACCCGCCTCGGCCCGCTCCCCCGGGGCTACCACCACCTCCACCACCGCACCCGGATCGGCCGGGGCGGGGCCGACTTCGCGGCCGCCGGCGCGGCGGTCACCGAGTGGCGGATGCACCGCGCCTCGGGCGCACGGGTGGAGGCCCCGGCCCGGCGCGCGGAGCCCGGCGGCAGCGTCCAGATCTCCCTGGGGCTCGGACCGCTGCGCTTCACGGCTCCCTGCGAGGTGGTCTGGACGGCGTACGGGGAGGACGGACGCACCGGCTTCGGCTACGGCACCCGGGCCGGGCATCCGGAGCACGGCGAGGAGTGCTTCGTGGTGGACCTCGCGGACGACGGGACCGTGTGGTTCACGGTGCTGGCGTTCTCACGCCCCGCCTCCTGGTACACCCGGCTCGCCGGGCCGCTGGTACCGCGCGCGCAGCACTGGTACGCGCGCAGGCTCGGCCGCACGCTGCGCCGTATCGTCGCCGCGAGCTGACTCCTGGCCGATACTGGCAGGGATGGAGTGGTTCACCGCGGACGGCTACTGGCTGAGCCGGCTGATCTTCCAGCGGGCTCTGGCCGTGGTCTATCTGGTCGCCTTCCTCTCCGCCGCGCTCCAGTTCCGGGCGCTGATCGGCGAGCGCGGCATGCTGCCCGTCCCCGAGTTGCTGCGGCGCACGCCTTGGCGGGTCGCTCCGGGGCTCTTCCGGCTGCACTACTCGGACCGCTTCTTCTCCGCCGCCGCCTGGAGCGGCTGTGCCGTCTCCGTGGCCCTGATCGCCGGTCTCGACGGCTCGCTACCGCTGTGGGGCGGCATGCTGCTCTGGGCGCTGCCGTGGGCGCTGTATCTGTCGATCGTCCAGGTGGGGCAGGTCTGGTACGGATTCGGCTGGGAGTCACTGCTGCTGGAGACGGGATTCCTGGCGATCTTCCTCGGCAGCGGGGACACGGCCCCGCCGGTGCTGGTGCTGTGGCTGCTGCGGTGGCTGCTGTTCCGGGTGGAGTTCGGCGCGGGGCTGATCAAGATGCGCGGGGACGCGTGCTGGCGCGATCTGACGTGCCTGGACTTCCACCACGAGACGCAGCCGATGCCGGGGCCGCTGAGCTGGTTCTTCCACCATCTGCCCAGGCCCGTGCACCGGGTGGAGGTCGCGGCCAACCATGTCACCCAGCTGCTGGTGCCCTTCCTGCTGTTCACCCCGCAGCCGGTGGCGAGCGTGGCCGCTGGCCTGATGGTCCTCACCCAGCTCTGGCTCGTCCTGTCGGGGAACTTCGCCTGGCTGAACTGGCTCACCATCGCGCTGGCGCTCTCCGCGATCGACTGGACTCCGCTGACCGGCCCACCGCCGGCCCGGACCGCGCCGCCGCTCTGGTACGAGGTGGTCGTCATCGCGGCCACCGCCCTGGTGCTGGTGCTCAGCTACCGCCCGGCACGCAATCTGCTCTCGCGACGGCAGGCGATGAACCGGTCCTACGATCCCCTGCACCTGGTCAACACCTACGGGGCGTTCGGTTCCATCAGCCGCACGCGGCTGGAGGTCGTGGTGGAGGGCAGCGCCGATCCGGTGGCGCACGAGGGCGCCGAATGGCGGGAGTACGGCTTCCGCGGCAAGCCGGGCGATCCGCGCCGGCTGCCGCGTCTCTTCGCCCCGTACCATCTGCGGCTCGACTGGATGATGTGGTTCGCGGCGCTCTCCCCCGCGTACGCGCGCTCCTGGTTCGGGCCGTTCGTCGAGCGGCTGCTGGAGGGCGACCGGGACACGCTCCGGCTGCTCGGCCACGATCCGTTTCCCGACGGACCGCCCCGGTACGTTCGCGCCCGGGTGTTCCACTACCGGTTCACCGGGCTCCGGGAGCTGCGGGCCACCGGTTGCTGGTGGCACCGCACCTATGTCCGGGAGTTCCTGCGGCCCGTCTCCCGGCCACTGCCGCCGGAGCGGAAGGGCGGGGAGTCGGGCCGCGGGACGCGCTGAACCGTCGGTCGACGCCTCAGTCGACGCCGGGCAGGATGTGCGGCTCGGCGAGGTCGTCCTCGTATCCGGCGAGCCGGATCGGGGCGGACCTGGCCCAGACCTCGATGTTCCGCAGCTTCTCGGGGCGGCCGGGCCGCCCCGTGCTGCGTTCGGCGGGGCGCATCTCGCGCTCGGTCAGTTCCGGTGTCGTCACCGCGCACTCCTTCGGGTCGCGTCGCCCGGGGCGTCGCCGTCGCTCCGGCAGCGATGCCGGGGCGCGACCGCCCCGCGCGGGGCAGGGATGGGGATATGTCGGTCGCGGTGGCGCCGGTTGGGGGCGGAACAACGGCCGGGTTACCGGCCATGTCCCAGGACGGTCGAAGAACCTTCGTGGGCTCCTCGATGGCGTCCGTTCGCCTCAGCGTAACCAAACGAGCGCCACTGCGCTCGATAGAATGTGTGCGGTAGGTCACTTTCGGCCACCAGGTACGCAAAAACCCGGCCCAGGAAACATCCTGGGCCGGGTTTCGGGCCGCCGCACGGAGGCCGACCGGCCGGTTGGGCCGTTCGGGTTACCAGTTCGCGGGGGCGTAGTCCTTGAGGAAGCAGCCGTAGAGGGCCTCTCCGTCCTCACCGCGCACGATCGGGTCGTAGACCCGGGCGGCGCCGTCGACCAGGTCGAGGGGCGCGTGGAAGCCCTCCTCGGCGAGGCGCATCTTGTCCGGGTGCGGGCGCTCGTCCGTGATCCAGCCGGTGTCCACGGCCGTCATCAGGATGCCGTCCTTCTCGAACATCTCCTGGGCACTGGTGCGCGTCAGCATGTTGAGCGCGGCCTTGGCCATGTTGGTGTGCGGGTGGCCGGCGCCCTTGTAGCCGCGGCTGAAGACGCCCTCCATCGCCGAGACGTTGACGACGTACGCGTGGGTCGCGGCGGTGGCGGCCATCGCCGGGCGCAGCCGGCTGATCAGGATGAACGGCGCGGTGGAGTTGCAGAGCTGGACTTCGAGGAGCTCGATCGGCTCGACCTCCTCGACCGTCTGGATCCAGCTGTTGCTGTCGTGCAGGTCCGGGACGAGGCCGCCCGCGTCGATCGCGGTGCCTGCGGCGATCCGGGCTGGCGAGGCGGATCCGCTGACCAGGGCGAGGTCCGTGACGTCCTGGGCGCTCAGGCTCTCCTTGCGGGCGGCGGGCAGGGCGGCGACCCGGTCGACCGTGCCGCTGCCGAAGGTCCCGATGACCTCGGAGGCGGGCAGTTCGCCCGCGGGCAGCGGGGCCGACTCGGCGTTGGCCAGCTCGCTGTAGGCCCCCGGGGAGCGGCGGACCGTCTGAGCGGCGTTGTTGATCAGGATGTCGAGCGGGCCCTCGGCGGCGACGGAGTCGGCCAGGGCGACGACCTGGGCCGGGTCGCGGAGGTCGATGCCGACGATCTTCAGCCGGGGGATCCACTCGTCGCTGTCCTCCATCGCCTTGAAGCGGCGGATCGCGTCGTTGGGGAAGCGGGTGGTGATGGTGGTGTGCGCGCCGTCGCGCAGCAGCCGCAGCGCGATGTACATGCCGATCTTCGCCCGGCCGCCGGTGAGCAGCGCCCGGCGTCCGGTCAGGTCGGTACGGGCATCGCGGCGGGAGCGGTTCTCCTTGGCGCAGGACTGGCAGAGCTGGTGGTAGAACGCGTCGACCTCGACGTACCGCGTCTTGCAGATGTAGCAGGACCGGGGCCGCTGGAGGATGCCCGCGATCTCGGCCTGGGCGGAGGAGGAGGGCAGCACGCCCTGCGTCTCGTCGTCGATGCGCTCGGCCGAGCCGGTCGCCGTGGCCTCGGTGACCGCCCGGTCGTGGGCGGTCTTCGCGGCGCGGCGCTCCTGGCGGCGGCGCTGCTTCACGGTGCGGTAGATCCCGGCGGTGGCCCGGCGGACGGCGACGGCGTCCGGATGGTCCACCTCGATCCGGTCGAGTTCGTCGAGCACGCCCAGGCAGACGGCCAGCCGCTCCGGGTCGATACCGGGACCGAACTCCTCGATTCCGGGAGCGAGCTCCGGGCTGTCCTCTGTCACCGTCATTGCCGTTCCTCTGTCATCTTCTCGCCGCGGATCATGGATCACCGCAGGCCGAAACACCCCGCCCAAGTTTGCCATGCGCGGGCCACTGCTCCGTTCGAGCGGTGTACGAGCGGTCCCCGGCGGAGAAGGCGCGGAAGGGACCGCGGGACTGCGGCGCGGGGAGAGAAACGGGGAGAGAAACGGAACAAGGACGCATGACTTCGCGGGGACCGGGCAGGCGACCGTCCGACACATTGGGCAGCAGGGAGGGCGACACCATGACAGCGATGTCAGTGCGAGCCACCGGAACGACGGCGCCGCCGAGCGACGACCGGACCGGTGCGCGGACGGCGGACGTCACCGGAGAGCTGCCCTGGGTCGAGGACGCCGGAAAGATCGCCCCGCAGGACGCACGGGCCCTGTCGAAGATGTTCTTCGACCGGCTCCAGGTCCTGGAGGAGGGCACTCCCGAGCACCAGTACGCGCGCAACACCCTGATCGAGATGAACCTCTCGCTGGTGCGCTTCGCCGCGTCCCGGTTCCGCAACCGCGGCGGCGACGACACCGAGGACATCATCCAGGTCGGCACGATCGGCCTGATCAAGGCGATCGACCGGTTCGACCTGTCCCGCGAGGTGGAGTTCGCCACCTTCGCCGTGCCCTACATCGTCGGGGAGATCAAGCGGTTCTTCCGCGACACCACCTGGTCGGTGCACGTGCCGCGGCGGCTCCAGGAGCTGCGGGTGGACCTCGCCAAGGCGAAGGAGCAGCTCTCCGCCGAGCTCGACCGCGACCCCACCGTCAAGGAACTGGCCGCCCACCTCGACCTTCCCGAGGAGGAGATCATCGAGGGGCTCGTGGCCGCCAACGGCTACTCCGCCGGTTCGCTCGACACCCCCTCCGCGGACAGTGAATCCGGCCAGGAGCAGCGGGCGTACGCCGATGTCCTCGGTGAGACGGATCCGGCCATGGAGACCGTCGAGAACCTGCACACCCTGGCCCCGCTGCTGGACCGGCTCGACGACCGGGAGCGCCGGATCGTGCAGATGCGGTTCGGGGCGGAGATGACGCAGTCGCAGATCGGCGAGGAGCTGGGCGTGTCCCAGATGCATGTGTCGCGGCTGCTCAGCAGGATCGTCCAGCAGCTGCGTAAGGGGATGAGCGTCGAGGCGTGAGCCTGCTTGGCCCGTCGCTCGCCTATGCTTCCTGACGGTCAGGCCGGATCAACCGCGCCGTCGCACGAGGGGGTGGGGGGTTGACCGAGTCGCCCGTGGGCACATCGCCGAGTCCTGTGGGCATAGCCGGAATTCCCTCCCAGCAGGTCGGGGCCGCGCCACCCGCCGAGGCGCCGCTGTGGAATCTGAACGCGTCGATCCTGCTCGTGGAGGACGACGCGGGTGACGCCCTGCTCGTCGAGGAGATGCTCACCGACAGCGAGCTGGACTCCGCCCTCACCTGGTGCAAGACCCTGGCCGAGGCGCGCGCCTTCCTGCACGCGTCCACCATCCCGGTGTGCGTGCTCCTCGATCTGCACCTTCCCGACGTCCACGGCCTGGACGCCGTGCGGCAGATCCTGGAGTCCGACAGCGAGGCCGCGATCGTCGTCCTCACCGGACTGGAGGAATCCGGCACCGGGCTCCGCGCGGTCGCCGGAGGCGCCCAGGACTACCTGGTCAAGGGGCTTCTGGACCCTGAGGTGCTGGCGCGTGCGATCCGCTACGCCCTGCAGCGCAAGGAAGTCGAACGCGCCGCTGCCGCGCTGCGTGCCAACCGGCTGACCGCCCAGGAGAACGCCCGGCTGGAGCGCGGGCTGCTCCCCGTCCCGCTGTTGCGGGACGATCGCTTCCGGGCGCGCGCCCGTTATGAGCCGGGGCGGGTCCACGGGCTGCTGAGCGGTGACTTCTACGACGTCGTACAGACCTCGGACGGCACGGTGCACGCGGTGATCGGCGATGTCTCCGGGCACGGCGCCGCCGAGGCCGCGCTCGGCGTGTGTCTGCGGGTGGCCTGGCGTACCGCGGTGCTGTGCGGTACGCCCCACCCCGAGCAGATAGCCCTGCTGGAGGAGATCCTGGTCGCCGAGCGCTCGGACTCGCATGTGTTCGCCACCGTCACCTCGCTGGCGTTCCCGCCCGGGCAGCGGCACGCCCAGGTCCTGCGGGCCGGTCACCCCGGCCTGCTGCTGCGCCAGGGCACGGACGTGACCTGGGTGGAGCCCGAGGGCGGCATGGCGCTCGGGCTGCTGCCCGGGACCGGCCGGTGGCCGACGGTCGACATCCCGCTGACGCCCGGTGCGGGTCTCGTGCTCTTCACGGACGGGCTCTTCGAGGGACGCGACGGACCGGACAGCCGCCTCGGGGAGGAAGGGCTGCTCGCGATGGCACGGGCCAACGGGCACCTGCCGGCCCGCGCGTTCGTCGACGCCTTGGTGGCGGGAGCCACCGAGGGGGCCGCGCCCTACGGCGGCCTCGCGGACGATGTGGCCGTGCTGCATCTGGGCTGGGGAGCGGAATCCGATGAGCGATAGCGCGACGAGCGGTCACGCGAGGAGGAAACCGGCTCCCAGCGGCTTCGCCGCACGGCTGTCGGTGCAGAACTGGGTCCATCTCATCCTCGGCGGATTCATCGTGGTGGTCTGCGGCTGTCTGGTGATCGGCGGGCTCGTGATGTCCCGGATCTCCGACCGTACGACCGATCTCGTGGACCGTATCCAGCCCGCCAGATCGGCGTCCTTCCAGCTCCAGAACGCCCTGCTCGACCAGGAGACCGGGATCAGGGGATTCGCGCTGACCGGCGACGACTCCTTCCTCGAACCCTATGAGGCGGGGAAGGCCGCCGAGCAGGAGCGCCTCGCGCAGGTCCGGCGCCTGGTGGGCGCGGACAACCGCTACGCCGACGATCTCGACGCCATCGCCGCCGCCGCGCAGCAGTGGCGGCGGAGCAAGGCCGAGCCGCTGATGCGGACGGTCCGGGAGGTGGGACCGAGCGAGGCCGCCACCGGGGCGCAGTTGCAGCGCAGCAAGGCGGACTTCGACCAGCTGCGGCAGGCGTACGGCGACCAGCAGGGGCATCTGGCCGAGGCCCGCGACCAGGCGCGGGCCGACCTCGGCTCGGCGCGCACCACCCGCGACCGGGTGCTGATCGCGCTGGTCACCGTCTTCGTGCTGACCGTGGTGGCGCTGAGCCTGCTGCTCCACCGGGTGGTGGGCGTCCCGCTGAACCGGCTGCGCGGCGCGTCGGACCGCGTCAGGTCCGGGGCCTTCGGGACGCGGATCGAGATCAAGGGTCCTTCCGACGTGCAGGCCGTGGCCTGGGCGGTGGAGGACATGCGGCGGCGACTGGCCGACGAGCTGGCCGAGGCCCAGGAGCGCGAGGCCCTCCTCGCGGAGCAGACGGAGGAGCTGCGCCGTTCCAACGCGGAGCTGGAGCAGTTCGCTTACGTCGCCTCGCACGACCTCCAGGAACCGCTGCGCAAGGTCGCCTCCTTCTGCCAGCTCCTGGAGAAGCGGTACGGCGAGGAGCTCGACGAGCGGGGCAAGCAGTACGTCGCGTTCGCGGTGGACGGCGCCAAGCGGATGCAGGTCCTCATCAACGACCTGCTGACGTTCTCGCGGGTGGGCCGGGTGCAGGAGAGCCGGCAGCCGGTCGATCTGGACCGGGCCCTGGACCGCGCCCTGGCCAATCTGACCCTCGCGATCGAGGAGTCGGGAACGGTGATCGAGCGGCCAGAGCCCCTGCCCGAACTGCTCGGGGACGCGACCGCGCTCACGATGGTCTGGCAGAACCTCGTCGGCAACGCGGTGAAGTTCCGCCGGGAGGGCGTCCCGTGCCGGATCTCGCTCGACTGCGTACGCGAGGGCGAGGACTGGCACCTGACGGTGTCGGACAACGGGATCGGGATCGCGCCCGAGTTCGCGGCCAAGGTGTTCGTGATCTTCCAGCGGCTGCACGCCCGTGACGCGTACGAGGGCACGGGCATCGGCCTCGCTCTCTGCCGGAAGATCGTCGAGTTCCACGGTGGCCGGATCTGGCTGGAGCCCGCCCCGGGCGAAGGTACCCGCATCCACTTCACCCTGCCCGTGGCGCCCGAGGCGCCCACGCACACCACGGCGGAGCGGCTCGCTCCCGCCCTCCTCACCAGCCGGCCGGGAGATCCTTCGTGAACACCCCTGTCCAACCCATCGAGGTCCTGCTCGTCGAGGACGATCCCGGCGACGAGCTGATGACCCGTGAGGCCTTCGAGGACAACAAGATCCGCAACACCCTGCACGTCGTGCGCGACGGTCAGGCGGCGCTGGACTCCACCGGCGGGGCGAGTACACCGAGGCCCCCCGCCCCGACCTGGTGCTGCTGGACCTGAACCTGCCCAAGTACGACGGCCGGCAGGTGCTGGAGCAGATCAAGAGCGACCCCGAGCTCTGCCTCATCCCGGTGGTCGTGCTCACCACGTCCTCGGCCGAGGAGGACATCCTGCGCAGCTACAGACTCCACGCCAACGCGTACGTGACGAAGCCGGTGGATCTTGATCAGTTCATCGCGGCGGTGCGCCGGATCGACGAGTTCTTCGTGACCGTGGTGCGGCTGCCCGGACGTGCGTAGGATCGGTCCGGATCTCCTGGAGTGGGATCCTTCGCCAGGGGTAGACGAATGGCGGAAATGGTCTCCGACCTCACTGCGGCGCCCTGGCTGGAGCACATGAACGAACAGGTCACCTCCCCACCGGAAGACCCGGGCCTGGGGCTGGCTTCCGCGGAGGTACTGCTCAGCGCCGAGGTCTTCGACGGCGAGCCGGGCTGCATCGCGCTGGCCCGTGCGCTCGCCGACCGTTTCCTGACGAGACTCGCTGCGGAGTGCCTCGCCCCGATCGGCGAACACACGCGCAGCGACCTGATGCTGGCCGTGAGCGAGCTGGTCACCAACGCCGACCGCTACAGCCACGGCCCCTATCTCCTGGAACTGGAGGGCACCGCCCGGCTCATCAGCGTCACGGTGTACGACAGCAGCACCGCGCTGCCCGTGCTGTACGCCCCCGACCCGTCCCGCCTCGGCGGTCACGGCATGGAGATCGTCGTGGCCCTGTGCGACCGGCTGACGGCCGAGCGGGTGCCGGTGGGCAAGCGGATCCGGGCGGAGTTCCAGCTCAGCACCTGAGCCCGGCCGGAACTCCCCGCCCGTCGTCCGCCCGTTCGCCGTCCGGGGCGCCCGTCAGGCGTCGAGGACCGCGGTGGCCTCGACCTCCACCAGGTGTTCGGGGATGTCCAGGGCCGCGACCCCCACCAGCGTGCCGGGCGGTACGGGGGTGGTCCCCAGTCGCGCGGCGGCCCGGGACACGCCCTCCAGGAACAGGGACATCTTCTCGGGCGTCCAGTCCACGACGTACACCGTCAGCTTCGCCAGGTCGTCGAAGGTGCCGCCGACCGCGGCGAGGGCCGTGCCGATGTTGACGTAACACTGCTCGACCTGCGCGGCGAGGTCGCCCGCGCCGACGGTGGCCCCCTCCGCGTCCCAAGCGACCTGTCCGGCGATGAAGACCAGCTTCGATCCGGTCGCGACCGACACCTGCCGGTACGCGCCGATCTCCGGCAGTCCGCTCGGGTTCACCAGGGTGATGGCCATACTGCCCGCCTCCTCGTCCCGGGGGCCGTGCCCCCTCTTCTCCACCGGACCGGCCGGTTCCCGGTCACTTGTGGTTACTCGGGAACCGTAGGAGAGTCGCCGCTGACATGGAAGAACGCACTTTTAGGTGACGGGGGAACCTGATGGTGACCAAGCAGTTCAGCGGCTCGCCCGAGGACACGGATCTGCGGCGCGCGGACTCACTGGCGCGGGAGATCTTCTCCGACGTCGCCAACAAGTGGGCGCTCCTGATCATCGAGGCCCTGGGCGATGGCACCCTCCGCTTCACCGAGCTCCGCGGCGAGGTCGAGGGCATCAGCCACAAGATGCTCACCCAGAACCTGCGGATGCTGGAGCGCTACGGACTCGTCGAGCGGTGTGTGCACCCCACCGTGCCCCCACGGGTCGAGTACACCCTCACCGGCCCGGGGCAGGGCCTGCGCCGGACGGTCCATGTGATGTGCGACTGGACCCATGAGCACATCGGGCACATCGATGCCGCCCGCCGTGCCTTCGACGCGCCTTAGGGCCTCTCCTCCTGGCGGCCGAACCATTCCAGGCACAGCACCAGCGGGTCGTCGGGCGTCTCCGTGCCCCGGTACTCCGCCAGTTCGCCGAGCGTCGCGCGTGGAACGGTGGCGGCCGGCAGGAGCCGCGTCGACCGGATGGCGCGGGCCGGGCCCGCGCTCCCCGGACGCCGCGCCGAGCGGGGACACCGCTCCGTGGACGCCGTCGCTGAACAGCAGCAGCCGGTCGCCGGGCTCCACATGGAACTCCTGGACCGTGTACGGCGACTCCTCGAACATGCCGAGCCGGGCCCGCTGGTGGAGGTCGGTGTCCTGTTCGGCGGCCTCGACGTCCGTTCGTCTGTTCACGGTTTCTCGCGCCGTCGACGTCCTGCGACGTGGCAAGCGCCGGGCCCGGGCTGACAAGCAGGCCTGACGGGTGACACAGTGGCCGAATGCCCCACCGAGGATTTCGCCCGAGCAGCCGCGAACAGGCGTCCGACGACGCCGTCGCCGCCTCGGAGCTGCTGGAGGTGCTGTGGGGCCGGGAATCCGCCCCTTCGGGAACCGTATCGCCTTCCCAGCTTCGGGCCCTGCTCGTGATCGGGAGGCAGGAAGGCACCAATCTGCGGGCGCTGGGCGAAGCCCTCGGTTCGCGCGCCCCTTCCGTCAGCAGGCTCTGCGACCGGATGGAGGCGACGGGGCTCGTCCATCGGGCGCCCAGCCCGACCAGCCGACGTGAGGTGGAACTGCGGCTGAGCCTGCGCGGCCGCGCCCTTCTCGAAGAGTACCGGGCCCTGCGCGCCGGCGAACTGCACACCGTGCTGGAGCGGATGGATCCCGCCTCCCTCGCCGCTCTCGCCGAGGGCCTCGCGGCCTTCCACGCCGCCGCTTCGGAGCGTCGTTCCCCGCACGGGGATACGGCCGCCTCCCAGCTCCAGGACGATGTCGCCGACAGCGCCTAGCTTCATCCACCTCCTGCTTCCGCATCCATCGGCCGGCCGCCTTCGACAGCCGTCCGAGCAACCGCCGGGGATCAGATTGTTACCCAATGGAGAATGTTGCCACATGGCAACTGTTACTGCCGTCGTTGCCCCGTACCCCGCCGCGACCAGGGACGGAACGATGCCGGCCCGTCAGGCAGAACGGCTCTCCGTCCCCTTCCGACCCGTCCGAGGTGCCTTCCGTGTTCTCATCGCCCAACGAAGACAGAGCCGTCAGAATCTCCACCCGACAGGAGCGGGGTGCTCTGGTCCTCACCGTGTCGGGTGACCTCGATATCGACAGCGTCGCACCGCTGGGCCTCGCCCTGACCTCGGCGGCCGCCGACGGCTCCGGCCCGGTCGTCGTGGACCTGTCCGGAGTCGGCTTCGCGGACTCGACGACGGTGAACGTGCTCCTCCAGGGACACACCGCGCTGCGCGACCGGCTGCGGCTGGCCGCCCCGTCCCCGTTCATGCGACGCCTGATCGACATCATCGGCCTCGACAGCGCCCTGTCCGTCCTGCCGACCGTGGACGATGCCATCGACGCCGTACTGCCTTCCTGACCGGTCCCGGACCGGCCGGGGCGGGGCGGCTACCGTCCCGTCCCGGCCGATCCGGGCGCCCGGTCGAACACGCAGTCCCCGCACAGCCCGCCGCCCGGACAGCGCCAGTAGAGGCAGCAACTGCGCCGCCGGAACGCCGGACCGTGGGGGGACCCGGTATCACGCAGCGCCTCGTCGTCGAAGAGCTCGGCCGCCAGTGCACGGGCCCGTGCGGCCACGTCCGGCCGGTCGTGGGCGCGCGCGAACGTGACGAGTTCGCGCACGGCTCCGGCGAGCGCGGACCCCGCGTTGCCCCGCAGCAGCTGCGGGGAGATGTTCCCGTCGCGCCGGAACGCCTCAGCCAGCGGCACCAGATGCCCGTACTGGACCTCCTCGCGGATCCGGGCGGCCGTTCCGGGCAGCTCCGCCGTCCCCGCGAGCCACAGGTCGTCCGGCGAGGTGGACGACGGGTCCCAGTGAAGGGCGCCGGGCGTCAGGGCGGGGATCCGCCCGAAGAGCGCGGCCGGGCCCAGGGCCAGGGACCAGAGCCGGGCGGCCAGCCCGAGATGGGCGATGGAGGCGGCGACCCTGCGCTCGGGGGCCGCGAGGCGCGCCGCGACCTTGTCGACGCGCGCGGCGAGAGGACCGTTCTCCCCCGCGTACAACCGCTCCAGCGGCCGGTGGCCGCCGCCCGGCACCGGGGTGGTCCGCAGCGCGAAGAACCCCCCGACCGACGCCTGTAGCACCAGGTCCATGCCCTGCTCCCCCTCGGTTCCCGGGTCCGCCTCCGGGCCGCTCCCATGACCGGCCGCAATGACACCGGCTGTGCGGTCCTCGCGGCTCACCGTAGCCGCCGGGCGGCAACTTCTGACGGCTGGGGGCGGCAGGACTACCGTCGGGAGGAGGACGTCGGTCCGACGGGCGTACTACTGGGGCAGTATGCCGAAGTGCAGTCTCAAGGACGACGACGTGGGGCCCCGGACGGGACATCGTGGTGTACATGAGTTCCCTTGCGTTGTCCGTGCTGCTGTCACTGATCTCCGCGGTCGCCTACGCGGCCGGGGCGATCATCCAGGAGCGCGTGGCCGCGACCGGTGACAACTCCACGCGTGCCCTGGTGCGCAACGGAGTGTGGTGGGTCGCCGTCGTCCTCAACGGGACCGGTGCGGTCCTGCACGTGGTGGCGCTCGCGTACGGTCCGCTCAGCCTGGTCCAGCCGCTCGGTGCGCTGACGATCGTCTTCGCCCTGCCGATGGCGGCCCTGTTCGTCGGGCGGAGGGCGGGGGCGACGGCCTGGCGCGGCGCGCTGATGGCGACGGCCGGGCTCGGCGGACTCCTGGCGCTCACGGGGAACGCCGAGCCGCACACCCTCAACGGTCCCGAGCAGGTCGTGCTGGCCTCGGTGACGTTCGGGGCCGTCGGCGCGCTCGTCGTGCTCGCCCGTACGCTGCGCCGTCCGGTCCTGCGCAGCATGGTCCTGGCCACGGGCGCGGGTGCGGCGTTCGGAATGGCCTCGGTGTTCACCAAGACGGTGGCCGTGGAGTGGACGTCCGGTTCGCTGAGGTCGGGCGCACTGCCGCTGCTGGTGATCGCCGGGCTCGCGGCGGCGGGCCTGTTCCTGTCCCAGGCCGCCTACCGGGGCGCGGGACTCACGGCTCCGCTCGCGACGGTGACGGTGGTCAACCCGGTGGTGGCCGCCGCGATCGGCATCACGCTGTTCGGCGAGCACTTCCGCCTCGGCGCCCCGGGCACCGCCCTTGCTCTCTCCTGTGGGATCGTGGCCGCCGGCGGCCTGATCATGCTGACACGGGAGCGGCTGAGCGCGGAGCACGCCCGGGAGGCACGGACGAACCCTGAGGTGGCAGCCCCCGGCGAGCAGCGCGCGGCCCCGGCCGCCGGATCCGGTTCGCAGGACGCGGTCCCCGTCGCGGAGGGCCGGGAGGACGGACGTCCCTCACCGTCGCCGGTCGTGCCGGAACCCGCGTCGGGGCGGCTGCCCGTGGCACACGCCTCGCCGCCCCTGCCGCCGGGACACGCGGTGCCGCAGATGGAGTTCGGTGCGCCGGGCCCGCTCGCGGAGCGGCGGCGGCGCGGCGGGTCCACTCTGCGGCGCTCCCGCACCCAACGGGCGGTTCAGATCCTGACGCCGCCCGCCCGGAGGTAGGCGAGCGGGTCGACGTCCGACCCGTAACCGGGGCCGGTGCGGATCTCGAAGTGCAGGTGCGGGCCCGTGCTGTTGCCCGTGGAGCCGGAGCGGGCGATACGCTGCCCGCCGGAGACCGACTGCCCCGCGCGCACATGGAGCGCGGAGAGATGGGCGTACTGGCTGTACTTGCCGTCGCTGTGCCGGATGACGACCTCGTAGCCGTACGCTCCGGACCAGCCGGCCGAGACGACGCTTCCCGGGGCCACCGACTGCACCGATGTCCCGGTGGGCACGGGGAAGTCCACCCCGGTGTGGTACCCGCTGGACCAGGAACCGGCCTGCCGGTAGGGGGTGCCGGTGCCGGCGGCCACCGGAGCGCTGAAGCCGGAGTGCTTCACGGCCCGCTCCGGAGCGGGCTGCTCCTTCTTGGGAGCGGCCTCCTTCGGCGCTTCCTGCTTCGGTGCTTCTTTCTTGGGCGCTTCCTTCTTGGGTTCCTGCTGCTTCGGGGCTTCCTGCTTGGGCGCTTCCTGCTTCGGCGCGGCCGCCGGGGGCTTCGGGGCGGTCTTCCCCGCAGGCTTTCCGGAGCTCGTCCGCTCCCCCGCCTTCGGCGCCCGGCTCTGGTCGAGGCTCAGCCGCTGTCCGGGGAAGATCAGGTCCGGGTCGCTCCCGACGACGGTGCGGTTGGTCGCGTAGAGGCCCTGCCAGCCGCCGCGCACCCCCTGGGCGGACGCGATCCCGGAGAGGGAGTCGCCGCTCGCGACCGTGTACGAGTCGCGCTTGCCCGGCACATGGGTGGGCGTCGCCGCGGCGGGCCGCGTCTGCGGCTGCCTGGGTGGCGCGCTCTGCGGCGCCGCGGCCCGGACGGGCCGGTTTCCCGCGCTCTGCGCACCGGTCCCCGCCTCCGGGGTGGTCCCGAATGCGTCCCCGCCCCGGACGAGCCCCGCCCGTACGGAACAGGTGGGCCAGGCGCCGGGGCCCTGGCCGTCCAGCACCTTCTCGGCGATGGTGATCTGCTGGTCCCGGGTGGCGAGGTCGGCGCGCGGCGCGTACCGCGTGCCGCCGAAGGCCGCCCAGGTGGAGCCGCTGAACTGCAGCCCGCCGTAATAGCCGTTGCCCGTGTTGACGGCCCAATTGCCGCTGGACTCGCAGGCGGCGACCTTCTCCCAGACCTCGACCGGTGCGGCACCCGCCGAGGCCGCGGTGATGAGCGGGAGCGCGATGCCCGCGCCGCCCGCCGTCACCGTGAGCGAAACACGGTTGATCCGGCTGGGCTGATACCTGCGGTGCCGTCCGTTCGCGGCCATACCTGGCTCCCCCACTGGCTTTGGGACATCTCGCAAGGGGCAACGTAGGTCCGGGCTGTGACTGACCACAAGCAAAACGTGATACTCGGCCACACCAGGACGATCCGTGGCCGGAATTCGATCCCCGGAGATCCGACCGGGACCGTGTCCGGCCGAAGCCGTGAACTCCCTTCGTCCCTGCATGCGTTCAGGCCTCCCGGGACTCCTCCGGCCGGGCACGCGTGGCCACCTCCGTGAGCGTCGCGAGCCGCCACCTCGTGGAGAGCGCTCTCCGCAGTTGCTGTGAAGGCACTCCTGACGGATGACCTGCGGACGGCCGGAGCGCCCACCCTGGAGGACGCGGCACGGGCGGCCGGTGTCTCGCGCGCCACCGTCTCCCGGATCATCAACGTAGTGCGCGATGAGGACACGGTGCTCCAGGAGGCCGGACGGCGCGCGGTCTCCGTGACGGGCTGTACGCCGAACCGTGCGGCCCGGTCCCTGGTGACCCGGCGTGCCGACGCCGTGGCAATGGTGGTGTCGGGCGTGCCCGGCGCGGCCTGTCCCGGTCAGCTGTGCCGACCTCGCGCCAGGGATCAACCCCAGTGGCATGAGAGCCGGCCAAGTGCCGGACCGCCGATCCGCGTTCACCGATCGGCGGCCAGCACGGCCGCGAGGCCCTCCTGCGGATCTTTGACGAAGTACTCGGGCACCTCCAGCGACGGGAAACGTCCGCGGTTTCGGACGACCTCCATCGGACGATCTGTCGGTACCGCTCCTGCGCCCAGGGGCGCGGGCTCTTCTCGATGTCGCGGGGATACGTGGAGATCGTCTCGAACGGGCCAGCCTCGGTGTCCGACCATTCGGCGAACCTGTCGAGGATCCAGGCAGGAAGCCCGACCGGTGAGTCGACGATCGAGTAGCCGATGGTCTGCGGCCGGGTCGCTGCTGCTTCGCGTACGCCGCGCGGTGGCGCCAGAAGTCGTGGGTTCCCTCGGTCCACCTGCGCTCGACCTCCGTCAGCCCTTCCGTCGTCAATCCGGGCGGCGCCTCCGCGAACGTCGTATGGATGCCGAGAACGTGTTCCGGGAACCTGCCGCCGAGAACCGTGGTGATGTTTCCTCCCCGGTCGCCGCCATCGGCTACGAACTTGCCGTAGCCGAGCCTTCCCATGAGTTCCACCCATGCGGCCGCGATCTCTTCCGTCCCCCACCCGGCGGTGGCCGGCTTGTCGCTGTAACCGAAGCCCGGCAGCGAAGGGACCACGACGCGGAACGCCGGCGCGTCCGTATCTTTCGGATCCGCCAGCTCGACGAAGAGGTGCTCCCGGTGTTCGAGGCCACAGTGCGGCGTGGGCCGTCTCCCGTCTCCGTGGAGACAACGCGCGTGCCCGGTCAGGGTGCTGTGCCTGCCCCGGAGCCTATGACGCCCCGGTTCACCGGACAGAGCCTTCAGAGGCGCCAACGGACTGGCGGGAGTTCACGGGCGTCCGCGAGGATGCGTCCATGACCGCCACCACCCCTTCCCCGCCCCGCGTCCGGGTCGCCGCCTATGTGATCCGGCGTCACCCTCTCCCCGCCCTGCTGGTCTTCGATCACGTGGACTTTCCGGAGGCGGGCACTCAGGTACCTGCGGGCGGTATCGCGCCCGGTGAGGATCCCGAGCGGGCCGTCCTGCGCGAGGTCGCCGAGGAGGCCGGGCTTACCGGAGCCCGTGTCGTCCGGCGGATCGCGGTGGACGAGCGGGCACATCCCGAGACCGGGCAGCCCCGGCTGACCACCTTCCTCCTGCTCGACGCCCCGCCGGACGTGCCTGCGGAGTGGGAGCACCGGGTGCGCGGCGACGGGGCCGACGCGGGGATGCGGTTCGCCTGCCGGTTCGTGCCGCTTCCTCTGGAGCACCCGCTGGCCGACGCCCAGGATGCCTGGCTGGGACGGGTGGACCCGCGCTGGGTCGCACCGGGCGGCGCGGGACGGTAGTCCGGAGACGGCTCGGGAGACGAGCGGCCGGCGCACGGACCGGGGCGCGCCGGAGGACCCGCCGGTACGGGACCGCCGCCCGGGCGGACGCACCTCGTGCAGCCCTCCCTGCTCAGCCCATCGGCGTACGGTGGCGTTCCCCGACCGCCTGGACGGCCGTACGGGGCGGCGTGCCGGTGCCGCCCGGACCTGGCCGGCTGCCGCCCCGGGTCAGGAAGTCGGCGAGCGGGAGCGTGGCCGCGCCCACCGTGACCGCGTCCGGGCCGAGGCGGCCCATCTCGATGATGGTGCGGGCAGCCGCGTGACGCAGGACGTACTCGTCCGCGTACCGGCGGATCTCGGGCAGCAGGTGGGGTCCGACGAGCAGGCCCGCCCAGCCGCCGATCAGGATCCGCTCGGGCAGGAAGAGGTTGATCAGGTCGGCGAGGGCCGCGCCGAGGCATTCGGCCGTCTCGTCGAGCAGCGCGAGGGCCACCGGGTCCGGGATGCCGGGTTGCCCCGGACAGGCGGCGGCGAGCAGTGCGGCGAGCGCGGTCTCGTCGTCGGCGTCCTCGGGTAGCGCGTCTACGTCACCGAGAACGGTTCGGCGTACGAGGACGTCGTCGCGGCGGACGGCTGGGTCCACGGCCCCGAGCGCGTCCGCTACTTGGAGGAGCACCTCGCCGCCTGCGCCCGCGCGGTCGCCAAGGGCGCCCCGCCGGCCGGGTACTTCGCCCGGTCGCTGCTGGACAACTTCGAGTGGGCGTACGGCTATGACAAGCGGTTCGGCCTGGTCCACGTGGACTACGCGACGCAGCGCCGTACGGTCAAGAGCAGCGGCCACCGGGTACGTGGAGCTGGTCCGGGAACACACGCAGCGGAACGCCCGCCCGGCCGCCTGACCTCGTTCCCCCGCTCCCCCGCTCCCACCGGCCACCCTCCGGCCGCGGCGAATCCCTCGCCGCGGCCGAAGAGCTTCTTCATCACGGTGCGGTCAGCCGCGTCCACGGCCTCGCGGGGCCTCAGGCCTGTCGCCAGGCACCGCCCGGCAGACGGCGGTTCGACGACCGCCCCTAGGGCGCCCACGGCCCGAGCATGTCCTTCATCGCGTCCGTCATCGCGAATTGCAGCAGAGGACCGTAGGTGATCCGGCCGACGCCGAGACGGCGGAAGCGCTCAAGATCGTGCTTGACGGGATGAGCTGTGGAGTTCACGGGAACGGCGACGGATCCGGTCACGGCCGCGAGCAGGTCGTCGTTGTCCTGAATTCGCACCGGGTAGACACTGTCGGCGCCGGCCTGCTCCATGGCGCGCAGTCGCTCGATCACCTCGTTGAGGACGTCGGAGGGGTTGTCCGCGTGCAGGAAGAGGTCGGTGCGTCCGTTGATCCAGACCGGGATACCCGCGTCGTCGGCCGCCGCACGCAGTCCGGCGATGTAGCTCGCGTGCTCCTGCGTGCTGCGCACGCGTCCGCCCTCCGAGTGGACGGTGTCCTCGATGTTGAGACCGACGCCGCCGACCTCGATGAGACCGGCGGCGAGATCCGCGGGCTTCTGTCCGTAGCCGGCCTCCAGGTCCACGGAGACGGGAACGTCGACCGCCGCGATGATCGGCCTGACGGCGGCGAGCACCTCCTCGAAGGTCTGCCCCTCCTGGTCGTCGGCCCCCCGGGAACCGGCGAGCGGATGGCTGCCGACCGTCAGCGCGGGGAACCCGGCATCGGCTGCCGTCCGCGCGGACCAGACGTCCCAGACGGTCGGCAGCACGAGCGGCTTGTACTCGGCGTGCAGCTGCTTGAAGCGTTGAGCCCGCTCAACGGTGGTATGAGAGTCCATGCCGAGGAGGCTACCCGTCGGCGGGAGCCGCCCCGCCGGGGAGGACGACGGGGCGGCTCCCAAGCATCACGCGGTGTGCAGGGTCAGCCCGTACCGGTTGAGGATCTCGTTGACCGGCTGGTACCAGGTCTCCCCGCCGCCGGAGCAGTTGCCCCAGCCGCCGGAGGTGACGCCCTGGGCCTGGTCGCCGCTGATGAACGAGCCGCCGGAGTCGCCGCCCTCGGCGCAGACGCTCGTCTTGGTCATCTGGTGCACGGCGCCCTGGCTGTAGTTGACCGTCTCGTTCTTGGCGAGGACCCTGCCGCAGTGCCAGCGCGTGGTGGAGCCGGAACGGCAGATGGACGCGCCGACCGGGGCCTCGTTCGAGCCCCGGACCAGCTGGTCGGAGACGGTGCCCCAGCCGAGGACGACCGGCACGGTCCACCAGCCGTTGGCCACATTCACCCAAGCGTAGTCGTTGCCGGGGAAGGACGAGCCCTGGAAGTGGCCGATGGCCGAGCCGTCCCAGCCGCGCACGGACTGGCCGGTGCCGCCGCAGTGCCCGGCGGTGACGAAACCGCCATGGACGGAGAAGCCGATGGAACAGCGGACGTTGCCCGTGTAGTACGGGTCGCCTCCGACCGTTCCCGCGGCAAAGGTCTGCGGTGCTTGCGATGTCGTCTCGACGGTCACGGGCCCGGCCTCGCGGGCCTGGGCGACGAACACCCAGACATCGTTGTCAAGGCGCTCGGAGGCGACGACGTTCACGACGACGCTGCTGGTCGCCGGATCGACGTGCCAGCTGCTCACCCCGGCCGGTGCGGGCAGGGCGTCGATGCGTGCCTTCGCGGCGTCGAGTTGCTGGGCCGTGTGCTCGACGAGCCGGGCGTCGGCGCCGGCGGCCCGTACGGCCTCGGCCTTTTCGGTGGTCGTGACGGCGACGACCAGCTTGCCGGACTTCGCGTCGAACCAGGAACCGCCGTAGGCGGAGCCCGCGGTGCGCTGCACCTTCGACTCCAGGGCGGTGGCCGCCTTCTCCTCGGCGAGCCGCGCGCGGGCCTGGCCCTCGCTGAGGCCGAGGTCGCGCTGCATCGCGGTGAGCAGGGCTGCGGAGGCGGGGGCCTGGGCGGAGTCGGAGGGGGCGGCGGAGGCGGACGAGGGGCCGGCGGCTGCCCAGGCACCGAGGAGCAGGAGTGCGGACAGACCGGTCCGCAGCACGGTTGCGTGTCTCAAGGGAGTGACCTTCCTGTTGTTCCAGCGACGTGGGGGGAACGGGAGGCGTCCGAGAGCGCATGCCGATCATGCCGCTTGAGAGCGCTCTCAGATGCATCGTCCCGGACTGTAGCGGAGTTCGATAGTCAGGTCCATGCCAATCGCGCCATGGACCGGGAGGAGGTGCGCGAGGACGCCGCGCATCAGGTTGAGTAGGCGTACTCATCCGGGCCGCAGGCACTCGTCCTACCGTCACAGGAACAGGGGACGGGGCCGGGTGGAGGAGCAGATCATGACCGGATCACGCCGCAGGTGGTGGAGAGCCGTGCTGACCGGCACGCTGGCGGGTTCGCTGGTCGTGCTGCTGGGCGCGTGCGGAGTGGTCGACACCGAGGACGACCGCCGGGCGGCGGAGGAACTGGCCGAGAAGCATTTCCCGGGTCAGCTCAAGGCGATCGGAGCACTCACCCTCTTCCCGGGCTCCGGCGGCTCGGAGGTCACCTTCGCGGTGACCGACGACCGCGACGCCGTGGTCCGGCTCCGCATCGACACGGACAAGGCGGACCAGGGTCTGTGCGACCGCAAGGACTGCGCCGGCGTACTGGCCGAAGCCGTGAAGCGCGGGCGGCAGCAGGCCGAGGACTTCCGTACGCTCAAGGGCGCCTTCGACGCCTGTGGTTACGAGGTGATCGCCCTGGGCCTGACCGGCACCCCGCCCTACGTGGTCGCCGAGCTGACGAACGCCACCGTGACGAAGGTGCTCGGCGAGATCGGGGAGTGCGTCCAGAGCTGGGTCACGGCGAGCGGGGCCGACAGCACGTTGGCGAAGGCTCAGGGATCGTACGTGAACGTGGTCTCCCCCTCGGTCGCGGGCCGCCGCGACCGAGGGCAAGGGGTCCTGGCCCACGGTGATGCGGCTCACCCGGTCGGACCTGCTGGCCTCGCTCACCAAGCACGCCTATTTCTCGGCGAGCTACGAGATCGAGGCGGGCCGGGTCGACACGACGGGCAGCGCCCGGGTCGTCCGCCCGTTCCGGGAGCGTCAGAAGTTCGGCGACACCGTGCAGAACGCGGTGAAGGAGCAACTGCGCGCCACCTACCCCCGGGTGGTCATGAGTACCTACCAGTGGATCTGGCGACTGGAGCCGGGCCGCGTCGACCGGCAGACCGGTTACGTCCTGTTCTGCCCGGAGCCGGAAGCGCGCGGGCGGTGCGTCAACAGCGACGACGCGGCCCTGGTGACCACGGACGAGCGCGGCAATCCGGTGGGGAAGATCCGGCTCGTGCACGACGTACGCGAGGGCACCGGGGCGCTGCGGCTGCCGCCGTACTAGTACTGCAACCGTGCTTGCAGTGACGGTGTGACGGCGTGGTCGTTGTACCTGTCATGGGTGGGGACCTCGAGATCAATGACGTGCGGCGGTGGGCGGTTGGGCTGAAGGAGGTGCACGAGCGGTTCGTGCACCGCTTTCAGCGTTCGGAGCCCCGCGAGTCGGCGCTGGCCTACATGCACGGGTTGGTGTCGTCGCTGGAGCGGAAGAACGCGTGGACGGTCGCTGAGCGCGCGGGGCATGACCGGCCGGACCGTTTGCAGCGGCTGCTCAATACGTGCGACTGGGATGCCGACGAAGTCCGCAACGATGTGCGGGAGTTCGTGATGGAACATCTCGGTGACAGGAAGGCGATCCTGGTCGTGGACGACACCGGGTTCTTGAAGAAGGGGGTCCGCTCGGCCGGTGTCCAGCGCCAGTACACCGGCACGGCGGGGGCCCGTATTTCAATAA
>NZ_NEUE01000228.1 GCF_002910905.1 Streptomyces sp. SM11 | reverse complement strand
GGCTGGCGTGGGCCGGGGTCCGCGGGGCCCGCGGGCGGTACACGGACCGGCAGGGGACCGGTCCGGGCGGCGCGCTCGGCTCGGTCGGGGACTGGCTCGTGCTCATCGGCCTGCTCGCCGTGCTGCACACGGCGGCGGGAAGCCCGGTGGACCCGGCCACGGCCGTCGTGGCCGTCGCGCCCGGGCTGCTCGCCGCCATCGCGGTGGCGGGGCTGCGGCGGGGCCACCGGGTCCGCAAGGTACTGCTGGTCGGTGAGGCGGCGGGCGTGGACCGGGCGGCCGAGCTGCTCAACTCCCGTAAGGACCACGACTATCGGGTGGTCGCCGCCATACCGGTGGGCACCGCCCTCTTGGAGCAGGACAGTGTGCAGGTGCCGGGGCGCCTCGCGTCCTGCCCGGCCGACGACGACGTGACGACGGTGCTCGGCGGGGCCTACGCCCACGCGGCGGACCTGGTGCTGGTGACTCCCGGGCCCCGGCTGACCGGCGACCGGCTGCGCCGGCTCGGCTGGGGGCTGCACGACGGAGGTGTCGCCCTGTCCGTGGTCTCGGAGCTGTCCGGGGTGGCGGCCGAGCGGGTGCGTCCCGTCAGTGCGGCCGGGCTGACCCTGCTGCACCTGGCTCCGCCGTTGCGCGGGGGCCCACAGGCGGTGCTGAAGAGCATGCTGGACCGCACGGGCGCCCTGTTCGGACTACTGGCGCTGGCACCGCTGTTACTGGCGGTCGCGCTGAGCGTCCGGCTGTCCTCGCGGGGTCCGGTCTTCCACCGGCAGGTCCGGCAGGGGCAGCACAACCGGCCGTTCACCATGTGGAAGTTCCGCACGATGGTGGCGGACGCGGAGGAGCTCAAAGCACAGCTCGCCGCGGCCAACGAGGTCGATGGACCGCTGTTCAAGATGCGCAGCGATCCCCGGGTGACACCGGTCGGACGGATGCTGCGGCGCACCTCGATCGATGAACTCCCGCAGCTGGTGAACGTGATGCTGGGCCAGATGTCGCTGGTGGGACCGCGGCCGCCACTGCCGGAGGAGGCCTCGCGCTACGACGAGCGGGAGCGACGCCGGCTCGCCGTGAAACCGGGACTCACGGGCCTGTGGCAGGTGAGCGGCCGCTCCGACCTGAGCTGGCAGGAGACCGTCTCGCTCGACCTGTGGTACGTCGACAACTGGTCCGTGGCCGCCGACCTGGGACTCCTCGCCCGCACCGTGCGCGCCGTCACCGACGGCCGCGGGGCGTACTGAGGGCGGCGGGCATGCGGATGCGAGGAGCACCACCGGTGTGCCGCCGCGGGACATCGCCCGGCGGCGGCGAACGCTCACTGTCCGGACGGGAGCTGTCCGAGCCACCAGGCGTAGGTGCGGGCGATGCCGTCACGCAGCGGGATCCGCGGCGTGAAGCCGAGGGAGGAGAGGCGGGTCACGTCGAGCAGTTTGCGGGGCGTCCCGTCCGGCTTCGACGTGTCCCAGCCGATGCTTCCCGGGTAGCCCGTCACCTCCCGTACGGTTTCGGCGAGTTCGCGGATCGTGAGGTCCTCACCGCAGCCGATGTTGACGGGTTCGTCACCGTCGTAGGCCTCCAGCAGGCGTACGCAGGCGGCGGCGAGGTCGTCGACGTGGAGGAACTCGCGGCGCGGGGCGCCGGATCCCCACAGGGCCACCTCGGGGGCGCCGTCCCGCCGCGCCTCGTGGAAGCGGCGGATCAGCGCGGGCAGGACGTGCGAGGTCTCCAGGTCGAAGTTGTCGCCGGGCCCGTAGAGATTGGTGGGCATCGCGCTGATGTAGGAAGCGCCGTACTGCCGCCGGTAGGACTGGGTCTGGACGATTCCGGCGATCTTGGCCAACGCGTACGCCTCGTTGGTGGGCTCCAGTTCGCCGGTGAGCAGCGACTCCTCACGGATCGGCTGGGGCGCGAGCCGGGGGTAGATGCACGACGAGCCGAGGAAGAGCAGCCGCTCGGTCCCGGCCTCGTGCGCGCCGGCGATCACGCTGAGCTGGATGCGCAGGTTGTCCTCCAGGAACTGCACCGGAAAGGTGCTGTTGGCCATGATCCCGCCGACCTTGGCGGCGGCCAGCACCACGGCGTCCGGGCGGACCTCCTTCAGATACGTCCCGGTCCGCGCGGCGTCGCGCAGATCGAGGAGGTCGCGGCCGCGGGTGAGCACCTCGTGGCCGTCGTCGGCGAGGCGGCGGGCCACCGCCGAGCCGACCAGGCCGCGGTGTCCCGCGACGAATATGCGGGAGCCGGGCCGCAGTAGGGGACGGGCGGATTCCTCGGGCGGGACAGGGAGTTCGGTCGTCATGGCTCGGATTGTGCCAGCAGAAAGGGGCTGCGGTGACACTGTGCCGCAGAACGCCCCAATTCCGATATATCAGTGAACGTCGCCGAGGCGATCAGCAGAGAAGGGGGAATCGTGGCGAAGACCGCGCTCATCACCGGAGTGACCGGCCAGGACGGTTCGTATCTGGCCGAGTTGTTGCTCGACAAGGGGTACACGGTGCACGGGCTCATACGCCGTTCCTCCAGCTTCAACACCGAGCGGATCGATCACATCTACCAGGGCCCCGAGGAACCGGAGCGCTCCTTCGTCCTGCATCACGCGGACCTGTCCGACGGTGTGGCGCTGGTGAACCTGCTGCGCGACATCCAGCCCGACGAGGTCTACAACCTGGGCGCGCAGTCGCATGTGCGGGTGTCCTTCGACGCCCCGCTGTACACCGGTGACGTCACGGGGCTCGGCACCGTCCGGCTCCTGGAGGCGGTCCGGGCCAGCGGCATCCAGGCCCGGATCTACCAGGCCTCGTCCTCCGAGATGTTCGGCGCCAGCCCTCCCCCGCAGAACGAGAACACTCCGTTCCACCCGCGCAGCCCGTACAGCGTGGCGAAGGTCTACGCCTACTGGGCCACGGTCAACTACCGCGAGGCGTACGGCATGTTCGCGGTGAACGGGATTCTCTTCAACCACGAGTCGCCGCGCCGGGGCGAGACCTTCGTGACCCGGAAGATCACCCGGGGCGTCGCCCGGATCAAGGCCGGACTCCAGGACCGGCTGCACCTGGGCAATCTGGACGCGGTCCGGGACTGGGGGTATGCGCCGGAGTACGTGGACGCCATGTGGCGGATGCTCCAGTGCGACACCCCCGACGACTACGTGGTCGCCACCGGCGAGGGCGTCAGCGTCCGGCAGTTCCTGGAGTTCGCCTTCGAGCACGCGGGCCTGGACTGGCGCGAGCACGTGCGCTACGACCCGAAGTACGAACGCCCCAGCGAGGTCGACGCGTTGATCGGCGACGCGTCGAAGGCCGAGGAGCTGCTGGGCTGGAAGCCCGAGGTGAAGTCGCGGGAGCTGGCCCGCATCATGGTCGACGCCGACATCCGGCAGCTGGACGACCAGCTCACCGGGGCCGCCGTCCGGGTGGACAGATGACCGGGCCGGGCGGCGCGTCCGCCCGCGACCGCCGTGCGCGCGCCTCCGCTCCGACGGCCGGCTCCGCCGGCAGCCACCGTACGACTCCCCCACGGCGACCGGACCCGCGGGCCGCCATCCACACTTCCCGGCAGGCGCCCGACGCGTCCGTGCTCGGGACGGTCACCGGCGCTACCGCCGTCTCCACCGACCACTCTGTGGAGCTCTCCGCGCCGGCACTGGGCGGGGCCCTGGGCCCCGCCTACTCACTCGCCCTGACCAGCAGCGGGACGGACAGTCCGCGCGTCTGGTCGAGCGAGGCAGGATCCGCGGCCTCCCGGCCGCAGCTCGAACCTCACCTTCGGAGCTGAATGATGAACGGAAGTACGGGGCAGAGAACCGGAGGGCGCGGCCGTGTGCGGGCCGTCTCCGCCGCTCTCGGCCTACTGGCCGGAGCCCTGACCGCGACCGCGGCGGGGACCTCTCCGGCGACGGCGCTGACACCACCGGTCGCCATCACCGCGGACGACCTCACCACCTGGCAGACCAACGGCATCGTCTGGTCGATGGCCGCCGGCGACGGCGTCGTCTACGCGGGCGGCACCTTCTCCACCCTGCGGCCCCCCACCGCCGCTCCCGGCACCGACGAACAGCCCGCGGTGAACTTCGCCGCGTTCGACGCGGCGACCGGGGCGCCCACCGACTGCTCGCTGTCCTTCACCGTCTCCTCGGGCACCGCGACCGTACGGGCCCTGGCCCTGTCCCCGGACGGCGAAACCCTCTACGCGGGCGGTCGGTTCGGGGCGGTGAACGGGGTCGGGGTGAGCAACATCGCGGCGATCGACACCGCGACCTGCACCCCGCTGAACGACTTCAAGATCTCCGTGACGGCGACCGTGCGGGCACTCGCCGTCACCTCCGGCACGGTCTATCTGGGCGGCGACTTCAACAGCGTCGGCGGACAGACCAGGAGCAAGTTCGCCGCCGTCACGACCGGGGCCTCACTGCTGCCCTTCACGGCCAACGCCGACGAGGTGGCGCGGGCCGTCGAGGTGACGCCGGACGGGCGGCACGTTCTGCTCGGCGGCGACTTCTTCCGGATCAACGGCACGAGCACTCACGCACTGGCCGTGGTCGACGCCACCACCGGACAACTGACCACCTCCTACCCGGGGTTCATTCACAACAACTCGACCGTCCAGGACATCACCACCGACGCCACCGGCTTCTACACGGCCAACGAGGGCACCGGCGGAGGGGTGTTCGACGGCCGGATCGCCCTGAACCTCAGCGACTTCCAACAGCGGTGGCGCGACACCTGCCTGGGCGCCACCCAGTCCGTCGCGGTCTACTCCGGTGTGCTCTACAGCGGCAGCCACGCCCACAACTGTGCCAGCATGGGGGCGTTCCCGGACCAGCCGCGCAAGCACCTGCTGGCCCAGTCGGTCGACGACCCGAAACTGCTGCCCTGGTTCCCGGACACCAACGACGGCATCGGCGAGCCCGTCGGACCGCGCGTGATGGCTCAGACGAGCAGCGGCGGCCGCCACTACCTCTGGGTGGGCGGCGAGTTCACCACCGTCAACAGCAAGCGGCAGCAGGGTCTGACCCGGTTCGCGGACGGCCCGGACACCGGCGCGCCCTGGGTGCCCAACGTCAGCCTGTCCACGCTGACTCCCGGGCAGATCGACGTGAACTGGCAGACCAGCTTCGACACCGACGACGGTGAGCTGACCTACCGGATCTACAAGGACGGCTCCAACACCCCGGTCCACACGACGACCGGCTACTCGGTCTTCTGGGACCGGCCGCAGCTGACGTGGACGGATACCGACGTCGCCCCGGGCGAGACCCACTCGTACCGGATCACCGCGAGCGACGGCACCAACACCAGCGGCAAGTCCCCGGCCCGGTCGGCGACCGTGGCGAGCACGACGGAGACGTACCCGGCCCGGGTCAGGTCCGACGGGGCGAGCCTCTACTGGCGCTACGACGAGGGCACCTCCACGTTCGCGCACGACAGCAGCGGCAACCTGAACAACGGCTTCCTGCGCAACGGCCCCGCCTACCGGCAGACCCCGGCGGCGGTCTCCGGACCTTCGACGGCGATCGGCTTCAACGGGACCAACGAGTACGCGTACAGCAACCGGCAGCAGGCCGCACCGGACCGGTTCTCGGTGGAGACCTGGATCAGGACCACCACCACCCGGGGCGGCAAGATCATCGGCTTCGGGAACCTGACCCAGCAGAACAGCACCCGTCACGACAAGCACGTCTACATGCGCAACGACGGACGGCTCGTGTTCGGCGTCCGGAGCGGTTGGGCACGCACCGTCACCACCTCGGCGGCCTACAACGACGGCCAGTGGCACCACGTCGTCGCCACTCAGGGCCCCTTCGGGCAGGGTATGGCGCTGTACGTCGACGGGCAGCTTCGCGCATCGAACATCCTGGTCTCCGACAACGAGGACTCCCCGGGCTACTGGCGGGTCGGCGGGGACAACCTGTCCGGCTGGCCGAGCCGCCCGGACAGCAACTTCTTCGCCGGGCAGATCGACGAGACCGCCGTCTACCCGACCACGCTGAGCGCTTCCCAGATCAGCGCGCACTACGCCCTGAGGAACGGCTGATCTCATGAGGAATCCGTTCCCGGCCTGCGTCGCCGTCGTCCTGACGGCGGCGGCGCTGGCCGCCTGCGGCTCGTCCGCGGACGGGAACGGTCCGGAGGCCGCCGGCGCCCAGCGCCCCGCGGCCTCCGGGCCCGCCGTCCCCGGCACGCCCACGACACCCGCCACGCCCACAGCGGAGCAGCCGGAGGAGCCGGCGGCCGCCGGTCCGTCCGCTCCCGCCGCCACGGGCCCGAAGACACCGTCCGACGCGATCACCCCGGCCACCGGGACCTTCACGAAGAAGCAGAAGGAGTATCTGGCGGACCGGGTGCCGAAGGGCATGGACCCGGCCGCCGTGCTCCAGACCGGCCAGGAGACCTGCGACAAGCTCCGCTATCTGGTCAAGGCCGACCGGGACACCGCCGTCGGAGCCATCGCGACGGACGAGATCCCGGACGCGGCGGACGCGGTCGCCGGACTCTGCCCCCAGCACCAGGACCTGGTGGACGAGGCCACGTACGCCTACCCGGACGGCACGCACACCGGGAAGGCGCTGCGGCCGGGCGGTTACCGCTCCGCCTCCCCCACCGCGAGCTGCTCGTGGCGGATCACCGGGGCGGGCGACAAGGAACTGAGCTCCGGCACCTCCGGCTCCGGGGAGTCCCGGACGATCACGATCCCGAAGTCCGCCCGCACGTTCACCTCAACAGGCTGCTACGCCTGGCTGCCCGAAGGAGCCGAGGAATGACCGCAGGAAAGCCACTCCCCATAGCCGTGGCGATCCCCACCAAGAACGAGGGCCTGAACATCGCCGAGGCGGTGAGATCGGTGCTCGGCCACTTCGAAGCGGTCGTGGTGGTGGACTCCCACAGCACCGACGACACCGTCAGGATCGCCGAGGAGTGCGGGGCCGAGGTGGTCACGTACACCTGGGACGGCGGCCACCCGCGCAAGAAGCAGTGGTGCCTGGAGAACGTCCGCACCGATCTGGACTGGATCCTGCTCCTGGACGGCGACGAGCGGCTGAGTCCCGGGCTGCTGGCCGAGCTGCGGGAGACCTTCCGCGACCCGGCGGCCCCGAAGCCGGCCGCGTACGACATCCCGCTCGGCTACTGGTTCTCGGGGAAGCGGCTGCGGCACGGCTACACCATCCGCAAGCGGTCGTTGACCGACCGGACCCGCTCCCACTACCCGGAGGTCGGGGACCTGGACGCCCCGGGCATCGGTGAGGTCGAGGGCCACTACCAGCCGGTCGCGGCGACCGTGGGGACGCTCACCCACCCCATCGAGCACCAGGACCTCGACCCGGTGACCGCCTGGTTCGAACGGCACAACCGCTACTCGGACTGGGAGGCGTGGCTGGAGCAGCACCCTCAGGTGAAGGAGCAGGTGCGCCAGGTGAAGTCCCGTCAGGGGCAGTTGTTCCACAAGGCGCCGTTCAAACCGGTGGTGTCCTTCGCCTACATGTACCTCTACCGGCGGGGCTTCCTGGACGGCCGGGCGGGCTTCGACTTCGCGCTGGCGATGAGCTTCTACCGCTGGCAGATCGCCCTCAAGTCTCGAGAGAAGCACCTGCGTTGACGGCTCCGGCGCTCACCCTCGCCTCCGGCGGACCACGTCCTCGTAGGTCCGCCGGAGGGTGGTGGTGACGGCATCGATGGTGAAGCGGTCGTTGACCAGCTCCCAGGCGGCCTTGCCCGCCTGCTCGGCGGCCTCCGGCTCCAGGAGCTCCAGGATCGCGTCGGCGACCTTGCGGGCGTTGGCCGCGTCCTCGCCGACGCGGCTGTCGATCACCCGGCCCGCCCCCGCCTCCGCCACATCGGGGGCCTGCCCGCAGGTGCGGGTGATGACGACGGGGGTGCCGACCGACATCGCCTCCAGGACCGAGACCGGAAACGGCTCTTCGATCGCCGGCAGCACGTACACATCGGCCTCGCGTCCCGCGGCGAGGACCTCGTCGTGCTCCAGCGGCCCCACATGGTCCAAGGAGTCCATGACGCCCAGTTTCCGGGCGAGGGCGAGGGTGCCGGGCAGCGCGCCGGTGTCCGGCCCGGCCAGGACGAAGCGGGCGTCCGGGTGACGGGCGAGGATGTGCGGCATCGCGGCGACGAAGTCCTCGGGCCGCTTGCGCTGCTGGATCCGGGCGAGGTAGAGCACGGTCGGCGGCCGGCCGGGGGCGCGGGCGGGCTTGCGCTCCTGCGGGCGGACGCCGTTGACCAGCCGTACGGTGCGGGTGAGCGGGACGGGGGCGGCGACGGCGTTCACATCGAGCCGCTCCATCTCGGTGAGGTGCAGGACGGCGTCCGCACCGCGCAGCACCCTGCGCACCCCGAGCAGGTCGGTGAGCTGGGCGACCTTCTTCTCGGTCGGGTCGATCATGCCGTGGGTCTGGACGACCAGGGGGGTACGGGTCGCGAGCGCGAGGAGGGCGGCGGGCAGGGTCACCAGGTCCCGCATCAGATGGACGTGCACGAGGTCGGCGCCGCGCATCATGCGGCGGGCGGTGTTCAGCAGTGCGGCGGAAGTGATCCCGCTGACCTCGAACATCGGGAGCAGGTGCCGGGCCTGGAAGAGATGGACCGGAACTCCCTCGACGTGGCTGGGCAGCTCACCGTCCGGGAAGCCGTCACCGAGAGCCATGATGCGGGCGTCGTCCCCGGCGGCCCGCTGGACCCTGGACAGGTTGAGCGCCACCCGGGTCGGACCGCCGAAGGCGTGGTCCGGGGTGTGGAGCGTGACGACGTGCAGGATTCTCACCAGAGTCCCCTCGACTGCGGCCAATTGTTCACAGGGTAGCCATCGGCCCTCCTCAAGTGGGCTGATTCGTTAGAGTGTTCAGCGATTCACTGATCCCCGGGGGGCGCATGACGTCGGTGCACACGTCGGCGCACGGACCGGCCGACGACACGGCCGCGCGGCCGATCGCCTGGGCCATGCTGTCGCGTGCGCTGGCGGTGCCGCTGATCCTGGGTCTGGTCTGCTTCCTGCCCGCGGTGATCGCCGCGCAGCCCGGCAGCGGCGTCCGGGACACCGCGTACTGGCTCCAGCTGGTCCTGACCTGCTACGCGGGGGCCCGGCTCGCGACGATGATCCTCTCCACCCGGCGGCGGCTGCTCCAGGGCGTCATCTGGATGTTCGTGTACATCGCGATGGGAGTGGCCCCGTTCGCCCAGGTGGTGATCGGACAGACGCCGACGCCGATGGTGGGGCCGCGCCAGGACCTGGTCACGGCCGTCGCGATGGTCCTGGTGGGGTGTGCCGCCTTCGACCTGGGGGCGCTGCTGGCCTCACGGCGCCCGCTGCGGCGGCGCAGGCCCTCCCCGCGGTCCACCGGCGGGCCCGCACTGGCGCATCCGCTGCGACTGCGGCTGCTGGTGCTGGTGGCCTTCGCGGCGAGCGCGTTCTACGTGATGAAGCTGGGCGGGCCCGCGGTCTTCTTCTCCAGCCGGCAGGAGATCAACGAGACCGTGGCGGCGAGCGGGGTCGCCTCGGAGGGCTCCCAGGCCGGCTCGGCGTTCCTCAAGGGCTTCGGGCAGGTCCCGGCGCTGCTGGCGCTGCTCTTCTACACCCGCCGCCTGGCGACCTCCTACCGGGCCCGGCGCACCCCGTCGACGGTGCTGGTGTGGGTGGCACTGGCGGCGCTGAACCTTCTGGTGAACAACCCCGTGTCCAACGCCCGTTACTGGTTCCTGACGGTGCTGGTGGCGTTCGTGTTCACCGCGTTCCCGAGCAGCGCGGCGGTCTACCGCACGGTTCTGGCGACGGGGGTGGTGGGGGCGCTGGTGGTGTTCCCGTACGCGGACAAGTTCCGGTACGACGAGGGGGGACAGCGGACCGTGCAGTCGACCTCGGTCTTCGAGCCGCTCGTGACCAAGGACTACGACCAGATGGTGATGTTCGCCAACACCATCTCGTGGGTCGACACCCGGGGCCACACCTACGGCCGCCAGCTGACGGGCTCGGCCCTGTTCTTCGTGCCGCGCGCCGTGTGGAGCGGGAAGCCGGAGGACACCGGCGTCCGGGTCGGCCAGTGGATGGGGCTGCGGATGACCAACCTCTCGGCCCCGCTGTGGACGGAGTTCTGGGTCGACTTCGGCGCGACCGGGATGGTCGGCGGGATGGCGCTGATCGGCTATGCGGCGGCCCGTACCGACCGCCGGTACGCGCGGGCCGTCACGCGGGCGGGGCCCGGCCCCGGAAGCGTGCTGGCCATCGCCGCGCCGCTGATCGCCGGATACACCTTCATCCTGCTGCGCGGCCCGCTGCTCCAGGCGGCGGGGAAGCTGGCCATCGCCGCGCTGTGTCTCCTGCTGATCAGCACGTTCAGGGAGCAGGGGGCGAAGCGCCGGCGGTGACGGTCTCCTCCGGAGCCGGGGCGCGGCGGCGCAGCCGGGCCACCCTGATCCAGGTCGCGACGGCCTTGCAGAGCGACCCCAGGAACAGCCCCCAGGCGGCGCCCGGGACGCCCCCGACGACGTAGCCGCCCGCGAGGAACGCCACGGCGGTGAGCGAGAAGACGACCTGGATGGAGAGGGTGGTGCGCGGGTCGAGCATCCGCAGGGCGAGCAGTCCGCAGGTGCCGACGGCCATCGCCGCGTACTGGCTGCCCGTCGCCGGGAGCAGCGCGGCGGCCGTGGGCCAGGTGTCGCCGAGCAGCTCGCGCCCCGCGCTGTCGGGCAGCAGGGCGAGCACGGTGGCCCAGAGCGCGGCGGTCGCCGCGAGGACGGCGGCGAGGAGGGCGGTGGCCCGGACCCGGCGGCGCTCGTCGCCGATCCGGCCGAGCAGCGGGGGGCCGAAGGAAGTGGCCGAGGTGTAGAGCACGTTGAGCGGCCCGAAGAGGGTCGTCGCCCCGCGCAGAGCGCCGACCAGGAGCGGGTCGCCGACCGCGCCGAGGCCGAGCACGGACAGCTGGCCGGTCGCGTTGCCCACGCCGAACTCGACGGTGAAGCGCTGCCCGAGGTGGCCGCGCCGCAGCATCGGGCGCAGCCGCACCGGGGCCCCCGTCGTGGCCCGGTGGAGGAGGGCGGCGGACAGGAGCAGGGCGGGCAGGGCGGACAGGCCCCAGACGGCGGTCAGACGGGCCGGGGACGCCCCGTAGTCCTGGGCGGAGAGCGCCCCGACCGCGCAGCCGAGCCGCAACAGGTCACAGACCAGCGCGAGATGGGGCTGCTGGAGCGTGGAGAAAGCGTACCGCACGGCGTCCTGCCCCAGCACCACGGGGAGCACGAGGCCGAGCATCATCAGGGCGCGGGCGGTGTCGCCGGGGACGAGGACGCAGACGGCCCCGAGCAGGGCGCCGAGCGCGGTGGCGGCGAGCACGGTGAAGGTGACGGCGGACCGGCACGCGCCCCGGGTCTCCTCCCCCGCGCCGCGCTTGAGCACGAGGGGCTGCCCGGTGTACGCGCCCGAGACGCCGAGAAGCACCGTGAAGACCAGGTAGACCGCGGAGAAGCGGGCGAAGTCGGTGACGGTGGAGAGCCGGGCAGCTGCGACCAGCACCAGGATGTTGGTGAGCGCCGCCACGCCCTGGTCCATGACCGAGCAGAGGACGGCGGTGCGGGCTCTCACCTGCGCGCGGCCGGCAGGGTGACGGAGCGCAGGCCGAGGGTCTCGGCGGGATCGCCGGTGCGCTCGGGAGCGTCCGCCCCGGTCGCCGGGGCTCCGCCGCCCCCACCGCCGCCCCTGCCGCCGCCCCCACCGCCGTCCCTGCCGCCGTCCCTGCCGGTGGAGCGGCGGCGGGAGGACTTGGCGCCGCGGTCGGCCCCGCGCAGCCGGCTGCGGCCCGTGTGGAGCAGGGCGCCGAGCACGGAGCCCCCGGAGGCGCCGATGATCTCGCGGATACGTTCCAGGTCGCCGCGGTGCACCTCGCGCGGATCGCAGACGATCATGACGCCCTCGACCCGGTCGACCAGGGCGACCGCGTCCGCGTAGGACAGGACGGGCGGGGCGAGGACGATGACGACGACGCCGGGCCGGTCGGCCTCCGCGACGATGCGGCCGACGGACGGGGAGGTCAGGGCGCGCGGCACGTTGTCGACGGTGGTGCCGGGGATCAGCGCGAAGGCTCCGGAGCCGGGGACGTCGACGTTGGAACGGCCACCGGTGGGCCAGGGGCCGTCGCCCTCCTCGCCGGCCCAGCGCGGCGGGCGCACCTCGTGGGCGGCGGAGCCGAGGTCGTCGGCGAGGGACGGCGTGCGCAGATCGGCCTCGACGAGCAGCACGTCGCGGCCCATCTCGGCGAAGGCCGCGGACAGGTTGGCGGCCGCGGCGGCGGCCGCTGTGCTGTCGCCGCGCGGGGCGGTGACCAGCAGGCGGCGGCTCTCGGCGAACGACGGGTCGTAGGCGAGCCGGAAGGCGACGGCGCGGTACTCCTCGGCGAGCCGGGAGCCGCCCCGGCCGATGGCGAGCAGGCTGCCGGCGGCGGCACGTTCCCTGGGCAGGGTGCCGAGCAGGGGTGCGCCGAGCGAGTGGACGAGCTCGCGGGTGGAGCGTACGGCGGGGTCGAAGACGAGGCGCACCCAGGAGAGCAGCAGCCCCAGCGCGAGGCCGACGACGCCGCCGAGCCCGAGGAGCAGGGGCAGTCCCGCACCGGTGGGCGTGGTGGGGGCGACGGGCTTCTTGTTGAGGTAGCCGGGAGTGGTGTCCAGGGCCTTCAGCTCGGATATCTTCCGGGTCAGCTCGGAGATGGCGACGATGATGTTGGCGCGGGCGCTGCTGACGTCGTCCGCCGCGCCCGCGCCGATCTGCTTCTCCAGCAGGTCTCGTTTCTCCTCCAGCGGGTCGAGCTGGGCGCGGTAGCCGTCGGACATGTTCTTGATGCTGTCCTCGGTGCGTGCCTTGCGGTGGGTCAGATAGGCACCGGCGAGAGCTTCGGCGCGGGCGCGGGCCTGCTCGGGAGTGGCGCCGGTGTAGGAGAAACGGAGCGCGAGGGTGTTGGGCGGGTTGGTGACCTGGAGCCCGGCGAGCAGCTTGTTGGCGGTGACGTCGTCGCCCGCCTTGAGGAGGGTCCCGGCGGCCAGGGTGCCCACGGTGTCGCTGACGGCGGTCTGGCGCTCGGAGCCGATGTTGATGCCCTTGTCCGCCGAGGCTCCGGCGGCGAAGGGGTCGGAGATCGCGGACCGGACGAGCACCTCGCCGGTTGCGGTGTAGGTGTCCTCGCCGCCGAGGGCGAGGTAGCCGCCGCCGAGCAGGCCGATCGCGACACCGGTGGCCAGCAGAGGTCGGTAGCGCAGGAGTTGGCGGAACTGGTCGCGCAGGAGCGCCGGCTCGTCCTGGTCGTCCGGGGCGCGGTGCTGTGCCGTCATCGGCGGGAGCCCCCTTGTGCGCCCGGCAGGACCTCGCCGAGCAGGTCGTCGAAGCGGGCGAGGCCCGCCTCCCGGCTCAGATGGCGTGCGACGTAGCGCGGGCCCTCGGCCCCGAGGGCGTCGGCGGCGGCCGGGTCGGCGGCCAGTTTCCGTACCGCTTCGAGCAGGGCGGCCGGGTCCTCGGGAGCGACGAGGACCCCGGCCCGCGAGCGGCGGACCTCGTCCGCGGTGCCGCCCTCGCCGGCGACGGAGGCGATCACGGGGCGTCCCGAGGTGAAGTAGGAGGTGAGCTTGGAGGGGACGCTCATGTCGAGGACCGAGGCGCGCTGGGTGACCGCGAGGACGTCGGCGGCGGCGAGGACGTCGGTGAACTCCTCGGCCCGCGCCGGCGCCAGGAAGTCCACGTTGGGCAGCCCGTCGGCACGGGCGCGCAGGGCGTCGCGCTGATTGCCGTCGCCCATCAGGACGATGCGGACGTCCGGTGCCGAGCGGGCGGTGTCCACCAGGACCTCCAGGCCCTGCTTGAGGCCCATGTTGCCGGAGTGCAGAAGGACCGGTGTGCCCTCGGACCAGCCGAGCCGGGCCCGGGTCGCGGCCCGGTCGGCGGTGGGGGCCTGCACATGGGTCCAGTTGGGGACGAGGCGGATGCGGCCGGGGTCGACGCCGAGGGCCCTGACGCCGGGGACGAAGCTCTCGTGGATGACGCCGACGAGGGCGGCCCCGCGCAACGCGTACCGCTCGGCCGCCGCGGCGACGGCTGCGGCCCGGCCGCCGCCCCGGATGCCGCTCTGCGCGGCGGCGGCGCCCATCAGGTCCTGGACGACCGGGAGATGGGGGACGCGGTGGTGTCGGGCGAGGCGGGCTCCGATGACACCGCCGGCGAGACTGGGCATCTGGGAGATCACGGCGTCGGGCCGTCCGGGCGGTGGGGCGAACAACCCGGTGGCCAGGACGCTCGCCTCGAACGCGGCGCGCTTGAGGGCGGTCTGACGGATCGGCACGTAATGGCGGCGCCGGTGTACGCCGACACCGTCACGTATCTCCACCGTCCGCCAGACGCCCCGGTAGCTCTCCTCCAGCCGCCAGGCGGGGTAGTGCGGCATGCCCGTGAGCGCCCGGACGCGGGCTCCGGACGCGGCCCAGTGTTCCGCCAGCTGGGCGGCGTACGGGCCGATGCCCGTGAGCTCCGGGGCGTAGTTGGTCGAAACCACCAGAAGCCGGCGGTCTCGCAGCGGACCTGGCCTTGACGCTTCGGACATCGGACGATCGCCTTTCCCCCACGACAGCCGCTGTCCCACCGGGGAACAGCCCATGCCGAGCTTATCCGTTCACGGCCTGCACAAGTGTTCTTCACAGTAAGGTCGTTGAACGTCACCGGATCACGTTCACCGTGGGGGGAGAGATACGGATGGTGCAGCACAGGGTGGGTTACGCACCCGGGGTGTACGACCTGTTCCACGTCGGGCACCTCAACATCCTGCGGCACGCCCGCAGTCAGTGCGACTACCTGGTCGCGGGGGTGGTGTCGGACGAGATGGCCGCTCTCGCCAAGGGGCACACGCCGATGATCCCGCTCCGCGAACGGCTGGAGATTGTCCGCAGCGTGCGCTTCGTGGACGCCGCGTTCGTGGAGACCGTGCCGGACAAGGTCGAGACCTGGCAGCAGGTCCGCTTCGACGTGATCTTCAAGGGCGACGACTGGCGGGGCACGGAGAAGGGGCAGAAGCTGGAGCGGGACTTCGCCGAAGTGGGCGTGGAGGTCGTCTACTTCCCGTACACCGTGCACACGTCCAGCACCCAGCTGCGCCGGGCGCTGGACGTGCTCGTCAGCCGGCCCGGAGCGCTTTCAGCTCCCTGAACCACTTGGCGAGGAAGGCCGCCAGGAACAGCGTGTGCACCGCCGCGAGCACGGCGTACCCGGCGCGGAAGGCCTCGGGTGCGCCGAGCAGCAGGAACACCAGGCAGAACACCCCGTAGTCGGCGGGCAGCAGCGCCACGGCCCGCACCCGGGAGACGGGCGCCGCCGGGGGCTCCGGTTCCGCCCAGGACGGACTCCGGGCACCCGGGCCGTTCGCCTTGCCCAGATGCTCACGCAGCAGCCCCGCGCAGAAGGTGAGCACGGCGGCCAGCTGGAAGCCCAGCGGCAGCAACAGCCAGGCGTCCGACGGCAGCTCGCCGAAGCGGTGGAAGGAGATCAGGACGGCGGTGTGGACGAGCAGCAGTTTCCCGCAGTCCACGACATGGTCCAGCCACTCCCCGTCGGGCCCGCCCCGGCCGGTGAGCCGGGCGAGCTGTCCGTCGGCGGAGTCGAAGGCGAAGCCGACCGCGAGGGCCGCGTAGACCAGAACGGCGAGTGTCCACGACGGCTCGACGAGCGCGACCGAGGCCAGCGCGCCGTAGGTGAACAAGGCGCTGGTCAACGTCACTTGATTGGGTGTCAGGTGCGCCCGGTACGCCCCGGCCGCGAGCACCCGCCCGGCGGGCCGGTTCACGTACCGCGAGTAGAGCGAGACGCCCTTGGCGCTCTTCTGTGCACCGCGCAATTCGCGCAGCACCGTACCCGTGCTTCCCACTTGCCCCCCAGCGTCCGGCATTGCCCGCATCATGGCATGCGGACACCGGCTCGGGGCGTGTTTGCTTCCCTTACCTCCGGAGTAATCGACGCCTCCGGGGCCCTCGCGCCAGGGTGGGGACACCGCCCCGGACCGCCGGGGCGCCGGAGGAGAGGGCACACCATGACCGCGTACGACGAGGCCGTTCAGCGCTACTTCGCCGCCTGGAACAGCACCGGGGCCCAGGAGCGGGCGGAGGCGGTGGCCGCCGCGTTCGCCGCCGACGCCCGCTACACCGACCCGCTGGCCGAGGTGCGCGGGCACGAGGGGCTGGTGGCCGTGATCGGCGGCGCGCACGAGCAGTTTCCCGGTTCCCGGTTCACGCCCACCGGCACACCCGACGGGCACCACGATCTGGTCAGGTTCGCCTGGGAGCTGGTCTCCTCGGCGGACGGCTCCGCACCGGTGGCCGGGTTCGACGTGGTCCGGCTGACCGGGGACGGCCGGATCAGCTCGGTGAGCGGGTTCCTGGACCGGGTACCGGGGGCGTGAACACGGTCGGCCGCGCGGTCACTTGCCGTCGGTGAGCTGCTCGTCGAGCTCGTCGAAGAGCAGATCGCCGTGTTCGACCTGGCCGGTGCGGTACGCGGACCGGGCCACCAGGTGCGAGGCCACCGGGCCGGTGAGCATCTGGAAGAAGGCGATGAGGGCGAGGGTGGCGAGTTCCATGCCGCCACGCAGCCGCAGCGCGACCCCGGCCAGCACCAGGATCAGGCCGAGGGTCTGCGGCTTGGTCGCCGCGTGGCTGCGGGAGAGGACGTCGGGGAGCCGGATCATGCCGATCACCCCGAGCAGGCAGATCGCGGCGCCGACGAGAAGCAGCACGGCGCCGGCCGTGTCGGCGATCTGGTGCCAGAGATTCACCGCGGGCCCTCCTGGGTGGCGTCGGGGTTCGGGGAACGGGAGGTGCGGGGCCGGTCGCGCACGGCGATGAAGCGGGCGATGCCCACCGATCCGGTGAACCCGAGGAACGCCAGCACCAGCATGATCGAGAAGTAGAACGGGTCCCGGGTGAACGCGGACTTGGCACCCAGACCGGCGATGATCAGGGCGGCGCAGACGTCCAGCGAGATCGCCCGGTCCAGCATGGAGGGGCCGCGCCAGATGCGGGCCAGCAGCAGCCCCCCGGCGACGAGGATCAGCACGACGGCGGTGGTCAGCAGGATCCGGTCGACGTGTTCGGGTGCGGTCATGGTGCGGGCCTCCCGGCGGCGAGCTGGGGCGGTGGCGGGGGTTCGGCGACCCGGGCGATCTCGTCGGGGGTGCCGAAGGCCCGTACGGTCAGCTCCTCCATCCGCCACACCTTGCGCCGGGCGGCTTCGAGCTCCTCGGGCCGGTCGGCGTCCAGGACGTGCAGGAAGACGGTGGCGGTGGCCCGGCGCACCTCGATGATGGAGCCGCCGGGGACGTTGGAGACGGCGACGGCCGTGGCGGCGAGCATCAGATCGCTGCGGCAGCGCAGGGGGACGCCGATGACGGCGGCCCGGTGGGGCAGACCGAAGAAGATCTGCCGGGTGACCTTCACCCCCGAGGTGTACATGTCGTGGAAGAGATAGCAGGCCAGGCACAGGATGCCCCAGAGGTGGAGCCGCAGTCCGAGGTCGACCCGGGGCAGCGGGAAGGCGAGGCAGACGACGACGGAGACGACCAGGCCGGTCAGGACGTTGGCCCAGGTGAGGGTCGACCAGAGCAGGACCCAGATGACGGTGAGCCAGGCGATCAGTGGCAGGTCCAGCACCCGTCGGCGGCGGGTGCCGAACTCGCAGCTCAGCGGCGGCAGATCGGCGTTGCGGAACGAGAACCGCAGGATGCGTTTCACCGGCCGAGGACCTCCTGGATGTAGGGGGCCCGCTGGAGGAGTTCGGCGGCCGTGCGGTCGGTGTAGGCGGTGAGCGGGTCGGCGAACACCGTGAAGGCGAGACCGATCGCGATGGTCGCCGCGGTGGCCGCGACCATCGGGCGGGGCAGCCGGCTGGTGGTGATGACGGCGCGTCCGTGCAGGGTCGCGCCGACGGCCCGGCCCGCCGGGTGGTGCGCCGGTGCGATGCCTTCGTCACCCGTGCCGTGGATCCGGTCGGGGCCCGCGTCCGCGTCGTAGTCGCTGTCGTCTCCGGACTCCAGGACCGTGCCGGCGGCGGCCTGGCCGGGCGGGGCGGCGCGCCAGAAGGCCAGGTTCCAGACCTTGGCGACCACGTACAGCGTCAGCAGGCTGGTGGCCGCCGAGCCGGCGACCAGGACCCAGGCCCAGCCGCCGCCGTCGGCGACGCCCGCCCGCATCAGCCCGAGCTTGCCGATGAAGCCGGACAGCGGAGGGATCCCGGCGAGGTTCATCGCGGGGACGAAGAACAGCAGTGCGAGCATCGGCGCGGCTCTGGCCAGACCGCCGAGCCGGGTCAGCTCCGTGGTGCCGCCCCGGCGTTCGATGAGCCCGGCGACGAGGAACAGCGTCGTCTGGACGGTGATGTGGTGGGCGACGTACACGATGGCCCCGCCGTACGCCTCGCGGGTGGCGAGGCCGATCCCGAAGACCATGTAGCCGATGTGGCTGATCAGGGTGAAGGAGAGCAGCCGCTTCAGGTCGGTCTGGGCGACCGCGCCGAGGATGCCGATGACCATCGACGCCAGCGCGACGGCCATCAGGAGGTCTCCGAGGCGGTTGCCGGGGAAGAGCAGGGTCTCGGCGCGCAGCATGCAGTAGACACCGACCTTGGTGAGCAGTCCGGCGAAGACGGCGGTCACGGGGGCCGGGGCGGTGGGGTAGGAGTCGGGGAGCCAGGCGGCGAGCGGGAAGACGGCTGCCTTGATCGCGAAGACGGTCAGCAGCATGGCATGGATCAGTGTCTGCACGCCGATGGGGAGTTCGGTCAGCCGTACGGCGAGCTGGCCGAAGTTCGCGGTGCCGGTGGCCGCGTACGCCATGGCGATGGCGGTGAGGAAGAGCATCGAGGAGAACAGCGAGATGATCACGTACGTGGAGCCCGCCCGCATCCGGGGTCCGGTGCCGCCGAGGGTGAGCAGGACGAAGCTGGCGACCAGCATGATCTCGAAGCCGACGTAGAGGTTGACGAGGTCGCCCGCGAGGAAGGTGCAGGAGACGCCGGCGACGAGGATCAGATAGGCGGGGTGGAAGACGGCGAGCGGGGTCTCCTTGTCCCGGTCGGTCATGCCCTGGCCGAGGGAGTAGACGAGCACGCAGAGCGTGACGGCCGAGGAGACCGTCAGCATCAGCCCGGACAGCCGGTCGGCGACCAGGGTGATGCCGAGCGGCGGGGCGAAGTCGCCGAGGTGGACGGAGAGCGGGCCCTGCCGGTCGGCGGCGACCATGAGGATCGCCGAGAGCGCGGTGACGGCGGTGAGCACGGCCACGCTGATGAAGCGCTGGAAGCGCCCCAGGCGGGTACCGAAGGCCAGGCTCAGGCCGGTGGCGCACAGGGGCAGCAGCACCGGCAGCGGGACGAGCGCGTTCATCCGTCGGCTCCTCGGTCGCGGGGGTAGCGGTCGTCCGCCATGGCGTCGCCGTCGCGTGCGTAGTCCTCGGGGTCCGTGCCCAGCACGTCGTTCCAGAGGTCGCCGGAGGCGTCGCGGCCGCGGGCCTGGCGGGCGCGGTCGGCGCGGAGCCGGTCGCGGAGCCGGCGGCGCTCCTCCCGGTAGCGTTCGCGCTCCTCGGCGGTGGGTTCGGCTCCCGACCGGAACTGCTCGCGCAACTGGGCGCGTTCGCCGAGGACTTCGGCGCGCAGCACGATGCGCCGGTCCTCCAGGTCGTCGTGGACCTCGTCGGTGCCGGTGATCTGGTGGCTGCGGTAGGCCATGGCGAGCAGGAACGCGGTGGTGGCCAGGGTGATGACGATGGCGGTCAGCGCGATGGCCTGCGGCAGCGGGTCGGTGACCCGGCTCAGGGACACCCCGTACAGCAGGGGTGCGGCCCCGGCCCGGCCGGTCGAGGCGAGCACCAGCAGGTTGATGCCGTTGCTCACGACGACGGCGCCGAGCAGGATGCGGGTCAGCGGGCGGGTGAGCATGAGGATGCCGCCGACGGCGCAGAGCACGACGGCGGTGGCGATGAGAGAGGCGCTGACGGTCATCGCAGGGGCACTCCCGCCTCGGGCCCGCCTTCGGGGGTGAGGACGCCCGCCGCCCGTTCGATCTGCCGGTCGACCTTGGCGCCGAGGGCCCGCACGATGTCCAGGACGACCCCGAGGACCAGCAGGTAGACGCCGAAGTCGAAGAGGACCGAGGTGCTCAGGTGGTAGTCGCCGAAGACCGGCAGATGTCCGTAGTACGTGAAGGCGTGCAGGACGGTGCCTTCCGCGAGTCCGAGGAGCGCCACCCCGGTGGAGATGAAGAGGCCGAGGCCGGTGAAGAGGCCGGGTTGCAGGGGGGCGGCCTCGGCGAGTTCGAAGCGGCCGCCCGCGAGATAGCGGGTGATCAGGGCGACCCCGGCGACGAGTCCGGCGACGAACCCGCCGCCGGGCAGGCTCTCGGCGCAGAACAGCAGATAGACGGAGAGCACCAGGATCGGGTGGAACAGCAGCCGGGCCACCACTTCGAAGACGATCGAGCGGTGCTCGGGGGCGAGGGTGGCTCCGGCGGCCAGCCAGCTGCGTTCGGGGGCCGCGTCGTCGCCCAGCGGCAGCCGGGAGGAGTGGTGCGCCGAGAGGGACCAGGCGGTGCGGCCCCGCAGCTCCTCCTGGGCCATGGAGCCCTCGCTGCGGCGGTGCAGGTAGATGAGGCTGGTGACGCCGACCGCGGCGGCCGCGAGCACGGCGGACTCCCCCATCGTGTCCCAGGCGCGCAGGTCGACGAGGATGGTGGCGACGACGTCCTTGTACCCGTGGTCGGCGACTTCCTGGACCATGGCGGTGCCCGCCGGTTCGGCGGTACGCGCGGCGGCGACGACCCACATCCCGACGCCGACGGTGGCGGCCGCCGCGAGGGCCACCGGGACGCGGACGGCGCGCCGCCAGGTGCTCACGGTCTCCTGGAAGTGGACGGGCATCCGGCGCAGCACCAGCACGAAGACGATCATCGCGACGGTCTCGACGCAGAACTGGGTGAGCGCCAGGTCGGGTGCTCCCTGGACGACGAAGAGCAGCGCGGTGCCGTATCCGGTCAGGCCGGCCAGGACGACGGCCTTCATGCGCCGTCGTACCGTCAGGCACAGCAGGGCGGCGGCACAGGTCAGGGCGGCGACCGCGCCCTGGAGTGGGTTGTCCCAGAGCCGGGGGCGCACGGCCCCGTCCCAGGGGGTGTCGACCATGAGGACGGCGAGCTGTCCGCCGAGCACGACGAGCAGGGTGGTGGCCAGGTACACGGAGAGGGAGCCGCGCTGGATGAAGCCGGTGACCTGGAGGGCGAGGCGTTCCTGCCCGAGCAGCAGATGGCCGAAGACGCTGTCGGCGGTGGGCCAGGCGATCCGGCGGGAGAGCCGGGTGACCCGGGCGCGGCCGAGGAAGAGCACGGCGCCCGCCCCCCAGGCGAGGGCCGAAAGGAGCAGCGCGAGGCCGAATCCGTGCCAGAGGGAGAGGTGGTACGGGTCCGGGTCGGCCGGGACCGTGTCGGCGTACGCGCCCAGCAGCCGGTCGGTCCAGCCGACGCCGGGGCCGAGGACCAGGCCGAGGACGGCGAGCAGGGCGGGCGGGGCGAGGAAGGCCCATCCGACGCGGTGGACGGGGGTGTCGGGGACGCCGGGCTTGCGGGCGAACGCGCCCCAGACGAACCGCAGGGTGTACGCGGTGGTCAGCGCGGAGCCCGCGACGACGACGCCCAGCGCCCACCGGTCGGCCGCGGAGCCGTGCAGCAGCGCCTCGAACGCGGCCTCCTTCGCGGCGAAGCCGAGCAGCGGCGGCAGGGCGGCCATGGAGGCGGCGGCGAGCACCGCGACGCCGGTGACGTACGGCAGGGAGCGGCCGACCCCGGACAGCTTGCGCAGGTCACGGGTGCCGGCGGCGTGGTCGACGATGCCGGTGACGAGGAACAGCGGGGCCTTGAAGAGGGCATGCCCAAGAATCATGGCGCCGGCGGCGAGCGAGGCGTTGCTGGTGCCGATCCCGGCGATCAGGGTGAGGAAGCCGAGCTGGCTGACGGTCCCGTAGGCGAGAACGAGCTTGAGGTCGTTCAGGCGCAGCGCCCGCCAGCCGCCGAGCAGCATGGTCGCGCCGCCGAGGACGAGGATGACGGGTTTCCAGACGGGGACGTCGGCGAAGGCGGGGGCGAGCCGGGCGACCAGGTACACCCCGGCCTTGACCATCGCGGCGGCGTGCAGATAGGCGCTGACGGGGGTCGGCGCGGCCATGGCGTTCGGCAGCCACATGGAGAACGGCCAGATCGCGGACTTCGACAGGGCCCCGCACAGCACCAGGGCGACGGCGATGGACACGGCGAGCGTCGTCTCCGGCGGATCAGCGACGATCGCGGAGATCCGGTACGTGCCGGCGGCCTGACCGATGATCAGGAAGCCGACGAGCATGGCGAGGCCGCCGAACGTGGTGACGACGAGAGCCTGGAGGGCGGAGCGGCGGCTGTGCCGGTGTTCGCTGCCGTGGCCGATCAGCAGATAGGAGAAGACCGTGGTCAGTTCCCAGAACACATAGAGCGTGATCAGGTCGTCGGCGAGGACCAGGGCGAGCATCGCGCCCGCGAAGGCGAGCAGGTTCCCGGCGAAGCGGCCCAGTCGCGGGGTGTCGTCGGTGAAGTAGGAGGCGCAGTAGAGCAGGACGAGCGCGCCGACCCCGGCGGCGAGCAGCACCATCAGCTCGGCCAGCGCGTCCAGGCGCAGGCCGAGGGTGACGCCGTAGTCCGGGATCCACAGCCAGGACCAGGTGTCCGCGCCTCCGGAGGCGGCGGTGTTCCAGCGGGTGAGGGCCCAGACGGTCGCGGCCGCCGGGGGCAGCGCGAGCACGACGAAGGCCCGTCGGCCGATCCGGTGCACCAGCGGGCCCGCGCAGGCCGCCAGCGCGAAGTGGGCGACGATGAGCGCGATCACAGCGGGGTGTCCGGTTCGGGCGGCGGGGCATCCGGGATAGAGGGCACTAAATACAGATATATCCCCCACGCCGATTCACCCGACCGGCGCGCCGCGCACCTCCGGGCCGCTGTGCCCGCCTCAGCCGGGTCCGGCGCAGGGCCCGCTGTGGTCGCAGTACGGGGTGTTGCCGGTGGCGCCGCAGCCGCAGAGCATCACCCGGGTCTCCCGCCGGGGGCCGTGGGGCGTGGCGACCTCCAGGTCCCCGCGCACGTGGAGCACCCCGTCCGCGTGCAGCGACACACGGGTGGGGACGTCGGGACCTCGTCGGGCATGCCGCCGGTGCGGTGGTACTGGAGGGCGCCGCTCGGGCAGCGCCGGATGACGTCGGCGACCTCGTCGGCGGGGGCGTTGTCGGGCTGGACCCACGGGCGGCGGCCGGCGTCGAAGACGGCGGGGAGCCCGCGCACGCACTCGGCGGCGTGCAGGCAGCGGTGCGCGTCGAAGCCGACGACGATGCCCTCGCCGTCGTAGGACCGGGCGGCTGGGCGCGGGGGCGGCTGGCTGGGCACCGCTGACTCTCCTGGGCGGCTCGGCATCCGGACCCCTTCAGCCTCGCCCCGCCGGCCCGCCGCCGCTACTCGGGCTGGGCGGCGGGGCGGCGGGAACCGCCGGGGGAAACCGCCGGGGGAACCGGCTCACGGCAGGACCGCGACCCCGTCGATCTCGACCATCGCCTGCTCGTCCCAGAGCCGGGCCACCCCGATCACGGCCATCGCCGGGTAGTCGCGCCCGGCGAGCCTGCGCCAGATCCGGCCCAGCTCGGCGGCGTGGGTCCGGTAGTCGGCGAGGTCGGTGGCGTAGACGGTGACCCGGGCGAGGTCTGCGGGGGCGCCGCCGGCCGCCTGGAGAGCGGTGAGCAGATTGCCCAGTGCGACGGCGAACTGGTCGGGCAGGGTGGCCCCGACGACCTTGCCGTCCGGGTCGAGCGCGGTCTGCCCGGCGAGGAAGACCAGCTGCCCGCCGGTGGCGACGACCGCGTGGCTGAAGCCGGTGGGCGGGGAGAGTTCGGCCGGGTTGATCCGGTGGGACGGACTCATACGGGCGGCTCCTCGGTGAGGCCCACGGGCGCCACGGGCTCTTGGGCGGTGGGCTGCCGGGCGGCGGACGCCGTCCGCTCGGCGGCGTTCGCGTACAGCTCCTTGGCGATGATGGTGCGCTGCACCTCGCTCGCGCCCTCGTAGATCCGCGGCGCGCGGACCTCGCGGTAGAGGTGTTCGAGCAGATGGCCCCGGCGCAGGGCCCGGGCGCCGTGCAGCTGGACGGCGGTGTCGACGACGTACTGCGCGGTCTCGGTGGCGTACAGCTTGGCCATCGCCGCGCGACGCGGCACGCCGCTCTCCCCCGCGTCGTACGCGGCGGCCGCCGCGTACACCAGGAGGCGGGCGGCCTCGGTGCGGGTGGCCATCTCGGCGACCTGGTGCGAGACGGCCTGGAGGTCGCTCAGCGGGCCGCCGAACGCGGTGCGCCGGGCGGTGTGCTCCAGGGTCGCGTCGAGTGCGGCGCGGGCCATCCCGACGGCGAAGGCCCCGACGCTGGGCCGCAGGAGGTTGAGGGTGTTCATCGCGACCCGGAAGCCCCGGTCGGGCTCGCCGAGCACATCGTCGGCGGTGACCGGTACGCCGTCGAACTCCAGGGTGCCGATGGGGTGCGGGGAGAGCATGTCGAGGGCGGAGCCGGTGAGTCCGGGCCGGTCGGACGGGACCAGGAAGGCGGTGATGCCGCGGGATCCCGCGCCGGGGGTCGTGCGGGCGAAGACCACGGCGAAGTCGGCCTCGGGGGCGTTGGAGATCCAGCACTTCTCGCCGGTGAGCGCCCAGCCGGCCGGGGTGTGCTCGGCGGCCAGGCTCAGGGCCGCGGCGTCGGAGCCCGCACCCGGCTCGCTCAGCGCGAACGCCGCGACCGCCCGCCCGGCCCGGACCTCGGGGAGCCAGCGCTCGCGGTGGGCGGGGGTGCCCGCCTGGACGATCGGGGTGGTGCCGAGACCCTGGAGGGCGAGCGCGGTCTCGGCCTCGGTGCAGCCCCGGGCCAGGGACTCGCGCAGCAGGCACAGGTCCAGCGCACCGGAGCCGAACATCCGCTCCAGCAGACCCAGCTCGCCCAGGGCGGCCAGCAGCGGGCGGTTGACGCGCCCGGGCTCGCCCCTCTCCGCCAGTGGGCGCAGCTTCTGTACGGCGAGGGTGCGCAGCTCTTCGCACCAGGCGGTTTGTTCCGGTTCGAGGGAGAATGCCGTCATGGCGGCGCCTCTCTTGTCGCGTGTGGTCGCGTGTCCTGTCGCGTCGCGTGGCATCTCGTCGCGTTGCGTCGCACGTCATGCCTTATCGCGGACCGTTGACTACCGTCACCCAAACGATACGCTCCAGAGGCGACAAGGGGGCGATCCTTCATGGAGCCGAATTCCTCGCCGAACACGCCCACAGCCGCCGACGACGCGTCCGTACGCGTCCCCGGCGCCCATTCCGAGCCGTCCGGCCGCGCCGCGGGCGCCCACGCCGACACCTTCACGCGCGACCGTCTCCCGCCACCGGAACAGTGGCCGGAGCTCCTCCTGGAGGACCCCGCGCCGCGCTACCCCGACCGGCTGAACTGCGGGCACGAACTGCTGGACCGCACCGTGGGGGAGCGGGGCGCCGACCGCCCGGCGCTGCGCTCCGGCGACGGAAGCGTCTGGAGCTACGGCGAGCTGCGGGAGACGGTGGACCGTATCGCCCACGTGCTGACGGACGACCTGGGCGTCGTGCCGGGCAACCGGGTGCTGCTGCGCGGCCCGACCACACCCTGGCTGGCCGCCTGCTGGCTCGCCGTCATGAAGGCGGGCGCGGTCGCCGTCACCGTACTGGCGCAGGCGCGCGCGAACGAACTGTCCACGATCTGCTCACTGGCGCGCATCAGCCACGCCCTGTGCGACGCCCGGTCGGTGGCGGACCTGGCGAAGGCGGACGTGGACGGCCTGCGGGTCACCCTGTTCGGCGGCGCCGGGCCCGGGGACCTCACCCGGCTGGCCGAGCGCAGGTCCGGCCCGTACCGGGCGGTGGACACCGCCGCCGACGAGGTCGCGCTCATCGCGTTCACCTCGGGGACCACCGGGCGCCCCAAGGGCTGCATGCACCTCCACCGGGACCTCCTCGCCATCGCCGACACCTTCTCCCGGCACGTCCTGCGCCCCTCGGCCGACGACGTGTTCGCGGGCAGCCCGCCACTGGGCTTCACGTTCGGCCTGGGCGGGCTGCTGGTCTTCCCGCTGCGGGCCGGGGCCTCGACGCTGCTGCTGGAGCAGGCGGGCCCGCAGCAGCTGCTGCCCGCGCTGGCCCGCCACCGGGTCTCGGTCCTCTTCACCGCGCCGACGGCGTACCGCACGATGCTCGGACAACTGGACGGCCACGACCTCTCGGCGCTGCGGCGCTGCGTCTCGGCCGGGGAGAACCTGCCGGCGGCGACCTGGCGTGCCTGGTACGAGGCGACGGGGCTGCGCATCATCAACGGCATCGGAGCCACCGAACTGCTGCACATCTTCATCTCGGCCGCCGGCGACGCGATCCGGCCGGGCACGACGGGGGTGCCCGTGCCGGGCTGGCAGGCCCGGGTGGTGGACGAGCACGGGGACGAGCTGCCCGACGGCGAGGCGGGACTGCTCGCCGTGCGCGGCCCGGTCGGCTGCCGCTATCTCTCCGACCCGCGGCAGACGGAGTACGTCCGGCACGGCTGGAACATGACCGGCGACACCTTCGTCCGCGAACCGGACGGCTACTTCCGCTACGTGGCCCGCGCCGACGACATGATCATCTCCTCCGGCTACAACATCGCGGGCCCCGAGGTGGAGGACGCCCTGCTGCGCCACCCGGAGGTCGCGGAGGCCGCCGTGGTGGGCCGGGCGGACGAACTGCGCGGCGAGGTCGTGGTGGCGCACGTGGTACTGCGGGAGGGCTCGGAGCAGACGGCGGACTCGCTGCGCGCCCACATGAAGGCCAGTCTGGCCCCGCACAAGTGCCCGCGCGTCTTCGTCTTCCGCTCCTCGCTCCCCCGCACGGCGACCGGCAAACTCCAGCGGTTCCTGCTGCGGGACCGGCCCGACGCTCGCCCGGCCGGGCCTCTAGAGTGATCACGTGGCCGAGTTGCGCACCCCCCGTTCCCTGATCATCACGCTCTACGGCGCCTACGGCCGTCCACCGGACGGCGCCCCGTTCGCGGTGTCGGAGCTGATCCGCCTGCTGCACGCCGTGGGCGTCGACGCCCCGTCGGCACGTTCCTGCGTCTCGCGGCTGAAGCGGCGCGGGCTGCTGGTGGCCGCCCGCGCGGCGGACGGCTCGGCGGGCTACGCGCTGTCGCCGGACGCCCGGCAGCTGCTGGACGACGGGGACCGGCGGATCTACCGGCACCCCGCACCGCGGCTCGCCGACGGCTGGGTGCTCGCGGTGTTCTCGGTGCCCGAGGCGGAGCGCAGCAAGCGCCACCTGCTGCGCTCCCGGCTGGCCCGCCTCGGCTTCGGCACGGCCGCGCCCGGGGTGTGGATCGCCCCGGCCGGGCTGTACGAGGAGACCCGGCACACCCTGGAGCGGCTCGAACTCGCCCCGTACGTCGACCTGTTCCGCGGCGAGCACCTCGGCTTCGCCGCCACCCGCGAGGCGGTGGCCCGCTGGTGGGACCTGGCGGCGGTGGCACGCCTGCACCACGACTTCCTGGAACTGCACGAGCCGGTGCTGCGCGACTGGGAGGCGTCCGGGGAGTCCGACGGCGAACCCCGCCCGCAGACCGCCTACCGGGACTATCTGCTGGCGCTGGACTCGTGGCGGCAACTCCCTTACGCGGACCCGGGTCTGCCGCCGGAGCTCCTGCCCGGGGACTGGCCGGGCGGCCGGTCGGCGGAGGTGTTCGGCTGGCTGCACGAGCGGCTGCGGGACGCCGGGGAGCGGTTCGTGCGGGGGTGACCCCCGCACGGACGGGAAATCCGGGTGCCCCGGGGACGGCGCGCGGGCAGGATGAGGCATGACCTGGACCTTCACGCACGACACCGGCACGTTCCCCGCCGCGGCCGGCGCGTCACTCACCGCGCGGCCCGTCGAGCACACGGTGGCGCTCACGGTCACCGAGCGGCTGGGACGGGCCGGCGCACATCACTGCGGTGAGGGCGATCCGGTGCTCGGCTGGTGGCGCGGGGCGGACGGCGGGGTGGCGGGAACCCCGGTGCGCACTCCGCCCCGTCCGGCACTGCTGAACGCCGTGCCCGCGGAGGCGGTGGGACCGCCGGCGGAAGCCCTGGGAGCGGGTCCGGACCTGGAGGCCGTCAACGCGGACCGGGACACCCCGGCGCTGCCGGCCGCCCGACTGCCGGGCTACCGGACCGAGCGGGAGAAACGGCTCTACCGGCTGGGCGCCCTGCGGCCGCCGTCGCCCACGCCGGAGGGCCGGGCCAGGGCGGCGGCACATGCGGACCGGGCGGTGCTCGTGGAGTGGATGCACGGGTCCACCGACGCGACCGGGCGGTCCAGGTCGTCCGCACCCCGGCTGGTGGACGAGGGCACGGCACGTGGGGCGCTCACCCTCGGGGAGAGCGGCAGGGCGCCGGTGGCCCTGGCGGGGCGCTCCCGGATGCTCGCGGGCACGGTGCGGGTGACGTTGGTCTGCACGCCGCCGGAGCATCGCGGCCGGGGGTACGCGGCCGCCGTGACCGCCGAGGCCTCCCGGGCCGCCGTGGCGGCGGGAGCGGCGGAGGTCGTGTTGTTCGCGGACATCGCCAACCCGACGAGCAACGGCGTCTACCGGCGCATCGGTGGCGAGCCGGTGGCGGACCGGCTGCTGCTGAGGAGGGCCGCGTGACGGCGGAGGGAGACGTGACGGCCGAGGGACGAGGGACATCGGAGGAGGGCCCCGCGGCGCCCCAGCCGCTCTGGCTCGTCGCCGCGAACGTGGTGCGGTGGCGGCGGTACGGGGACGACGGGCAGGAGCTGCGGCCGGGGGCCATGTCGCACCGGGGCGGGGCCAAGGCGCACGTCGTGGGCACCCACCCGGGCATGGGGCACGAGCAGTTGACCACCGTCGGGCGGGGCCGTCACACCCGTGCGTACATCACCATCGACATGGCGACCCGCAATCTGCACACGTTCCGGCCGACGGCGGTCCACAGCCCGGCGGTGCTGCGCCGCACGGCCGCGGTGGGCATCGACGGGTCATGGGCCACGCGGGAGTACGCCGAGGAACTGGCCGCCCTGCTCGGGGGCCTGGCCGTGCGGTACCGCGAGGAGCACTGGGGTGGCGTGCCGCACCCTGTCCCGTGCCGCTGCCACGACTGCCTCACCCCAGGGTGAGCCGGGGTTTCGGGGCGTCCGTGCGGCCCGTCGGCGGGGGGCGGCTGCCCGCGCGGTACGGGAGCGGCCAGGGCGCGCCCGGTCCCGTGTAGCCCTGTTCGGCCGCCGCGTGCAAGGTCCAGTGCGGGTCGTACAGATGGGGGCGGGCCAGGGCGCAGAGGTCGGCGCGGCCCGCCAGGAGCAGGGAGTTGACGTCGTCCCAGGAGGAGATCGCGCCGACCGCGATCACGGGGACGTCCACGGTGTTGCGGATGCGATCGGCGTACGGAGTCTGGTAGGAGCGGCCGTACTCGGGGCGCTCCCCGGGCACGACCTGGCCGGTGGAGACGTCGATGGCGTCGGCCCCGTGGGCGGCGAAGGCGCGGGCGATCTCCACGGCGTCCGCCGCTTCCGTGCCGCCCTCGGTCCAGTCGGTGGCGGAGATCCGCACGGTCATCGGCCGTTCCCGCGGCCAGACTTCACGTACGGCGTCGAAGACTTCGAGAGGGAAGCGGAGCCGCCCCTCCAGCGACCCGCCATAGCCGTCGGTGCGGTGGTTGGTGAGCGGGGAGAGGAAGCCTGAGAGCAAGTATCCGTGGGCGCAGTGGAGTTCGAGGAGGTCGAAGCCGCTGTCGGCGGCGCGCCGGGCGGCGGACGTGAACTGCTCGCGCACGGCGTCCATCCCGGCCCGGCCCAGCTCCTCGGGGACCTGGCTGACGCCGGGCTCGTACGGGAGCGGGGAAGCTGCCGTCAGCGGCCAGTTGCCGCGATCGAGGGGCTGGTCGATGCCCTCCCACATGAGCTTCGTGGAGCCCTTGCGGCCGGAGTGGCCTAGCTGGACGCCGATGGCGGCGCCGGGCGCGGAGGTGTGGACGAAGTCGGTGATCCGCCGCCAGGCGGTGGCCTGTTCGGCGTTCCACAGGCCTGTGCAGCCGGGGGTGATGCGGCCCTCGGGGCTGACGCAGACCATCTCGGTCATGGTGAGTCCGGCGCCGCCGAGCGCACGGGCCCCGAGGTGGACGAGGTGGAAGTCGGCGGGGAGCCCGTCGACGGCGGAGTACATGTCCATGGGCGAGACGACGACGCGGTTGCGCAGTTCGAGGCCTCGCAGGCGCAGCGGGGTGAACATCGGCGGGGTGCCCGGCGGGCAGCCGAACTCCTCCTCGACGGCGGCGGTGAACGAGGCGTCGCGCAGCCGGAGGTTGTCGTGGGTGACCCGGCGGCTGCGGGTGAGCAGGTTGAACGCGAAGCGCCGGGGCGGCTGGTCCACATAGGTGGCCAGCTCCTCGAACCAGCGCAGGCTGGCGGCCGCGGCGCGCTGGGTGGAGGCGACGACCGGGCGGCGCTCGGCCTCGTACGCGGCCAGGGCGGCGGGCAGGTCCGGCTGCTCCCCGACACAGGCGGCCAGCGCGAGGGCGTCCTCGACGGCGAGCTTGGTGCCGGAGCCGATGGAGAAGTGGGCGGTGTGGGCCGCGTCGCCGATGAGCACCGTGTTCCCGTGGGACCAGCGGGAGTTGGTGACCGTACGGAAGGCGAGCCAGGAGGACCTGCTGCCGCGCAGGGGGCGGCCGTCCAGGGCCTCGGTGAAGAACTTGGCGCAGCGGGCGGTGGATTCGGCCGCGTCACAGGTGTCGAGCCCGGCGGCACGCCACACCTCCTCGCGCATCTCGACGATGACGGTGGAGGCGTCCGCCGCGTACGGGTAGCCGTGCAGCTGCATGACACCGTACGGGGTTTCGGCGATCTCGAAGCGGAAGGCTGCGAGCGCGAAGTCGGCGGCGAGCCAGATGTAGCGGTTGCGGTGTCCGGTGAGGGACGGGCCGAAGGCCTCGGGGTGGGCGGCGCGGGTGGCGCTGTGCACCCCGTCGGCGGCGATGACCAGGTCGTGGTGGGCGGCGAGCCGGCCGGCGGGCGGGGCCGCGGTGCGGAAGCGGAGGTCGACGCCGAGGCCGGTGCAGCGCTCGTGCAGGATCTCCAGGAGCCGTCGGCGGCCGAGTGCGGCGAAGCCGTGGCCGCCGGAGGTGTGGGTCCGGCCCCGGTGGACGATGTCGATGGTGTCCCAGCGGACGAATTCGCGGCTCAGCGCCCGGTAGACCTCGGGGTCGGCGTGCTCGATGCCGCCGAGGGTCTCGTCGGAGAGGACGACGCCGAAGCCGAAGGTGTCGTCGGGGGCGTTGCGCTCGAAGACGGTGACCTCACGGTCCGGATCGAGCCGCTTGAGGAGGGCCGCGGAATAGAGCCCGCCGGGGCCGCCGCCGATGACCGCGATCCGCCGCACGCGGTCCGGCACGGCGGCGTCCGGGCGCCGGGTGGTTTCGGGGCCCTGCACGGCTACCTCCCCTGCCATTTCGGCGGCCGCTTCTCGGTGAAGGCGGCGTGGAACTCGGCGTAGTCCTCGCCGTGCATCAGGAGTGCCTGGGTGTTGGCGTCCAGCTCGACGGAGGCGGCCAGCGGCATGTCCAGTTCGGCGGTGAGCAGGGCCTTGGTCTGGGCGAGGGCGAGGGCGGGGCCGTCGGCGAGGCGGCGGGCCAGCTCGGCGGCCCGCTCGTCGGCCTTCCCCTCCTCGGCCAGCTCGCTGATCAGGCCGATCCGCTCCGCCTCGGGCGCGCGGACGGCGTCCCCGAGCATCAGGAGGCGGGTGGCGTGGCCGAGGCCGACGACCCGGGGCAGCAGGTAGGCCGCACCCATGTCGCCGCCGGAGAGGCCGACCCGGGTGAAGAGGAAGGCGAAGCGGGCCGACGGGTCGGCGACCCGGAAGTCCGCGGCCAGGGCCAGCACGGCTCCGGCTCCGGCGGCGACGCCGTGGACGGCTGCGACGACGGGGAAGGGGCACTCCCGCAGGGCCCGGACGACCTGCCCGGTCATCCGGTTGAAGTCGAGGAGCTGTGCGGTGTCCATCGCCAGGGTGGCGCCGATGATCTCGTCGACGTCGCCGCCGGAGCAGAAGCCGCGCCCCTCACCGGCGAGGACGAGAGCACGGACGGAGCGTTCCCGGGAGAGCTCGGCGAGGAGGTCGCGCAGATCCGCGTAGCCGCCGAAGGTGAGTGCGTTGAGTTTCTCGGGACGGGCGAATGTGACGGTGGCCACACCGTCGTGGCGGGTCAGCCGCAGATGACGCCATTCCTCGGTGCTCGGGGCCGAGCTGGGAAACGGGCTCATGGAGGGGTCCCCTTCAGCGATCGGGCTGGTGCCGGCCGTGCGCGGGTCGCATTCCGCCTCCGAAGTTATCACCCTTACGTGACCGCCGTCACGAGGTCGCAATACAGCTTCCATGAGGCTGTTGTGGCGAAAGTCCCCTTTGCTCCGGCCGACCGCCTCTATGGCTGGACCGGAGCGGTTCGTAAGGTTGAAACCAGGAAGTCCCGACACGAGTACGACGTGAACGCCGCATGTCGAGACCTCCCGCTTCGAGGAAGACCCGCTCCCGAACGGAAACCCTGCCGTGCCGCCCGACGTCCCCGTCCCCGCTTCCTGGCGCATCGCCCTGCCGCACTCCACCGCGGCCGTGCCGATCGCCCGCGCTCTCATCCGTACGGCGCTGTCGGACATCGACGCCCCGGCCGACAGCGACACCGCCGAGCTGCTGACCGCCGAGCTGGTGGCCAACGCGGTCGAACACACGCTGGGCGGTGAGCCCATCGAGCTGGTCGTGGAGCTGCTGCCCACCGGCTGCCAGGTCGAGGTGCACGACCGCGACCCCGCCCCGCCGGGCGACCTGTCCCGGCCGCAGCCGGGCTGTGAGGTCGATCCCTGGCAGGAGCACGGCCGCGGCCTGCTGCTGATCCGGACCCTCAGCGCCGCGTGCGGTCACCGCACCACGGAGCACGGCAAGGCCGTCTGGTTCACGCTTCCGGCGATACCGGCGCAGCCGGGTCCGTCCCCGGGGAGCTGACCAGCCGGGAACGCTTGCGGCCGTAGCCGGCGTACAGCAGCGAGCCGACCGTCAGGAAGACCGCGAACTGGACCCAGGTCGTCCAGCCGGTCCCGTACATCAGATACAGGCAGAACACGACGCCCAGGAGCGGGCTGACCGGGTAGAGCGGCACCCGGAAGGTCCGCTTCAGCTCGGGGTTGCGGCGGCGGAGCACCACCACCGCGATGTTGACGGCGACCATCGTGGCGAGGGTGCCGATGGTCGTCAGGTTCACGACGACGTCGAGCGGGACGAAGGCCGCCGGGACCGCGAAGACGCCGGCGACGATCCAGGTGTTGGCGACCGGGGTGTGGGTCTTGGGCGAGACCCGCTCGAAGACGCGCGGGATGAGTCCGTCACGGGACATCGACATCAGGATGCGGGTCTGCCCGTACATCACGGCGAGCACCACCGAGGCGATGGCGACGACCGCGCCGAAGGCGATGATGCCGCCGCCGACCGTGGAGTCGGTGACCTGGTTGACGGCGATCGAGAGGGCCGCGCTCTTGTTCGCGACGGCGTCCGAGCCGATCGCGCCGATGGCTGAGAGGGCCACCGCGCAGTAGAGCAGCGTGACGACGCCGATGCAGATAAGGATGGCGATCGGGATGTTCCGCCGGGGGTTCTTGACCTCTTCGCCCGCGGTGGTGATGGCGTCGAAGCCGATGTACGAGAAGAACGCCAGCGAGGCGCCCGCGGTGATCCCGCCGAGCCCGTGGGTCGCGAACGGCATGAGGTTGTCGTCCTGGAACGCGCTGAACGCCACGGCGCAGAACGCGACCAGGATGCCGATCTTGAGGACGGCCATGGCGGCGGTGGCGGTGGCGCTCTCCCGGACACCCCGCACCAGCAGGGTGGCCGCCATGGCGATCACCACGACCGCGGGCAGGTTGATCACCCCGCCGTCACCGGGCCCGGAGGACAGGGCCTCGGGGAGTTCCCAGCCGATCACGCTGTTCAGCAGCTCGTTGACGTACTGGCTCCAGCCCACCGCGACGGCGGAGACCGATACGCCGTATTCCAGCAGCAGGCACCAGCCGACGAGGAAGGCGGTGCGCTCGCCGAGCGCCGCGTACGCGAAGGAGTACGAGCTTCCGGAGACCGGAATGGCGCTGCCCAGCTCCGCGAAGGACAGGGCGGTGAAGATGCAGGTGATCGCCGCGAGGACGAACGAGATCACGACGGCGGGGCCGGCCTCGGCGACGCTGTCGGACAGTCCGACGAAGATGCCGGTGCCGACGATCGCGCCGACCCCGAAGCAGACGAGCTGGAAGAGGCCCATCGTGCGCTTGAGGCCGTGACCCTCCAGGTCCCCGCCGGACTCGGCGATGAGCTGATCGGGGCTCTTGCGGCGCAGGCCCGGCTTCGAGGGGCCGGGGCGCTTCGGGGTGCCGGAACGCGGCAGACCGGGGCTCATGCGGGACGTTCTCATCTCTGGTGGCGCAGTGGGGGGACGTTTCCCTGTGCGCAGGGCGGCCGTGGGGGCCCCGGGCGACATGGGAAGGGGTCCGGGCGTTGCTAGGGGGTGTCTGACAATTCCCGTCTGCCTCACGACGCCATGCACGCACTCTCGCCGCACCGACTCCAGAGCCAAGTACGTCCAGTACGAGGGCCTGGGGCCGGCACCCCGAGAGCACGCACCTGACGCCGCGCGGCCGCCCTGCGGGCGACGACGGGAATTGTCAGACACCCCTAGCCCGAACCCCACCAAGAGGCGACATCGTAGCCACCACCGCGCATGTTCACCCAATCGGGTGTATGAGCATGCGAACCTCTGCCCCGTATGCGTACCGAGGGGCTACTTCAGGCGTACCGGGGGCTACTTCCCGGCCAACGTCGCCACCAGCACCGCCTTGATCGTGTGCATCCGGTTCTCCGCCTGGTCGAAGACGACCGAGTGCACGGATTCGAAGACCTCGTCGCTGACCTCCAGCTCGGTCAGCCCGTACCTGGCGTGGATGTCCCGGCCGACCTGGGTGCCGAGGTCGTGGAAGGCGGGCAGACAGTGCAGGAACCTCACGTCCGGGTTGCCGGTGGCCCGCAGGACGTCCATCGTCACGGCGTACGGCCCGAGGGCGGCGATGCGCTCGGCCCACACCTCCTTGGGCTCCCCCATCGAGACCCAGACGTCGGTGGCGACGAAGTCGGCACCCCGGACGCCCTGGGCGACGTCGCCGGTGAGGGTGATCGTCGCGCCGCTGATCTCGGCGAGCTCCCGGGCCCGCGCCACGACGGCCTCGTCCGGCCAGTAGGCCTCGGGGGCGACGATCCTGACGTCCAGGCCGAGCAGGGCGCCGGTGATCAGGTAGGAGTTGCCCATGTTGAAGCGGGCGTCACCGAGGTAGGCGAAGGTGCTCTCCGTGACGGGCCCATCGCCGTGCTCGGTCATGGTGAGCACGTCGGCGAGCATCTGGGTGGGGTGCCAGTCGTCGGTGAGCCCGTTGAAGACCGGCACCCCGCCGTACGCGGCCAGCTCCTCGACGGCCTGCTGGCTGTCGCCCCGGTACTCGATCCCGTCGAACATCCGGCCGAGCACCCGGGCGGTGTCCTTCACGGACTCCTTGTGGCCCATCTGGGAGCCCGAGGGGTCGAGATAGGTGGTGGAGGCGCCCTGGTCGGCGGCGGCGACCTCGAAGGCGCAGCGCGTACGGGTCGAGGTCTTCTCGAAGATCAGCGCGATGTTCTTCCCGCGCAGCCGCTGGACCTCGCCCCCGGTCTTCTTGGCCGCCTTGAGCTCGGCGGCCAGGGAGACCAGGCCGAGAAACTCCTCGGAGGTGAAGTCCAGCTCCTTGAGGAAGTGGCGGCCGGTGAGGTCTATGGCCATGATGACTGCTCCTGGGTCGGACGGGGATCGGCGCACTGCACGCGGCAGAACTGGAACCCTATACGATCCGCCGCATCTCTATACAGACCCTTGGGCTCGCGGTCGTCGGCCTCTCACGCCACGGGGCCGTTCTCTCATGCCACGGGGTCCCGCTCCACCGGGCAGCTCATACAGCGCGGTCCGCCGCGTCCCCGGCCCAGCTCGCTGCCCCGGATGTCGATGACCTCGATGCCCTGCCTGCGCAGATAGGTGTTGGTCGTGGCGTTGCGCTCGTACGCGACGACGACTCCGGGCTCGACCGCGAGCACGTTGCAGCCGTCGTCCCACTGCTCGCGCTCGGCCGCGTGCACGTCCTGGGTGGCGGTGAGCACCCGGATGGAGTCGAGGCCGAGGGCGGCGGCGATGGCGCGGTGCATGTGCTCGGGCGGATGGTCGGTGACCTTCAGATCGCGAGGGCCGCTGCCGGGCTCGATGGTGTACGAACGGAGCATGCCGAGACCGGCGTACTGGGTGAACGTGTCGCCGTCGACCATCGTCATCACCGTGTCCAGGTGCATGAACGCGCGCCCCTTGGGCATGTCGAGCGCCACGATCGTGCGCGCCGAACCGGCGTCGAAGAGGCCCCGGGCCAGCATCTCCACCGCCTGCGGCGTGGTGCGCTCGCTCATCCCGATGAGGACCGCCCCCTGCCCGAGGACCAGGACGTCGCCGCCCTCGATGGTGGACGGGTAGTCGTCCTGCCCCTCCGACCAGTGGTGGAAGGCGCCCGCCTCCGGGCCGGTGAAGAGGGGATGGTGCCGGTAGATGGCCTCGAAGTGGACGGTCTCGCGCTGCCGGGCGGGCCAGCGCATCGCGTTGATGGAGACCCCGTCGTAGATCCAGGCCGAGGTGTCCCGGGTGAAGAGGTGGTTGGGCAGCGGGCCGAGCAGGAAGTCGTCCAGGTCCATCACATGGAAGCGGACGGAGGTCGGTTCGCTGTGCCGCTCCAGGAACTCGCGCTTGGTCATACCGCCGACCAGGGCCTCCGCCAGCTCCTCCGAGGACAACTCCTCGAAGACCGCCCGCAGATGCTCGGTGGCGAGCGGGCCGTACTCCTTCTCGTTGAAGACCCGGTCCAGCACGAGCCGCCGGGCGACAGGAATGTCGAGGGACTCGCGCAGGAGATCGCCGAAGAGGTGCACGGCGACCCCCCGGTCGCGCAGGACGTCGGCGAATCCGTCGTGCTCCTCCCGGGCGCGGCGCACCCACAGGACGTCGTCGAACAGGAGCGCGTCCTTGTTCCTGGGGGTGAGCCGCTTCAGCTCCAGATCGGGGCGGTGCAGTATGACGCGGCGCAGCCGCCCGGCTTCGGAGTCGACATGGAATCCCATGCCTTCATCCTCACCGCGCGGAGCGCCGTTCACCCGGCGAACCGCCCATCGGTTCCGCAGAGGTATCCGCGATGGGTGATCCGCCGGTCAGAGCCGGGGGTCCACCGGCTCCGACTCCAGGGCCAGGACGGCGAACACCGCCTCGTGGACCCGCCACAGCGGCTCGCCCTCCGCCAGCCGGTCCAGGGCTTCCAGGCCGAGCGCGTACTCCCGGAGCGCCAGCGAGCGCTTGTGTCCGAGGAACCGGGAGCGCAGCCGCTCCAGATTCTCCGGGCGGGTGTACTCGGGGCCGTAGATGATGCGGAGATACTCCCGGCCGCGCACCTTGATGCCGGGCTGGACGAGCCGGTCCTCGGCGTCCCGGACGAGGGCGCCGAGCGGCTTGACGACCATGCCCTCGCCGCCGCGCCCGGTCATCTCCAGCCACCAGTCCACGCCCGCGCGCACGGAGTCCTCGTCCCCGGTGTCGACGACGAGCCGGCGGGTGACCTGGAGCAGCCCGGTCGGGTCGTGCTCCACGAGCCGGTCCAGCCAGGCGAGCTGCTCGTCGTGCGGGACGGCGGCCAGGGAACGGCCCTGGACGGCGAGGATCTGGAACGGGGCGAGACGCACCCCGTCCAGCCCCTCGGTGGACCAGCAGTAGCGCCGGTACGCCTCGGTGAACGCGGCCGCGTCCCTCGCGCGGGCACGCTGGAGCCCGGCGAGGTCCGCCACCTCGACGCCCCGGGCGACCGCCTGCTCCAGGGCGGCGACGGCCGGCGGGAAGACCGCGCCGGACGCGGCGCCGACGGCGGCGTACTGCGAGCGCAGCAGCCCGCCGGCCTTGAGCGACCACGGCATCAGTTCGGCGTCCAGGAGCACCCAGTCGGTGTCCCACTCCTGCCAGAGCCCGGCGGCGGTGACAGCGGCCCGGAGCCGGTCCAGGACCGCTTCCGTCATGGCCGTGTCGTCCAGGAACGGGCGTCCGGTGCGGGTGTACAGCGCGCCGGTGGGGCCCGCCGCGCCGAAGCGCGCGGTCGCGGCCCCGGCGTCCCTGCAGACCAGGGCGACGGCCCGGGAGCCCATGTGCTTCTCCTCGCACACGACCCGCTCGACGCCGTCGCTGCGGTACTGCGCGAAGGCCTCGGCCGGGTGCTCCAGGAAGCCGTCCGCGCGGGAGGTCGCGGTGGGGGCCATGGTGGGCGGGAGGTAGGCGAGGAGCTGCGGGTCGACGGCGAACCGGCTCATGACTTCGAGCGCGGCGGCGGCGTTCTCCTCACGCACGGCGACACGGCCCAGGTGCCGGGTCTCCACGACCCGGCGGCCCTGGACGTCGGCGAGGTCCAGCGGCCGGCCCTCCCGGCCCCCGGGCGCCTCGGTGACCAGCGGCTTGACGGGCTCGTACCAGACCTTCTCGGCGGGCACGTCGACGAGTTCGCGCTCCGGCCAGCGCAGCGCGGTCATCTTCCCGCCGAAGACGGCCCCGGTGTCCAGGCAGATGGTGTTGTTGATCCAGGAGGTGCTGGGCACCGGGGTGTGGCCGTAGACCACGGTGGCACGGCCCCGGTACTCCTCGGCCCACGGGTAGCGCACGGGCAGGCCGAACTCGTCGGTCTCCCCCGTCGTGTCCCCGTACAGCGCGTGCGAACGGACCCGGCCGGAGGTGCGTCCGTGGTACTTCTCGGGCAGCCCTGCGTGACTGACCACCAGCTTGCCGTCGTCCAAGACGTAGTGGCTGACCAGCCCGTCGATGAACTCCCGCACCTGCCCCCGGAACTCGGGGTGCTCGGCGTCCTCGCGCTCCAGCTGCTCGACGGTCTCGGCGAGCCCGTGGGTGAGCTGGACCTTGCGGCCCGCGAGATAGCGGCCGAGCTTGTTCTCGTGGTTGCCGGGAACGCACAGGGCGTTGCCCGCCGACACCATGGACATGACGCGGCGCAGCACGCCGGGACTGTCGGGCCCCCGGTCGACGAGGTCGCCGACGAACACGGCGGTGCGCCCTTCGGGGTGGGCGCCGTCCACATAGCCCAGCTTGCCGAGCAGGGTGTCCAGCTCGGATCGGCAACCGTGGATGTCCCCGATGATGTCGAACGGGCCGGTGAGGTGACGCAGGTCGTTGTAGCGGCGCTCCAGGACCACTTCGGCGCTCTCGGCCTCCTCCTCGGTGCGCAGGACGTGCACCTTGCGGAAGCCCTCGCGCTCCAGACCGCGCAGCGATCGCCGCAGCTCGCGGCGGTGCCGCTGGATGACATGGCGCGGCATGGAAGCACGGTCCGGGCGGGTCGCGTTGCGGGCGGCGCAGACCTCCTCGGGGAGGTCGAGGACGATGGCGATGGGCAGGACGTCGTACTTCCGGGCCAGCTGGACGAGCAGCTTGCGGCTCTCGGACTGGACGCTGGTGGCGTCGATCACGGTGAGCCGCCCGGCCTCCAGGCGCTTGTCGGCGATGTGGTGCAGCACGTCGAAGGCGTCGCGGCTGGCGCTCTGGTCGTTCTCGTCGTCGGCGACCAGCCCCCGGCAGAAGTCCGAGGAGAGCACCTCGGTCGGCTTGAAGTGCTTGCGCGCGAAGGTGGACTTGCCCGATCCGCTGGCGCCGATGAGGACGACGAGGGAGAGGTCGGTCACCGGCAGGGTGCGCACGGCGGTGCCGGCTGCGGCTGCGGCTGCGGCTGCGGTGCCGGATTCCGCGCCGGTGTGGCTGTGGTCGTTGTTCATGCGGCTTCCGCCTCCTTCGTCTTCTCGGTGTTCCCGGTGTTCCCGGTGGTTTCCGTGGTCCGGGTGAACACGGCCATCTGGGTCGGCGGCCCCACCTCGGGGTCGTCCGGCCCGACCGGCACATACCGGACGGTGAATCCGTGCCGTTCGGCTACCTGCCCGGCCCAGTCCCGGAACTCGGCCCGGGTCCACTCGAAGCGGTGGTCCCGGTGCCGGACGTGTCCGGCCGGGAGGGTCTCCCAGCGCACGTTGTGCTCGACGTTCGGCGTGGTCACGAGCACCGTCCCCGGTCGCGCCGCGCCGAACACCGCGTACTCCAGGGCCGGCAGCCGGGGCAGGTCCAGGTGCTCGACGACCTCGCTGAGCACGGCGGCGTCATACCCCGCCAGCTGCTTGTCCGTGTAGGTCAGCGAGCCCTGCCGCAGGGTGACCCGGTCGGCCTGGCGCTCCCCCATCCGGTCCAGCTTCAGCCGCCGCGAGGCGATGGTGAGGGCGCGCATCGAGACGTCGACGCCCACGATCTCGGTGAAACGCACTTCCTTGAGGAGCGCCTGCACCAACTGGCCCTGGCCGCAGCCGAGGTCGAGCACCCGGCTCGCCCCGGCGGCGCGCAGTGCGTCGAGGATCGCGGTGCGCCGATGCTCGGCGAGCGGGACCGGCTTCTCCTCGGTGTCGGTGCTCTCGTCCACGGCGTTGTCGACGCTCTCCACGTCGAGGTCGTCCGACTCGGCGAGCCGCACCAGCTCCAGGGCCTGGTCGGCCTGGCGGGTGAGTCCCCAGCGGTGGGACAGATAGCGCCGGGTGATCAGCGGCCGCTCGGGGTGGTCGGCCAGCCAGCCCTCCCCGGCCCGCAGCAGCTTGTCCACCTCGTCGGGCGCCACCCAGTAGTGCTTGGCGTCATCGAGCACCGGCAACAGGACGTAGAGCTGCCGCAGCGCGTCGGCGAGCCGCAACTCGCCCTCCAGCACCAGACGTACGTAGCGCGAGTCGCCCCACGCCGGGAACTCCTCGTCCAGCGGTACGGCCGTGACCTCGACCCGCGTCCAGCCGAGCGGCGCGAACAGCTTGTGCACCAGCTCGGCGCCGCCCCTGGCGGGCAGGGCGGGCACCTCGACCCGCAGTGGCAGCGGGCTCCCGGCCCGCTCGGGCATGGCCCGGCAGACCCCGCCGAGCGCGGACTTGAACACGGCGGCGAGGGCGACCGACAACAGCGAGGACGCCGCATAGGGGCGGTCGTTGACGTACTGCGCGAGCGCCGCGTCGGGCGCGCCTCCCCGGCCCTTGCCCTTGCCGCGCCGCATCAGCGCCACCGGATCCACCTCCAGCAGGAGTGCGGCCGTGCAGCGCTCGGCGGACGCCTCGGGGTAAAAGACGTGTGCGGAGCCGTGCGAGGTGGAGAACGTCTGCGCCTTGTCGGGATGCTTGTGCAGCAGAAAGCCCAGGTCCGTGGCGGGACATTCAGGGGTGCCGGTCGTACCGATTGTCAGGAACACCTGTCCGAGTATGATCCTCGCCCGCTGCCCCCACCAGGTATTTTCCCTCCTCTGCCTCTCCCTTGTCCCTCCCTCCCTATTGCTCCAGCCGCCCGGCCAGTTCCGTGATGAGGTCCGGCCCCACCCGGCAGCAGCCTCCGACGAGCCGGGCCCCGGCCCGGGTCCAGGCCCGCACCCGCCCCGCGTCGAAGGTGCTGCGTCCGGTCCACCCCCGCGCTCCGGCGTCCCAGCCCTCCCCGCTGTTCGGGTAGACCACGGCGGGCCTGCCCGTGACCGCCACCGCCTGCTCCACGGCGCCCTGCGCCTCTTCCGGATCGCAGCAGTTGACCCCTACCGCGAGGACGGAGTCCCGCCCCGCCGCCACCGCGAACGCCTCCTCCAGCGGCTGACCGGCCCGCGTCCGGCCGCCCGCCACGCTGTACGAGAGCCAGTACGGCAGTCCGGTCTCCTCGGCCACCCGGACCAGGGCCTCGGCCTCGTCCAGATCCGGCACCGTCTCCAGCGCGAGTGCGTCGGGCCCCGCAGCGGCCAGCGCCGCCACCCGGGGGCGGTGGAAACGCTCCAGCTCCCGGATGCTCAGCCCGTAGCGGCCTCGGTACTCGCTGCCGTCCGCGAGTATCGCCCCGTACGGTCCGACCGATGCGGCGACCCAGGTCTCCCGCCCGGGGTCGGCCCGGCGCGCCGCCTCGGCGGCGCCCCGGGCCAGCAGCACGCTGCGGGCGAACAGTGCCTCGGTCCCGGACCGGTCGATCCCGTACCGCCCGAACCCTTCGAAGGTGGCCTGATAGCTCGCCGTGATGAGCACCTGTGCCCCGGCCCGGAGGTAGGCGAGGTGGGCGGCCTCGACCTGTTCCGGCGCGTCGGCCAGCAGACGGGCCGACCAGAGCACGTCGGACAGGTCGCAGCCCTGAGCCTCCAGTTGGTTGGAGAGCCCGCCGTCCAGCAGAACCGACCCGGCGTCCAGCGCGTCGGCGAGCGTGCCGCCGATGCTCACAGCCATCACCTCCTCTTCTCTTCAGGTCAGGTCAGGTCAGGTCAGGTCAGGTCAGGTCAGGTCAGCTGGGACTGGATCTGCGAGGAGATCAGTTCCAGCTGGTCCAGGTCGTCCAGGTCGAGGATCTGGAGGTAGATCCTCGACGAGCCGATCGCTCCGTAGGCGCCGATCTTGTCGACCACCTCGGCGGGCGACCCCGCCAGCCCGTTCGCCTTGAGCTCCTCCACATCCCGGCCGATGGCCGCCGCGCGTCGGGCGACCTCGGCGTCGTCCTTGCCCGTGCAGACGATCAGCGCGTTGGAGTACACGAGGTCGTCCGGCGAGCGCCCGTACGCCTGCGCGGCGGCCCGGACCCGGCCGAACTGCTTCTCGCTGTCCTCCAGCGAGGCGAACGGGATGTTGAACTCGTCCGCGTACTGTGCGGCGAGCCGCGGGGTGCGGGTCGCACCGTGGCCGCCGACCAGGACGGGAACCTTGGCCTGGGCGGGTTTGGGCAGCGCGGGCGAGTCGGTGAGCTGGTAGTAGGTCCCGTCATAGCTGAAGGTCTTGCCGACCTCCGTTGCCCACAGGCCGGTGACGATCGCGAGCTGCTCCTCCAGGCGGCCGAACTTCTCCTTCGGGAACGGAATGCCGTAGGCCTTGTGCTCCTCCTCGAACCAGCCTGCCCCCAGGCCCAGTTCGACCCGGCCGCCGGACATCTGGTCGACCTGGGCCACCTGGATGGCCAGCACTCCCGGAAGCCGGAACGTGCCGGCGGTCATCAGCGTGCCGAGCCGGATCCGCCGGGTCTCGCGCGCCAGTCCGGCCAGGGTGATCCAGGCGTCCGTCGGTCCGGGCAGACCGTCGCCGGAGCCCATGCGGAGATAGTGGTCGGAGCGGTAGAAAGCGTCAAAGCCCAGGTCCTCGGCGGCTTTGGCGACGGTGAGCAAGGTGTCGTAGTCGGCCCCTTGCTGGGGCTCGGTGAAGATGCGAAGATCCATGCCTCCATCCTGCCCCTCCGACGCGCGGTCCTCGTGACCATCCCGGCCGACCCCCGATGTCTCCACCCCTCCGCCTCTCCGCCTCTCCGCCTCTCCCCCGTGCTCCTCAGGGCCCCGCCGCCGATGGCGCCGGGCCGCGTATGCCCCCGTAGGGGCCGTCGCGCTCCCTCTCCCGCTCCGCCAGTCGTCTCAGCATCCCGTGCACGCGGTCCAGCGATTCGTCGGCCGCGTCCATGGCCTCGATGCACTGCCAGTACAGACCGTCCTCCCCCGTGTCGCAGGCCACCCCGACCAGCGCGATACCGGCCTCGCCGAGCAGTAGCGCCAGCCCGGCCAGGGTCGGCCGCACATCGGCGATCCCGGACAACTGGGCCGCCCTGGCACCGCCGGAGAGCACTGTCGGGTGATCCAGGGACGAGCATCCGGCGCCGATCTCCCCCAGCGCCCGCGCCTCACTCCGTAATTCCATCGGGCCGTAGAGCGCCAGTCGGCTGCCGACCGCCCGCGCGAGCGTCTGGGCCTGCCAGGCCTCCGCCATGACGTCCAGCGCGCCCCGGCTGCCCGCCAGAGCCCGCCGTCCCGCCTCGATGAGTCGCTCCGCATCCATGTGTCTCCCCCGTCCGTACGAAAACCCGCTCACCTCATTCATTACCCACAGTGAGGTAGACAGCACCGTAAAGCCAGAGGAAATCGGAAATCTGTGGACACGAAGTCGACTGTGGATATCTCGATCACTCCGAAGAGTGACGATCGTGGGGTTCCGGAGCGCCCGGCAGGGGGAAACGCTTCTCGTTCCGCTCCAACTTGGCCGCCAGCGCCGCCACCGGGTCGATGGCCAGTACCTCGCAGAACTGCAGGAGATAGGCGAGCACGTCCGCCACCTCATCGGCGACCCGGTGGGCCGATTCAGGGTTCTCCATGATCCCCGCCGACTGTTCGGGCGTCAGCCACTGAAAGATCTCCAGCAGTTCGGAGGCCTCGACGCTGAGCGCGGCCGCCAGGTTCTTCGGCGTGTGGTACTGCCCCCAGTCCCGCGCCGCCGCGAACGCGGCCAGCCGCCGCTGGAGTTCTGCCACATCGATATCTGTCACGGCCCCAGGTCTATCACCGGCCACCGACAGCGGAGGAGTGTGCGGCCGGGGGCGGCGGTCCGAGCCGGCTGCCGCCCCGACTGCCGCTCCCTAGGACTGGGCGAGGCCCGCCGGCGTGACCCCCTCGACCTCCATGCCGACCGGCGCGAGCAGGAAGACATTGCGGTCGACGCGGTGCATGCCGCTGCCGAGGCCGAAGACCACGCCGCTGCTGAAGTCGAGAATCCGCTTCGCCACGTCCGTTTCCGCCGCCGTCAGATCGAGCAGCACCGGAACCTGGGCGACCAGGTACTCGGCGACCTCGCGTGCGTCCGCGAAGACCTGCACCCGCAGCACGACGAGGCGTCGTTGCTCGGCCGCGCGCTCGTCCGGGACGGTGCGGTGGTCGATCCGCGACGGCCACTCGTCACGGCCGCGCAGCGGTACGACCTGCGCGAGCCCCTCCCACTGTTCATCGGTGGCGTCGTATCTGTCATACCTGTCGTACCTGCTCACAGGGCCACCCCGTCGTCGAGCCGGTCGGATTCGCGCCGGCTGCACTCACTGTTCATCGGGCAATCCTCTCGCCCCTCACCCGTTCGGCGTACCAACGACACGGCGAAGTCTTCGTCCGAGTCGCTTCCGGTACCCGGCGGGCACCGGTTCAGACCGTGATGACCTGAACCCCCGCCTCGCCGAACCGGCCCTTCGCCTCCGCCGCGATGTTGGAGTCGGTGACCAGGACGTCGACCAGGCCCAGGTCGCAGACCCGGGCGAAGGCCCGCTTACCGATCTTCGACGAGTCGGCCGCCACCACCACCCGCTGGGCCCGTTCCGCGAGCAGCCGGTTGACGCTGGCCTCGCCCTCGTGGTGGACGTACGCGCCGCGTTCGATGTCGATGGCGTTCACCCCGAGAACCGCGACGTCCAGGGTGATCTCATTCATCACGCCGACGGCGAGCGGACCCGTCAGTTCGTAGGACTGGGGTCTCGCGACCCCGCCCGTCACGACCATCTTGATCTGCGGCCGGATCGCCAGCTCGCTCGCGATGTTGAGGGCGTTGGTCACCACGGTCAGCGTCGGCTGCCCGCCCGCCACCGTCGCCTCGCCCACGATGTCCTGGCGTACCGCCAGCGCCCTGGCCACTTCGGTCACGGTCGTTCCGCCGGTCAGGCCGACCACTTCGCCGACGGCGACGAGGCCCGACACCGCGCGGCCGATGGCCTGCTTCTCCGGCGCGTGACGGCCCGTCTTGTAGCGGAGCGCCAGTTCGTAGGAGACCCCGTGCGCGACGGCACCGCCCCTGGTGCGGGTGAGCAGATGCTGTTCGGCCAGCTGGTCCAGATCGCGGCGGATGGTGGCGGCCGAGACGTCGAGCGCCGTCGCCGCCTCCTCGACGTCCACCCTGCCGTGTTTGCCGACCAGTTCCAGCAGCGCGTCCCACCGGGCGTCCCTGGACAAGAGCGTCTCCTCACCGTCCGGAGCGGGCACCGCGTTTCGCTGGAACGCGGTCGCCGGTGGCCGGACCGTCGCAAGCGTCGCACAGAGGCCCCCGGGAGCCCTTCACCCACCTACACCTTGCTTGTTCTTGCTCGATAACTGCATGTAACGTGCAGAATTCTACATGTGGGCTTCATCGGCCCCGTCCCCCGGTCCACCTCGTTCCCGTGGAGTGCAGACGTGTCGTATGCCGAGACCGAGACAGCCAGTCAGCCCGAATGCTGGCGGCGTGCCGCCGCTCTGGCCGACGGCCCCGAGGCCGCCGTCCTGCCCGCCGCGGGCGAGCGGATCGCAGTCGTCGGCTGCGGTACCTCCTTCTACATGGCGCAGGCCTACGCCGGGCTCCGCGAGGGTTCCGGCCAGGGCGAGTCGGACGCCTTCGCCGCCTCCGAGTTCCCCTTCGGCCGCGGCTACGACCGGGTCGTCGCGCTGACCCGGTCGGGGACCACGACCGAGGTGCTGGAGCTGCTGGACCGGCTGCGCGGCACCGCGCGCACCGTGGCCGTCACGGCGGATCCGAAGACCCCGGTCAGGGCCGCGGCCGATGATCTCGTCGTCCTGGACTTCGCCGACGAACGGTCCGTCGTCCAGACGCGCTTCGCCACGACCGCCCTCACCCTGCTGCGGGCCCACCTCGGTCTGCACGCCGAGGACGTGGTCACGGACGCGGAGACCGCGCTCGCCGAGCCGTTGCCCGATGGGCTGCTGCGGAGCACCCAGTTCTCCTTCCTCGGGCGGGGGTGGACGGTCGGTCTGGCCCACGAGGCGGCGCTCAAGATGAAGGAGGCGTCGCTGTCCTGGACGGAGTCCTACCCCGCGATGGAGTACCGCCACGGGCCCATCAGCATCTCCACCGTGTCCACCGCGACCTGGATGTTCGGCGAGGCCCCCGAGGGCCTGCCGGAGCAGGTGCGCGCGACGGGCGCCCAGTGGGTGGACGGCGCCCTCGACCCGCTGGCCGACCTCGTACGCGTACAGCGCCTCGCCCTCGCCCGTGCTGCCGCACGGGGGCTCGACCCGGATCTGCCGCGCCACCTGAGTCGTTCGGTGGTCCTCGACGGGGCCTGAGGGATCATGGATACATGCACCTGACCCTGTCAGCCGCCTCGGAGCCGCAGGGGGGCATCGCCGGCTGGGCCGCCGGGCTGGTCGAGTCGTTCGGCGGTCCCGGCGCGGGGGCGGCCATCGCGCTGGAGAACGTGTTCCCGCCGCTGCCCAGCGAGGTCATCCTGCCGTTGACCGGGTTCGCCGCCTCTCAGGGCGCGCTCAGCATCGCATCGGCACTGTTCTGGACGACGCTCGGCTCGGTCGTCGGGGCGGCGGTCCTGTACGGGGCCGGAGCCGTGTTCGGCCGGGAGCGGTTGCACGCCTGGTGGGCGAAGCTGCCGCTGGTGAAGGCCTCCGACCTGGTGCGGACGGAGCAGTGGTTCGCCCGGCACGGCACCACGGCGGTCCTGCTGGGCCGCATGGTGCCGGTGTTCCGGAGCCTGATCTCGGTGCCCGCGGGCGTGGAGCGCATGCCGCTGCCGGTGTTCGTCGCTCTGACGACGGCGGGCAGCCTGGGGTGGAACACCGTGCTGGTGATGGCCGGATACTGGCTCGGCGACCAGTGGGACGTGGTCGGGGTGTACGTCGGCGTCGTGTCCAAGGTCGTGCTGGCGCTGGCCGCCGCCGCCGTGGCCGGCTACGTCGTGATGCGCGTCCGGGGCCGCAACCGCGAGCGGCCCTGACGGCAGGGCACGAAGCAGCACGGCACTGCGCACCCCGGCGCGACGCGGCAGCGCATCGCTCAGCACCGCACGGCACAGCACCGTGCGGCCCGGCCGGAACCGCCGTCCGACCCCGGCCCGGTCGACGAGACACCCCGCGGCCGGGGGTGCCTCACGGCCGACCGCTCAGGCCTCCTCGAAGTAGGCGTCCAGGACGGTGTCCAGCTCGGCCGGCCAGCCCTTGAGCTGTCCGCGGCTCTCCGCCTCGACCTCGGCGTTGAACCAACGGCGGGTCGACAGGTGGACGGTCACCGTGAACCTGCGGCCGAAGCGGGCCGGGGTGGTCTCCACGGCGCCGATCTCGTCCCAGCCGAACTCGGCCTCCTGGTCGTCCAGCCGGAACCGGAGGCCTTCCCGGGCGGCCCGGATCGAACCGCGCCGGTCGCTGACCTCGAATACGGGTCCCTCCTCGACATCATCGCCCTCGGCCTCGTTCTCCGCTTCGGCATCGCCCGCCGCCGATTCCGGATCCTTGTCGGCGTCGGCCTCCGCTGTCGCCTCCTCGGGCTCGTCGCCGCGTTCCTGCTCCGACTCCGGAGCAGCGTCCTTTGGACCGGACTCCGATTCCGGTTCGGGCTTCCGGGTCGCGACGGGCGCCGCCAGTCCGGGCAGGGGGATGAACGCCGGGTCGGTGCCTGCGGCGAACTCGGGCTTCTTGGTCGAATCTATGCTCTGCTCCACGGCGGGCAGTATGGTCGACGAACCTGTACGTGACCAGTCGTCACCGCCCCGGCACCGCCGTCGGCCCCCGCCCAGCAGGCGAACTCCCCTCCCCGGAACGGCCGAAACCCTGCCCAGCAGCGCGAAAAAGCAGTAGCGGGCCCACCTCCCCGAACAGCCCAGTCCATGATGGGGCCGCGCCGAGGTCCACCAGGAGGAGGCGCATGCCCAGCCGCACTCTGTCGGCATGTCGACAACCGGGACCCGCTGCTGCGCGCCGCGATCGAGCTGTTCGAGGTGCTACGGGCCGCCGCCGGGGCCTGCCGCCGCCTCAGAGCACGCCCTTGCGCCACTCCCGTACCAGCAGATAGCCGAGGTACGCACCGCCGATGGCCATGGTGTAGATCCCGACCGGCAGGTCGTCGAAGAGCGCCAGCTGCTGCGAGCAGAGGTCCGCGAGCACCAGCAGCAGACCACCGGTGAGGGCGGAGAGCAGCAGATGCGGACCGGAGCCGCGGGTGAGGCGCCTGGCGATCTGGGGTGCGGTCAGGGCGATGAAGGCGATGGGTCCCGAGACACTGACCGCGGCGGCCGAGAGGGCGACGGCCAGGAGCACGGCGAGGGTCTTGGCCTTCTTCGGCTCGGAGCCGAGCCCCTCGGCGATGTCGTCGCCCATCTCGCCGATGTCGAGCCGCCGGGAGATCAGCGCGGTCAGCGGGGCGGCGGCGAGCAGGACCAGCCAGACGGTGGTGGCGTCGGTCCAGGAGCGGGCCGTCAGGCTCCCGTTGACGTAGGCGGTGAGCACGGAGGCTTTGTCTCGCTCCAGGGCGTACACGACGTACTGGGTGACGGCCGCACCCATCGCGGCGACCCCGATCCCGGCGACGACGAGCCGGGCGGGGTTGCGGAAGCCGGTGCCGGTGGAGAGGTACACGACGGCCATCGCCACCACCGCGCCGATGAGCGCGCCGACGGGGACGGGGACCGTGTCGGGGAACATCAGGGCGCAGATCGCGGCGCCCGCGCCGGCTCCGGCGGAGAGCCCGATGACGTCCGGGCTGCCGAGCGGGTTACGAGTGACGGACTGGAACAGCGCGCCGGAGAGGCCGAGCGCCGCGCCGACCCCGATGGCGACGGTGAGGCGGGGGCCGCGCAGCCGGTTGAAGACGAAGCGGTCCTTGCCCTCGGCATCGCCGAGCAGCGCGGCGGGGAGGTCGGCGAGGTCGACGCCGAGGCGTCCCCAGGTCAGCGTCGTGACGGCGGCCGCGAGGAGGAGGACGAGGAGCCCGGCGCCCGCGAGCACGGAGGCCCGGCGCATGGGTATCGCCACGGTGCGGCCGACGACCAGATAGCCCCGGGGGGCCTTGCGGACGGGGGCGGTCCGGTCGGTGCCGGTTCGGTCGGTGCCGGTTCGGTCGGTGACGGTCATGAGGTGCCCCGCATCCTGCGGACGGCGATGAGCAGCGCGGGTGCGCCGATGAAGGCGGTGACGACGCCGACCATGAGTTCGGTGGGGCGCATGACGACCCGGCCCACCACGTCCGCGAGGAGCAGGAGAGTGGGGCCCATCAGGGCGGAGAAGAGGATCTGGGCACGGAAGTCGACGCCGACCAGGGCCCGCACGACGTGCGGGACGGCGAGGCCGACGAAGGCGATCGGGCCGACGGCGGCCGTAGCGGCGGCGCTGAGCAGCGTGGCGGCGAGCAGCCCGCCGCCCCGGGTGCGCCCGGGGTGCGAGCCGAGGGCGACGGCGGTCGCGTCACCCAGGGCCAGGGCGTTGAGGCCGGGGCCGAGCGCGAGGGCGAGCAGGAGACCGACGGCGGCGAAGGGCAGGACGGACCAGAACACGTCGAAGTCCCGGCCGCCGAGCGCTCCGACGACCCAGTAGCGGTAGCTGTCGAACACCTGCGGTTTGCTGAGGGTCACCGCCTGGATGAACGCCATCAGTACGGCGGTGAGCACGGCTCCGGCGAGCACCAGACGCACCACGCTCGTCCCCGTACCGGCGGAGCCGATGACATGGACGAGGACGCCGGCGACCAGCGCTCCGGGCAGCGCCCACCACATGGTGTCCGTGGCGCCGGAGGCCCCGAGCCAGGCGGTCGCGGCGACGATGCTCGCGGAGGCGCCGGCGTTGATGCCGAGGAGGCCCGGTTCGGCCAGCGGGTTGCGCGAGACACCCTGCATGAGGGTGCCCGCGACCGCGAGGCAGAGGCCGGCGAGGACGCCGAGGACGGTCCGGGGGTAGCGGCTCTCGACGATGATGGTGATGTTCGGGTCGGCGTTGCCCCCGAGGACGTCGACGACATCACCGAACGAGGTGCTGCGGCTGCCGAACATGACGCTCGCGCAGAGCGCGAGAGCCAGCCCTGCCAGGGCGAGGAGCAGGAGGAACGCCAGCCGAGCGGCACCGGTACGGGAGGTACCGGCGCCGCTCGGCGGTGCGACCGTGGTGGGTGCCATGAGAGTGGAGTGTGCCTTGTGGCCTCGGTGACGCGGGAGCCGGGCGGGTTTACTTACCGGCGGTCTTGACGGCCTGGTCGATGATCGGCAGGTAGCGCTCGATCGTCCACGGCACGGTCAGCGGGTTGATGATCGAGGAGGCGGTGACGAAGGAGTTGTCGTCGCTCGCGACGACGGCGCCCTTCTTGATCGCGGGGATCGCGCCGTACAGCTTCTGGCCCTCGATCTCCTCGCGGTTCTTCTCGTCCGTGTAGAACGTGAAGATCAGGTCACTGTCCTTGAGCTTCTCGGCGTTCTCCAGGCCGATGAGGGCCGAGTCGGTGCCGGGGGTCTCCTTGAAGCCGTTGACGACCGGGTCGACCTTCAGGCCGAGCGAGGAGACCATCTTGACCCGCTGCTCCTCGGGCTTGAAGACGCCGAGGGTGCCGGGGCCGGAGTTGTAGATGTACGAGAAGGTGACGTCCTTGTAGTTCGGCCGGGTGGCCGCGGCATCGGCGAGCTGCTTCTCGATCTTCGTCTTGAGGGCGCCGGTGTCCTTCGTCCGGCCGAGCGCCTTGCCGATGATGTCGATCTGCTGGTCCCAGTCGGTGCTCCACGCCTGGTCCGGGTAGGCGACCGTGGGGGCGATGTCCTTGAGGACGTCGTACTGCTTCTGCGTGATGCCCGACCAGGGGGCCAGGATGACGTCCGGCTCCAGCTCGGTGATCGCCTCGAAGTCGATCTCCTCGCCGCCGGTGAACTGCTTGGGCAGCTTGTCGCCGGACTTCTTGACGGCCTCGTTGATCCACGGCAGGTAGCCGGACTTGTCGCTGCCCCAGGGGTAGCTCTCGATGCCGACCGGGGTCTGGCCGAGGGCTATCGCGGTCTCGGCGGAACCCTGGCCGAGGGTGACGATGCGCTCGGGCTCCTCCTCGATCTTCGCGGTGCCGAGCGAGCTCTTGATCGAGACGGGGAAGGTGCCGTCGCTCTTCGCCGAGTCCTTGGCCCCGCCCTCGTCGCTGTCGCCGTCCGAGGAGCAGCCGACCAGGGCGACGGCGAGGGCGACGGTGGTGGCCGTGGCGGCGAGGGTGTGGCGGCGCACGCGGGTGAAGCCGAGCATGGAGGGTCCTCAGGTTTGGCCGAGCAGGTGAAAGTTAGGTAAGCCTAAGCCAGAGGGGTGGGCGCCTCCGACACCCCCCCTCCCGCACCACCGGGTACCGGTGTCGCGCCCTGGGACCGGCACCCCGATGGAGACCGCCGCCGGACGCACATGGAGCAGGAATTCAACACCATCGCGCGGCAGTCAATCCGATCTCAGATGATCTGCATACAGATGATGATTGCGTGCGATCGACCCTCATGCCTCACGTCGACGCATCGTCACGGGGGCGGCATGCGATCCGTGTACTGGCCCCCGGAACACCGCCGTTGCTCTTCGTCGGCATGACGGCAAGCTCCAGGAGCGACCCGGCCTCGCCGTGCGGCGGCCCGGCGGCCCGGCGGCCGACGGCGGGTCGTGTCTCCGGTCCGGCCCTTCCCGATGCGGTTCTGATCGAGGACGGCCCCACCGCCGCGGCGGCCGAGGCCGTCGGCGGAGCCCTCCGCCCGTACGGCGAGACGTGCACCGCCCGTGTGCTGATCGTTATGAACCAGCCGCACCCATCGTGCCCTCGACCGTCTCCGACTCCGCGTCCGGCAGCCGGGCCGGGCCGGGCCGACAGAGCGAGAACGCTCCGGGACCGGACAGTCCTGGAACACCGGATGGTCCGCCGCCCTGGACCGCAGGTGGAGCAGCCACGACCACCGCCCAGCCTCCCGCCCCGCCTCGCCCGGCCGCGAGCCGGAGGCCGGCGAACGCGAACGGCCACTTCTCCGAGCCGGCGCGGGAACGCCCCGGCATCGCGATGTGCCGGGCGACGGCCCTGGTGGCCCGCACGCTCGACGAAGTGCTGTCCGGGCACCGCCTGACCGTGACCCAGCGCCTCGCGCTGAAGATGCTGAACGATGTGGGGCCCTGTTCCCAGCAGGAGTTGAGCGCGCAGTTGCACATCGACCGCAGAGTGATGGTCGGCTGTATCGACGGCCTTGAGGACTGCGGTCTCGTACGGCGTGAGCGCCACCCCCGAAACCGCCGGGCCCATGCGGTGATGCCGACCCCGGAGGCGGGACCGGCGTCGGCGGCGACGGAGGGTGGGGTGCCGCGGCCGCTGGACCGGGCCTTCGGCGCGCTCACGGCCGCCGAGCGGCGGACCCTGACGCGGCTCGTGGGCGAGATCCTCGGCATGGGCTGAAGCCCACACGGGTCCGGTCGACGAGCGTCCGGATTCGGTCGACGAGCGGCTCGGCGACGACCGGCCGGCCGCCGGAGAGCGCGGCGGCCGGTTCAGTGCCCGTGACCGGCGGATTCCCCCTCCTCCGGCACGGACTTCTGGGGTGCCGATTCCCCGGCGTGCACGGTGAAGGCGGCCGTACGGACCTTCCCCTCGTGCCGGAAGTCGAGGAAGAGGCGGTAGGCCCCCTTGCTCGGAGCCGTCGCGGTGAAGGAGACCTCAGGGCCCGGCTTCGTCCGTCCGTCGCCCGGTTCGCCGTTCGGGTGGACGTGGAGGTACGCCAGGTCCCCGGCGCGCAGCGCGACGAGGTGGCCGTACTCGCCCAGGTAGGGCTGAAGGTCGGTGACCGGCCTGCCGTCCTTCTCGACCTCCAGCTCAAGCTCACTGCCCGCCCCGGGACGCAGCGCCCCGTCGAGTGTCACCTCGTACCCGTCGACGGTCACGGTCCGCTCCTCGCGCGGCAGCGGCTCGGGGCTCGCGTCGCCCGAAACGGCGAGGTCCGCGCCCAGGGTGAGGCCCTCGGCGTTCCTCACGTCCGGGGTGAAGTCGGCGAAGACCCGGTAGCCGCCGGCCTCGGGAAGCTCGACGGGGGTGGACCAGGTGCCGTCGGCGGCCCGCACGGGGTGCAGGTGCCGGTAGGTGGTGAGGTCGCTCGACGCCACGATCAGGTGCAGTTCCTTGCCGTGGTCGGTGCGGAACGCGGTCACGTTGCGGGAGGTGCCTTCGTCCACGACGGCGAACCGCAGCTCGGCGGGCTCGCCCGCCTCGACGCGCGGGGTTCTGAGGTCGAGCGCGTAGCCCCCCTCGGAGACCTGCAGACCACCGGGAAGCCCCGGACTCTCCCCCGCACTCGTCTCCGCCGCCTCCTTCTCCGCTGCCGGATGGTCCTTCGCGCCGTGACCGTCCTGCTGGGACGCGTCCTTCGCGGCGACGGCGGGGTCCAGAGTGCCGCCCACCGCGTACGCCGACCCGAAGGTCGCCGCAAGCCCTACGGCGAAGGCCGAGATCTTGAGACCGGTATGCATGACCCACTCCCTCATCAAGGTCGCTGGGTCGCGACCACACCCCAAAGATACCCCCCAGGGGTATGAAGTCAACCTGAGGGCGATCTTGCGGAGAGGGGCGGGGAGGGGTCGGGGACGAAGAGAACGAAGCCCACCGGTTCGGCCGAAGCGAAGGGAAGCGGGGGCTTCATGGGGGCATTCGTCGCACTGCCGGCAGGAACGGGCGGGGCGGCCGTGTGGCGTGCGGTGATGCTGGTCCTGCGCGGGCGTCGCGGGTCCACCGAGAACGCGGACGGATCGCTGATCGAGCAGGAGGCCCGCCTGCGGGCCCAGCGGATGCGGAGCGAAGGCCGGGACTGGCGGGCCCACCCTCACGGAAGGCGGGGCTCCGGCTCAGGGCCGCACCGCTCATGGCCCTCGTCGGCTCAGGACAGCTCCGTCACCGGCCCTCGCCATCCTCGCCGCCCAGCGCCGCAAGGGTGCGCAGCAGGGTCTCCGTCCGCTCGTCCATCGGGAAGAACGACTCCACCGCGAGCTCCGAGAGGGTCACGTCGGCGGGTGCCCCGAAGGTGGCGATCGTGCTGAAGAACGCCATGTCGCCGAGCAGCGTGCGGATGCGCAACGGGACGACGATGCCCGTCGGGTCCACCGGGCCGGGGTCGGTGTCGAGGTCCGGCGGGGCCGGGTAGGCGGACACCTCCTCGTACAGCTCCCGCAGGTCGCGATGGCCGGTGGTGTCGACCTGGTGCCACAGCCGGCCGAGGGCGTGGGCGCGGACCTGGGCGAAGTTCAGGCACCGGGAGGCGAGGCCCTCCGGGTGGAGGATCAGCCGCATCACATTGCCGCCCGACTCCGTCAGGTGCGAAGGCACGGTGCCCAGCAGGAGGGACATCGCGCCGTTGCGGTCGACGATGTTCCAGATCCGGTCGATCGCGGCGGCGGGGTACGGCTCGTGACCGGCCAGCATCGCCCCGACCGCGGAACGGACCATGGTCATCCGCTCGCTGTCGAACGGCGACTCCCGGTACGCGGGGGCGTAACCAGCCGCCAGCAGAAGGCCGTTGCGGTCCCTCAGCGGGACATCGAGGTGCTCGGCGAGCCGCAGTACCATCTCCCGGCTCGGCCGGGCGCGACCCGTCTCCACGCAGGATAGGTGCCGGGTCGAGGAGTCCGCCCTCAGCGCCAGGTCGAGCTGGCTGAGCTTGCGACGGCGGCGCCACGCACGGAGCAACAGGCTCACGCTGGGCGGCTCTTGGGTCTCCATGACCTCACCGTACCCATGACCTGGGAGGTCATGGAGTCCGGCCCCTTCCGCGTGGCACGGTGTCATCGAACCCGCCGGCCGAAGGAGATCCGAGATGACGTACACCCTCGCCCCGTCCGCAGCGATGGCCCCCGCACGGGACGCCGCCCGGTTTCTCCGGCTGGTGCTGCGCGTCGACAGCGTCAGCACCGCCGTGATGGGCGTCGTGCTGGTCGCGGCCGCCGTGCCGCTCGGCTCCGCGACCGGGATGCCGGTGGCCTTCGCCGTGGCGTTCGGGATCTTCCAGATCGGCGGGGCGGCCTGCCTCGCCCTGGTCGCGGGCTACCCGGTGATCCCGCCCGCCCTGGCCAGGACCGCCGTCGCGGTGAACGCCCTGTGCGCGGTCGGGTGTGTGGTGGCGGCCTTGGCCGGCTTCGTGCCGCTGAACGACTTCGGGGTGGTGTTCCTGCTGGTCGGCGCGCTGATCGTGACGGTCCACACCGCGCTCCAGTACACGGGTCTGCGGCGGATGACCGCGGCGACGGGCTGACGGGGCGCCGCCGGGGAGCACGGACTCAGTCCCCGGCCAGCTCGTCCGGTGTGGACCGGGCGAGGTCGGCGAGGGTCGCGAGGGCCCGGGAGAGAACCTCCCGGGTGGGGGACGCCAGGCCCAGGCGTACCGCGTGCGGTCCCCGGTGGCGGCCCACGGAGAACGCGGCCGCCGGGGTCACCGCGATGCCGTGCCGTGCGGCGGCAGCGACGAAGGTGTCGGCCCGCCAGGGGCCGGGCAGCTCCCACCAGCGATAGCACGAGAAGGGGTCGCTGCGCGTGCGGAAGTCGCCGAGGTGTCGGTGGGCGATCTCCTGCCGCGCCCCGACCTCCCGCTGTTTGGCCCGTACGAGGGTGTCTACGGCGCCGTCCGCCTGCCACTGCACCATCGCCTCCAGGGGGAACCGCATGGGCGTCCATCCACCGGAGCGCAGGGCCCCCGCGACCCGGCCCGCCAGCGCGGCGGGGGCCACGGCGAACCCGAGGGACAGCCCCGGGGACAAGCGTTTGGAAAGGCTGTCGACGAGGACGGTCCGCTCGGCGGCCCGCGAGGCGAGCGGTGGCAGGTCGTCCCGGAGGAAGGCCCAGACGGCGTCCTCGATCGCGTGGATCCCCGAGGTCAGCAGCACGTCGGCCAGGTGGTCGAGCCGTCGCGCGGGCATCGTGAGGGACAGCGGGTTGTGAAGGACCGGCTGGACGTAGACGGCGTGCAGCGGATCGGCGCGGTGCGCTTCCTCCACCGCCTCCGGGATCAGCCCGTCCTCGTCCATCGCCAGGGGCACGAGGGTGACGCCCAGCCGGGCGACGATGGCCTTCAGCACCGGGTAGGTGAACTCCTCGACGCCCAGCCGGGCGCCCGGCCGGGTCAGTGCGGCGACGGCGGCGGAGATGGCCTGCCGGCCGTTCCCGGCGAACAGGATCCGTTCCGGCACGGGCCGCCCGCCGCCCCGTGCCAGGACCGCGGCGGCGGCCTCCCGGGCGGCGGGGGTGCCGGCGGGCCCGACCGGGCGGAGCACCGACTCCAGGTGGTCGGAGCGCACCAGCTTCTCCAGGCCGGCGGCGAGCAGCCCGGCCTGTTCGGGGACGACGGGGTGGTTGAGCTCCAGGTCGACCCGGCTGTCGGTCGGCTCGGACAGGGCGGGTGCGGGGGCGGGGGCGCCGGGCGCGTCCGTGACGAAGGTGCCGCGTCCGACCTGGCCGACGGTGAGACCGCGGCGGGCGAGCTCCTGGTAGACGCGGACGGCGGTGGAGTTGGCGATGGCGTACCGCCGGGCGAACTCCCGCTGCGGAGGCAGGCGTTCACCCGCCCTGAGCCGGCCGGCCGCGATCTCCGCCGCCACGACGTCGGCGACGGACCGGAAGTCCTTCACGGGCTTCACCTCCCTGGTGAGCGACATCCGAGCACAACATTGAACCGAGTGCAATGCCCCCTATTGAACCGAGCAGGAACGCGAACCTAAGCTCACATTGCACTGAGCCGCGCGGCCGGAGCGTACGGCGCCGGGCCCTCCGGCGGAACAGGACCGGAAACAGGAACCGGACATGAGCCGGGACACCAGCCGGGGCATGAAGAGAGCGGCGGACAAACATGGTTGAACTGAGCGAGGTGCTGGGCGTCGCGTTGATCGCCCTCGGCATGGTGCTCACCCCGGGCCCGAACATGATCTATCTCGTCTCCCGGAGCATTACCCAGGGACGTCGGGCGGGAGTGGTCTCCCTCGGCGGCGTGGCCGTGGGCCTTCTGGTCTATCTGCTGGCCACGAACCTTGGCCTGTCGGTGGTCTTCCTCGCAGTGCCCGAGCTGTACGTGGCGGTGAAACTGGCCGGCGCCGCCTACCTGGGCTACCTGGCCTGGACCGCCCTGCGGCCCGGGGGCGTCTCCGTCTTCGCCCCCAAGGAGCTGCCGAACGACTCGCCGCGCACGCTGTTCACGATGGGCCTGATGACGAATCTGCTCAACCCGAAGATCGCCATCATGTATCTCTCCCTCATCCCGCAGTTCATCAGCCTGGAGGCGGGAAACGTCCTCCTGCAGGGCTTCCTACTGGGCTCCGTCCAGATCGCGGTGGCCCTCACCGTCAACCTCGGCATCGTCCTGGCGGCGGGAGCCATCGCCGTCTTTCTCGCCCGCCGCCCCTCCTGGCTCCGCGCCCAGCGCTACCTGATGGGCACCGCGCTGGGCCTGCTGGCCGTCTCGGTGGCCGTGGACTCCTCGGCGCCGGCGACGTCGGGCTGAGCCACCGGGGCGGGAGAGGAGGGGGTAGGGGGTAGGGGGCTTCAGAGCATGATGAGCAGGCGCGTATCGGCCTTGAGCTTCCTGTTCACCGAGCGGCTCTGCACATACACCTCCAGCGCGGGGTTGTTGCCGGCCTTCACGGAGACGGTCCCGCGGACACCGGCACCGAACAGGAGGTTGCGTGCCGCCTCACCCGTGTAGGCACGGTCGGTGTCCTTCTCGACCACGATGACCTCCTTGTCGGGCTGCACCTGAACCCGGGTGCCCAGCTGGTAGTAGCAGGAGCCGCGTTCATAGGTGACGCCCGGGTGCGAGTCGACGAAGGCGCGGATCTCCATCTCCTTGTCGACCTTCAGCAGGCGGTACTTGTCGGCCGCGACCGGTTCGAGGTTGGCCCGCACATCGTCGACCGATATGTCCTGGCCGACGGCGAACAGGTTCTTCGTGCCGCGCACCCCCTGCTCTCTGCCGCGGAGGAAGCTGGTGGCGGCGGCGCGCACAGTGCCGATCGCGTCCTCGACGCCCTTCTGGGAGTCCGCGTCCCAGATGGCGATGTTGCCGGCCGGGAAGCCGTAGTTCTGGGCGGTGCGCTTCGCCAGGGAGTTGGGAACGAGGATCGCGGAGGTCCAGTGCCCCGGGAGCCCGTTCATCTTCGCGGTGATCCGGTCGAGCCAGGGGCCGAGGATGGTCATGTCGCCGTCGTGCCGCCGGTCCCCGCCGGAGGCGTTCTCCTCGCCGTCCGTCACCACGATCTGGAGGAAGCTGTGCTCGCCGTACTCCTCCCAGATGTGCCCCAGGTCGTCCAGGGACTTCAGCGAGGCCTCGATGAGCGCCGTGGCACCGTTGTTGACCTTGTACAGCCCCCGCATGGACGGAAGGTGCTTCACATCCATGTCCCAGACCAGGTTCTCCACCCGGTGGTCGAAGGAGTAGAGGCTGATCCGCGTCTCATGACCGAGGCTGTCCGACTCGGCCTTCAGCCCCGCCACGAACTCGTCGACGACGCGGATGAGCTGACTCTGGTGCTGGTACATGGAGCCCGAAGCGTCCACGACCAGAGCGACGTGATTCACCTTGTGCTGGATCCTGTTGGCGGACATGGTTCTGCTCCTTCATCCGGTGCTCCCCGAGTGATGTCTTCGACTCTATGGGGAGGCACTGACATCGCCCTTCGGCCGACGATCACCTGCCCCGGGGCCCGTGGGACACCCTGCGGCCGAACGCTGTAGTGCCCGAGTAACGACCCTTGTCCAGCGTCCGGACTCCCCCGTCCCGTCCCTGGAGGAGAACCCTGTGCACCTGCCCCGACCGTCCTGGCGCAGAAGCGCCGGCTGGATGGCGACCACCTTCACCGCCAGCGCCCTGCTGACCGCGACACCGCCCGCCTCCACCTCGGCGGACACCGTCCCGCGGCCGAGTCCGCGAAGGTCGGCGCTGCGCCTCGCCCGCGCCGAGGTGGCACGGGCGGAGCGCACCGGGGAGCAGCTCGCCGAGGTGGAGGCCCGCACAGCGGTCGGGACATCGTTGTCGAAGCTGGCCCGGGCGCTGGAGGGCGCGCGGGAGCCGGCCCGGGCCGAGTCGCCGGCCGGGGCGTGCCGTACCCGGCGGGAACGCGCCGGGCGGTGTGGGCGAGGCGTTGCCGCGCGAGGTGCGGGGACCGTCCGGGCCGGACTCGTGTCCCGACGGCCCGGGAACACGGCCGAGCCGGGGCCGGCGCCGATGGCGCCGATCCCGGCCGGGCGGTGAACCGGCGGGTCAGTACTCGGTGGTGACGGTGGCGCCGCTGAAGGCGGCCACCGCGTGGAGGCTGATGTAGTTGGCGCCGGACGGCGGGTTGCTGATCGTCAGCGTATGGGAGTTGCCGGGCCCGGTGGCCCGGTTGGTGTGCGAGCCGGTGGTGGCCCAGTTGAAGTTGCTGTAGTAGAGGTCGGCGTCGCCGGTGCCGCCGCTGACGGTGATCTTCAGCTGCTCGGTGCCGGCCGGGATGTTCAGGTAGAGGTAGGAGTAGTCGCGGGTGGTGGCGGAGAGGTTGCTGCGGCGGCAGTCCTTGCCCAGCACGCGGGTGTCGGAGTCGGTGCACTCGCCGACGGCGGAGCCGCCGGCGACGGTGACCTCCCGGGTGGCGGTGTCCGTGGCGCCCTTGTCGTCGGTCACGGTCAGCCGGACGGTGTAACTGCCCGCGGCACTGTACGTCTTGGCGGGGTTGGTCCGGGTGGAAGTGGTGCCGTCGCCGAAGTCCCAGGCGCGGGAGGCGATGGTGCCGTCGGCGTCGGTGGAGCGGTCGGTGAGGGTGACCGTCAGATCCTTCACCGCGGCGGTGAACCCGGCGGCGGGGGCCTGGTTGCCCGGCTGGCCGCCGCCACCGCAGTCACCGGCGGCGCAGGCCGCCAGCCAGGTCTTCCAGTCGCTGTCGTAGCGGGTGCCGATGGTGCTGGTGAGGTAGGTCCGGGCGGCGCTCCACTCCCCGGCGCGGTAGTGGCCGAGCACCTTGTCCAGGTCGGCGGGGTGCTTCTCCAGCATGTACCGCACGGCGAGGTAGCCCCAGCGGTACACCCGTGTGGTGTCGTGGCTGTAGTCGGTGCTGAACAGGGTGCTCAGGGCGTAGGTGCTCTTGCCCGCCTCGGTCATCGCCGCGGTGTAGGGCTCCTCGCGGTAGTGGTAGGAGATGTACTCCGCGAAGCCCTCGACCCACCAGATGGTGGGGGTGGTCATGTTGGCGGCGAAGTCGCCGTACATGGTGAAGCGGCCGTCGAGGTAGTGGGTGTACTCGTGGTTGAGGTTCCAGATGTGGAAGTCGGGCCGCAGCCACTCGGCCTCGTAGGCGATGAAGCGGGGCTGGTTGCCCACGACGGAGGGGTCGCCCTCCAGGTACATGCCGCCGTTGTTGGTGTCGATCCCGTACATCGCACCGGCGTACGTCTGGTAGTCGGCGCTTGAGTCGTAGGCGATCACCTCGATGGCGGTGTTGTTGTCATCGGCGACCGGGCCGTTGTCCCGTGCGATCCGGTGGAAGTAGGCGTCCTGCTCGATGAGGCTGGTACAGCTGGCGTTCAGCTCGGCGGACGTCATCTGCTGGGCGAGGATGCGGATGCTGGGGCTACAGGTGTGGCGCACCGGCAGGACCTCGCGCTTGAGGCGTTCCTGGAGGTCGCAGATGCCGTAGGTGGAGCAGTTCGCCCTGTCGTAGTAGTCGGCCATCTCCGCTATGCCCACCCAGAGCGGGGCGGTGGGGCCGGTGATGGAGGTTTGCCGGAGCAGGGCGGTGGCCTGTGGGCGGACCTTGCTCCGCAGGCTCGGGTGCTGGAGGAAGCGGCTCAGCTCCCGTCCGGCGTTGGAGGTCAGATACGCCTGGTCGCCCTCCAGCAGGGAGAGGTGGTCGGCGGCGAAGCGGTACAGCGAGTCGATGAGGCTCGGGTCCGACTCGACGGCACTGACGAACGCGGGCACCTGATGGCCCCGGAAGGTCACCGTGTACACGTTGTTGACCGCGGCGAGCATCCGCGGGAACGCGTTCCAGGAGGAGTCGTAGTCCGCCAGCATCCGCTTGACGACGGAGATGTACCGGGCGTTCTCCGCGGCGCTGTCGATCAGGATGACCGCCTCGGACAGCGTCTCGCCGTTGTCGTCGGTGACGTCACGCGACCGGGGGCTCGCGAAGAAGCCGTCGAGGCCCGAGCGGATGGCGGTCCGCAGGGCGGGGCCGTACGGTCCGACGACGTCCGGGTTGTACCACTGCACGTAATACCCGGCCCGGAGGTAGAGCACGAGCTGCGGGATGCCGGTGCTCCCGTCGCCCGGGTAGTAGGCGGAGTTGTCGCGCAGCGCGTAGGCCACCGAGACCATCTGAGCCTCGCGGAAGGCCAGTCGGGCGTTGTCGCCGGTGAGGCTGAACAGGGTGTTCACGCAGCCCGTGGTGGACGCCTTGATCTGCCGCACCAGTTCGCTTCCGGTGCGGCCGGTGAAGTCGGCCGGGTCGCACGCGGCGGCCGCCTTCGTCGAGGACTTCCTGCCCGCGCTCTGCTTCCGCGGGGCGTCCTGGTGGCCGTAGGCCTCCTTGAGGGGGGACTTGTCGGCGCTCAGCGGAGGGAGCTGGGACGCCTTCAGCCGGCCCTTGAGCCGGTGACCGGCGTCCGAGGTGGGGGACTGCTGCGCCTTAGGCGCGGGGTCGGCAGGCCCGCCGGGGCGGGACGGTCGCGACGCGTTCGATGCCGTGGCGGCCGAAGGGGAGTTCGGCTGCGCCTGGGCCGGCTGCGCGAGCAGCGCGACGCTCATCGCCCCGGCAAGAGCCAGGGGCAGAACGGCACCCACACCTCGGCGGACGAGTGTGGTTCTCACGTTGTTTCCTCCCATGAGGGATCGGAGGCACGCACGTGCGTGACCGATGGGATGTACGGGGCGTGGGCCAGGGGGTGTTGTCGTGCCGTGTTGTCGTGCTGCCGGCCGGACGGATGGGGCCGATGCCCGGAGTTGACATGCCCACACCCTGTAGCATGTACAATTGCACAGGTCACACTTCACAGGGAAGACATATGACCGAATCCGATGCGACTTCCCGGTGAACGCCGCCCAGCGGCAAGGGGGCGGTCCGTCGGGGAGGGGCGGCCGGGGGTGCTCCGGGCCGCCGGGAGTCTCTCAGCCCGTCTCGGGGAAGTGGCAGGCCGCCGTGCGCACGCCGGAGCCCACCACCCGGAGCAGCGGCCGCTCGGTGCGGCAGACCGCCAGCGCCTTGGGGCAGCGCGGATGGAAGCCACAGCCGCTGGGCGGCGCGGCAGGGCTCGGCGGGTCGCCCAGCAGGATGATCCGCTCCCGGCGCCGCTCCGCCGCCGGGTCGGGCAGCGGAACCGCCGAGAGCAACGCCCGGGTATAGGGGTGCGCCGGCCTGTCGTACAGCTCGCGCTTGTCGCCGATCTCGACGATGCGGCCCAGATACATCACCGCCACCCGGTCGCACACCCGCTTCACGACGGACAGGTCGTGGGCGATGAAGAGGAACGACAGCCCCAGTTCGTCACCCAGACGCTCCATCAGGTTGACGACCTGGGCCTGGACGGACACGTCGAGCGCGGAGACCGGCTCGTCGGCGACGATCAGGCGGGGGCCGGTCGCCAGGGCGCGGGCGATGCCGATGCGCTGGGCCTGACCGCCGGAGAACTGATACGGGTGCCGGTCCAGGTGTTCGGCGCCCAAGCCCACCAGGTCGAGCAGCTCGGCGGCCCGGTCCCGGGCCGCCGCGACCGTGGATCCCTGCACCAGCAGTGGTTCGCCGATGATCCGGGCGACGGTCTGCCGCGGGTTCAGGGAGGCGTGCGGATCCTGGAAGATGATCTGGAGGTGCCGCCGGACGGGCCGCAGCTCGCGCGGGGACAGATGGGTGATGTCGCGGCCCTCGAACTCGACGGACCCCGCGGTGGGTTCCAGCAGCCGGACCAGCATCCGGCCCGTGGTGGACTTGCCGCAGCCGGACTCCCCGACCAGCCCGAGGGTCTCCCCCGCCGCGAGCTCCAGATCGACACCGTCCACCGCGCGGACCGGCGCGGCGGCCCGCCCCAGGACGCGGCGGCCGGGGAACGTCTTCACCAGATCGCGTACGGACAGCAGGGGCGGCGACGGGGCGGGCCCGGTCACCGGGGAGCCCCCGGTCGCCCTGCGCCTCCCGGTCTCCTCCGAACGGACCTCTGGGCGACGGGACGGGGGATGCGTGGGTTTCATCGGGCCTCCTCGGCCGGTACGGGGGCACCGCCGGGCGGACCGGGGTGCGGGGCGGCCGGCAGGGGGAGGTGGCAGGCGACCAGCCTGCCACCGCCGGGTACGTCCCTGGGGCGGGGGCTCTCCCCGGCGCAGCGGGCCCGCTCCGGGGCGGTGGCGGCGGCCGACCGGGGGCAGCGCGGCGCGAAGGGGCAGCCGGCGCGCGGCTCGGCCGGTGACGGCGGGGAGCCGGGGATGGCGCGCAGCGGTGCGTCGTCCGGGTCGTCCAGGCGGGGCAGGGAGTCCAGGAGGCCCCGGGTGTAGGGGTGCGCGGGGCTGTGGAACAGGTCGTCCACCGGGGCCTGTTCGGCGCCGCGCCCGCCGTACATGACGAGCACCTCGTGGGCGACGCGGGCCACCACTCCCAGGTCGTGGGTGATCATCAGCACGCCCAGTCCCCGTTCCTGCTGGAGCCGGGCGACCAGTTCGAGGATCTGGGCCTGGACGGTGACGTCGAGCGCGGTGGTCGGTTCGTCGGCGACGAGCAGTTCGGGTTCGCAGGACAGGGCCATGGCGATCATGGCGCGCTGGCGCATGCCGCCGGAGAACTGGTGCGCGTACTCCCCCGCCCGGCGGGCCGGTTCGGGGATGCCGACCTCGCCGAGCATGTCCACGGCGCGTCGGCGGGCGACGCGCCGGCCGCTGCCGAAGTGGTGCCGGTGGGCCTCCGCGATCTGTTCGCCGACCGTGTACGCGGGGTGCAGCGCGGACAGCGGGTCCTGGAAGACCATGGCCATCCTGCGTCCGCGCAGCCGGCCGAACCGGCGGTCGGACAGGCCGAGGAGTTCCTGTCCGGCGAGCGAGATCGATCCGCTCACCCGGGCCCTGCGGTGCAGGCCCATCACGGCGAGGGAGGTGACCGACTTTCCGGAGCCGGATTCGCCGACCAGCCCCAGGGTGCGGCCGGCCGCCACGGTGAAGGAGATCCCGTCGACCGCCTGGACGGTTCCGGCGGGGGTGTCGAAGGCGACCCGCAGGTCGTGGACGCGCAGCAGGGGGTGGTCGGGTTCGGTGGTGGGCGGCACGTCAGTTCCTCACCCTCGGGTCGACGACGGCGTACAGGAGGTCGATGGCGACGTTGGCCGCCACGATGAAGAAGGCCGCGAGCAGGGTCACGCCGAGCACGACGGGCTGGTCGGAGCGTTGCAGGGCGTCGTAGAAGAGCCTGCCGACGCCGGGGATGCCGAAGATGGACTCGGTGATGACCGCTCCGGCCAGCAGGGCCCCGAGGTCCATGCCGAAGAGCGTGAGCACCGGCATCATCGCGGAGCGCAGCCCGTGTTTCAGCACGACGGTCCGGGCGGGCAGGCCCTTGGCGCGGGCGGTCCGGATGTACGGCTGTCCCATCGTCTCGATCATCGAACTGCGGCTCTGGCGGGCGTACATGGCGGCGTAGAGGAGCGCCAGGGCGATCCAGGGCAGCAGCAGGTTGACCGCCCAGGCCAGGGGGTCCTCGGTGAGCGGGACGTAGGCGGGGTAGGGCAGCAGCCCGGTCAGCCGGACCAGCCCGTACAGGAGCATCACCGCGGTGAAGTAGACGGGCAGGGAGGCCGTGGCCACCGCGCCGACCATCAGGGTGCGGTCGAGGAGTCCTCCCTTGCGCAGGGCGGCGGTCACTCCGGCGCTCAGCCCGAGCACCAGCCACAGGCAGGCGGCGCCGAACGCCAGGGAGACGGAGACGGGCAGGCGGTCCATCAGCAGGTCCCACACCGGCAGGGCGTTCTCGTAGGAGTAGCCGAGGCAGGGGAAGCCGCACTGCAGAGCGTGGGGGCCGCTGCCCAGCTCGCGGCCGGCGAAGATGCCGACGAGGTAGTCGCCGAACTGCCGCCACACGGGCTGGTCGAGCCCCATGAAGTGGCGTACTTCCGCCAGGCGTTCAGGACTGCACGTCTTGCCGCAGGCCGCCGCGGCGGGGTCGGCGGGCAGCAGGTAGAAGATGACGAAGGTGACGGCGCAGATGGCGAGCAGGACGCCGGCCACGCCGAGTATCCTGCGGACCAGGTAGAAGATCACGGGCGTCCTCCCTGGGGGTCGAGGATGTCGCGCAGCGCGTCGCCGAGGACCGTGAAGGCGAGGACGGCGACGAACAGGAAGACGCTGGGGACGATGAAGTACATGGGGTCCGTCTCGTAGTACGCGACGGCCTCGGCGATCATCTGGCCCCAGGAGGGCGTGGGCGGGCGCACACCCACCCCGAGGAAGCTGAGCGCCGCCTCGGTGCTGATCATTCCGGGGATCAGCAGCGTGGTGTACGCGATGACGGGCCCGGAGATGTTGGGCAGTACCTGCCGGGTGAGGATGCGCCAGGGCCCGCTGCCGCAGGCGCGGGCGGCCGCGACATATTCGCGGTGGCGCAGGGAGAGGGCCTCGGCGCGCACCACGCGGGCGATGCCGGGCCAGCCGAAGACGCCGATGACGACGGTCATCAGCACGACCCGGTTGACGTCCTGGGCCACCGACATCATCGCGATCATGAAGATGAGCGACGGGAAGGACATGGTGAGGTCCATCAGCCGGCTCAGCACGGTGTCGACGCGGCCGCCGAAGTAGCCGGCCGCGATGCCGGCGACGGTGCCGGTGACGACGACGATCGCGGTGGCGGCGAAGGCGATCAGCAGGGAGGCCTGGGCGCCGTGGACGACGCGGGCGAACAGGTCGCGGCCGGTGACCGGTTCGACGCCGAGCCAGTGTTCGGCGCTGATGCCGCCGAGGGCCCCGTGGGGCAGGCCGCCGAGGTAGGGGTCGATGGCATCGGCGTCGAACGCGGTGGGCGACCAGCCGCCCAGCCGGCTGAGGAGGGGCGCGGTGAGCGCGACCAGGATGAGCAGGGCGGCGGCGATCAGGGCGGTCCGGCTGCCCCGGTCGCCCCACAGGCGGCGCCAGGTGGTCCGCCAGGGGGCGTCGGGCAGGGCCGGGGAGCCGGGTCCGCCGGCTGCCGGGGCGTCACCCGGTCCGGTGGCAGGCGTGCTGAGGGTGGTCATGGCGATGTGTCCTCGTCCCCTCAGCCCTTGCTCCGGGACGGGTCCTTCAGGCCGATCACCGCGAAGTCGAACTGACCGGTCCAGGAGGGGTGTCCGAAGGCGCCGGCGATGTTGTCGCCGACGAGCAGCGGTTTGCGCTCCCAGAGCAGGGGGATGGCCGGCGACGTGCGCTGGATCTCCTGGTCCAGTGCGGTCCACGCCTTGTTGGCGGCGGTCGCGTCGGGCATCGCGGCGATCTCGTCCATGCGCTTCTCCACGGCCTTGTCGCGGAACTGGGAGACGTTGCCCTGGTTGCCCTTGGGCTTGATGGTGCGGCCGTCGAAGACGAACGGCAGGAAGGTGGCGGCGGACGGGTAGTCCGGGCACCAGCCGCTGATGGCCATGTCGGGGGCGTTGGCGGTGTCGCCGATGGTGTCGTAGTAGACCGAGGGGTCGACGGTCTCGATCCGCAGCCGTACGCCGACCCGGGCCAGGCTCTGCTGGAGCGCCTCGGCGCGGGTCTTGTCGCCGGTGGACACGGTGATCGTCGTGTCGAAGCCGTCGGCCTCGCCCGCCTCGGCGAGAAGCTTCCTGGCCTTCTTCACATCTCCGGTGGCCGGTCCCTCGTGGACCGGGTCGGCGGGCCGGCCGCCCGTCAGGGACGGGGGCAGGTAGCCGGTGGCCACGTCGTTGAGGGCCGGCCCCCCGTTGGCGGTCACCTGGGCCTCCTTGTCGACGGCGTACTGCATCGCCCGACGGAGCTTCGGGTCGTCGAACGGCGCCCGGGAGGTGTTCAGCGCGAGCATGTCGGTACAGCCGGTGCGCTCGGCGGAGAGCCGTTGACGGATCTCGGGCTTCGGCAGGACCTTGGCGACGCTGGAGGGCTGTAGATCGGACCACTCGACCGCGGAGGCGTCGGCGCCCGCGCTCTCGATGATCCGGTCGTCGATCTGGCCGCCCTTCAGGCCCTGGATCACGATGATGCGGTCGGGGTACGCCTTGCGCACCGGGTCGGTCGCCGCGTCCCAGCGGGGGTTGCGGACCAGCACCAGCTTCTTGCCGCGTGCGTAGCTCTCGATGCGGTACGGCCCGGAGGAGAAGGGCCGCAGATCGTACTGGACACCCTTCTCCCGGGATTCGGGCACGGGCGAGAAGGTGGGCAGCGTGACGGTGTAGGAGAACTCGGCGACGGGTCTGCGCAGCGAGAAGACGATGGTCCGGTCGTCAGGAGTCCGGATCGAGTCGAGGTGCTCGCCGTCCAGCGGACCGGCGTACCCCTCGGTGCCGGCCAGATAGCGCTGGGCGTAGTCGGGGCCGCCGGCGAGGTCCGGGGCGAAGGAGCGCTCGACGTTGTACTTGATGTCGCGGGCCCGGATCGGGGTGCCGTCCTCGTACACGAGGCCGGGCTTGAGGGTGAAGGTCCAGGTGCGGCCGCCGTCGGAGGAACTGCCGAGGTCGGTCGCGAGGTCGGGGACGATCTCGCTGCCCTTCTTCCCGGGTGCGGCCCGGAAGGTGGTCAGGGTGCGGTAGATCAGCCGGGTGCCGAAGTCCATGGTCGGCATGACCCAGTTGCGGGCCGGGTCCAGATGGGCGAAGTCCTGGTTGGACAGCACGGTCAGGGTGCCGCCCCGCTTCGGAGTGCCGCCGATGACGGTGCCGGTCGCCACACCGGGCTGCCGCTCGTCCGGGCCGCGGTCGTCACCTCCCTGTGTGGTGCAGGCGCCCAGCAGGACCAGGGCGAGCGGGGCGGACAGGGATACGGACAGCGCGCGGGTGCGACGGGACATGGATGCACTCCTCGTACGGGGATGGGGCACGGCGAACGCGGAACAGGCCGGAGGAAGGAGAAGGGGCCCGAAGGACTTGGCGGTCCGGGCGGCCGGGCGGGCCGGAGGGCGGCTGCTTGCAGAACGCGAGGCGGAGCGGGCCGGAGAATGCGGCCGCGTCGGATCGCGTGACCCGTAACATAGTAATGTGAAATTGCACAGCCAAGGAGTTCGTCGCCCCGTTACCGAAACGTGTCCCCTCTGCCCCCGGAATCGCCCGCCGGCCTCCGCGCCCGCAGCGCCGTTCGGGGATGATGCGACGCCGAGCAACGTGACATTGTATAGTGCGGTGACAAATGATGTGAAGGGGAACGCATGAGTGAGCTGAAGTCCCGCAAACTCATCTCGGTGCAGGAGCATCTGCGCGACCAGGTGGCCAACGCCCTGCGTGCCGCGCTGATCGCGGGGGAACTCCAGCCCGGCGTGATCTACTCGGCGCCCACCCTCGCCGCCGAGTACGGCGTCTCCGCCACGCCCGTGCGCGAAGCCATGCTGGATCTGGCCCGCGAGGGCCTGGTCGAGGCCGTGCGCAACAAGGGGTTCCGGGTCACCGAACTCTCCGAGCGCGACCTGGACGAGTACACCGAGATCCGCGCGCTCATCGAGATCCCCACCATCGGCCGCGTGACCCGCACGGCCTCCCGCGAGCAGTTGGAAGCCGTGCGCCCGGTGGCCGAGGAGATCGTGACCGCCGCGCAGGCCGGCGATCTGATCACCTATCTGGAGTCGGACCGCCGCTTCCACCTCGACCTGCTCGCCCTCGCGGGGAACGCCCGCCTCGTCGAGACCGTGGCCGACCTGCGCAAGCGCTCCCGGCTCTACGGGCTCACCGACCTGTCCCAGGAAGGGTCGCTGGTGGGTTCGGCGCGGGAGCACACCGCGCTCCTGGACATCATGATCGCGGGGGACGCGGAGGGGGCCGAGGAGCACATGCGCCGCCATCTCGCGCATGTGCGGACCCTGTGGGCGGCCCGGAAGCGGGAGGCCGAACGCGCCGCCCCGGCCCGTAGGCTCGGCGCACGCTGACGCCGGAGTCCGGGCAGGGTCAGCGTGCGTCGACGTTCAGCTCGGCTCAACTCACCTCCGCACCCCCGACCGTCCCCTCCGTCCGACGGTAGGCCGCGGCGGCGACCACCAGGTCCTGCCAGCCCATCCCGCACGTCTTCACGACCAACGGGCGGTCGGCCGGGGCTGCGGCGGCCCGTGCACCGGCCAGGTCCGCCAGGGTGACCAGGGCGTCCGGGGCGAGCGCGCCCTCGCGGATCGCCATGACGACGTCGCCCGCCTCACGGAGGGCGGTCCCCCGGCTCTCCACCAGGACGGTGGCGCGCCCCATCAGCACGCTGTCCAGTTCCCGCGCGGCCGGTTCGTGCGAGCCGACCGCCAGCACCACCGCGCCGTCGCGCACCAGCCGCCCGTCGACCACCGGTGCGCGCGCGGACGTCGCGGTGACGACGAGGTCCGCGCGCCGCACCAGGGCCGCCACTTCCCCGTCGTCCGCCGCCACGTGCCGGTCCGCCCAGCGGGGAACGGGCCCCCCGCGCCGGGTGACGACGGTGACGTCGGCCACCGGGACATGGGCCCGTACGGTGGCGACGTGCCCCTCCCCCTGGGGGCCCGCGCCGTAGACCACCAGCCGCAGCCCCCCGCACCCGTCGGCGAGCGCGCGCAGCCGTTCCAGGCAGGCCGCGACCGAGACGGCGGGGGTGCGCAGGGTCGTCAGCGCCACCCCGTCAAGGAGAGCCACCGGCCTCAGGGTCGCGCTGTCGTGCAGCAGATACGTGGCGTTGATCCGCCGCAGCCCGCGCGCGGCGTTGCCGGGCGCGACGGTGGCGACCTTCACGCCGAACCAGCCACCGTACTCGGAGGGCATGAGCAGCCCCTGACCGTGCGCCAGCGGCAGGACCGCCCGCGGTACGTCACCGTCCGGGTCGAACCCTCCGGCCAGCGCCTCCCGGACCGCGGCGACGGCGCCGGCCGGGCCGAGCGCGAGCACGTCCTTCTCGTCGAGCGTCACCGTCATCGCAGCACGAACCCGGGTACGAGGGTGTCGTCGGGATCGACGGTGAAGCGGCTGGTTCCGATGGCGTACGCGGTGCCGGTCACGGCCGGGACGACCGCGGGGCGGCCGTGCACCGTGGTCAGTCGCTCGATCCGGGCGTGGAAGACCGACCCCACGACCGACTCGTGCCGCAGCTCGTCGCCGGGGCGCAGGTCCCCGGCGTCGGCGAGGAGCGCCACCCGGGCCGCGGTGCCCGAGCCGCACGGGGAGCGGTCGACCTGGCCGTCCGCGAACACCGTGACGTTGCGGTGGTGCAGCCTCCTTGCGCCGTCGGGCCGTTCGACCGGGGTGCCTGCCGCCTCGGTGAACACCGTGCCGTAGACGCCGGACAGCCGGGGATCCCCGGGGTGCTCGGCGGCGTCGGCGGCGTTCAGCGCGTCGCGGATCTCGCGGCCGGCCGCGACGATCGCGGTGACGTCCGGCGGCCGTACCCGCAGGCCGAGCCGGTCCGCCGGAAGCACGGCGTACATGGCACCGCCGAAGGCGATGTCGACGGTGAGGGTTCCGTACGAGGTCGCCACCTCGACGCCGCGCGCGTGGACATGGCCGGGGACGTTGATGAACGTCACGTCCGCGACCCGGCCGCCGGCCGTGCGCACGCTCGCCGTGACCCGGCCGGAGGGGACGTCGATGACGACGTCCGTGGTGCCGTCGGCCGGCGCCGGGACCAGGCCGGTGGTGACCGCCCAGGCGCCGAGAGCGATCGTACCGTGGCCGCAGGCCGTGGAGAAGCCGTCCCGGTGCCAGAAGAGGGCGCCGAGGTGGGCCCCGGCATCGTCCGGCGGGACCAGGAAAGCCCCGTACATGTCGGCGTGGCCGCGCGGTTCGCCGCACAGCAGGGACCGGGTCCACCGGGCCCCGGCGTCGGCCATGGCGACCGTGCGGCGCTCGGCCACGGTGAGCCCGGGCCCGGTCACGGCCGGTGGGGGCGCGGGCACGATGCGGAATGGTTCGCCGCCGGTGTGCCAGTCGGCCGCCCCGATCGGCCCGGTGTACGGTTCGGCCGTCATACGGTGAACCCCGCCGGGTAGGGGTCCGTGGGGTCGAGCAGATACTGCGCGGTCCCGGTGATCCAGGCGCGGCCGGTGACGGAGGGCAGGACGGCGGGCTGGCCGCCGACCGTGGTCTCCGCCAGGATCCGGCCGGTGAAGCGGGAGCCTATGAACGACTCGTTGACGAAGTCCTGCCCGGGCTCCAGCATTCCGCGCGCGTGCAGTTGGGCCATCCGGGCGCTGGTTCCCGTCCCGCAGGGCGAGCGGTCGAACCATCCGGGGTGGATCGCCATGGCGTGCCGCGAGTGCTCGGCGGTCGAGCCGGGGGCCTCCAGATAGACGTGGTGGCAGACGTCGATCGCGGGATTCTCCGGATGTACCACCGGGTTCTGTTCGTTGATCGCCTTCATGACGCCCAGGCCCGCGTCGAGCAGCCGTTGCTTCTCCGACCGGCCGAAGGGGATGCCGAGGTCCTCGGTGCGCACGATGGCGTAGAAGTTGCCGCCGTACGCCATGTCGTAGCGGACCCGGCCGAATCCCTCCACCTCGACGACCTGGTCCAGCGCGTGGCTGTAGGAGGCGACGTTCTCCAGGGTGACGGATTCCGCGCGGCCGTCGCGCACGGCGACCCGTGCCCTGACGAGACCGGCGGGGGTGTCGAGGCGTACGACGGTCTCCGGTTCGACCGCCTCGACCATGCCCGTCTCCACGAGGACCGTCGCCACACCGATGGTGCCGTGGCCGCACATGGGCAGGCAGCCGGAGACCTCGATGAACAGCACGCCGAAGTCGGCGTCCGGCCGGGCCGGGGGCTGGAGGATGGCTCCGGACATGGACGCGTGCCCGCGCGGCTCGCACATCAGCAGGGTGCGCAGCCCGTCGCGCTCGGCCATGAACCGCTGCCGTCGTTCGGCCATGGTCGCGCCCGGCAGGACGCCCACCCCGCCGGTGATGACCCGGGTCGGCATTCCCTCGGTGTGCGAGTCGACCGCGTGGTAACAGACCTTTGAGCGCACGTCAGTTCACCCCGGCGTCGATGAGGGCCTGGGTGGCGGAGCGGACGACGGCCTCGGTCTCCGGGTCCAGGGTCTGCCGGGGCGGACGGCAGGCGCCGCCGGTCCGGCCGATCATGTCCTGACCGAGCTTGATCGCCTGGACGAACTCGGTCCTGCTGTCCCAGCGCAGTACGGAGTGGAGCCGCCGGTAGAGCGGGAGCGCGGTGTCGAGATCGCCTGCCAGCGAGGCGTTGTAGAGGTCGAGGCAGGCGCGCGGGAAGACCTGGGGGTAGCCGGCGACCCAGCCCTTGGCGCCGGCGACGGCGACCTCCAGGAGGGTGTCGTCGGTGCCGATGATCAGGTCCAGGCCGGGGGCGAGCTCGTTGATGGCGTAGCACCTGCGGACGTCGCCGGAGAACTCCTTCACGCCCACGATGAAGCCCTCGGCGTGCAGCTTGGCCAGCAGCTCCGGACGCAGGTCGACCTTCGTGTCGATGGGGTTGTTGTAGGCGGTGACGGGAAGCCCGGCGGAGGCCACCATCGCGTAGTGCTCCAGGACGGCGCGGTCGTCGGCCCGGTAGGCGTTGGGCGGCAGGCACATGACGGCCTGGCAGCCGGCGTCCTTGGCGAACCTCGCGTGCCGCCGCGCCTCGATCGCGCCGTACGCTCCGACGCCCGGCATCACGGTGAAGCCCTCGGGGGCGTTCGCGACGGCCGTCTCCACGACGCGGTCGCGTTCCTCGTACGTCAGGGTCTGGTACTCGCCCAGCGAGCCGTTCGGGGCGACGCCGTGCAGGCCCTGTTCGGCGAGCCAGGCGACGTTGTCCCCGAAGGCGCCGTGGTCGACGGCGAGGTTCCGGTCGAAGGGGAGGCTCGTCGCGACGATGATTCCGTGCCAGGGCAAACGCGTGCGGGTGGAGGTGGAGGTGGAGGTGCGGTCCATGGGAACTCCTCAGGTGTGATCGGAAGTGGACTCGCCGGAATCGGCGAGCGCACCGAGGGTGACGGGGGTCGCGATCAGCCGTTCGGCGGGGGCGTACGGCTGGTCGCGGGCGGAGACGAGGCAGTGCACGGCGGGCCCGCACATCCGGCCCTGGCACCAGCCCATGCCGGCCCGGGTCAGCTGTTTGACCTGCCGGTGGTCGGATGCCGCGGCGTCGGCGCGGGCGGACCGGACCGCCCCCGCGGTGACCTCTTCGCACCGGCAGACCGGTGTGTCGTCGGTCAGCCACGTGGGCCAGGCCGGCGGCAGGGGGTGTGCCTGTGCCATCGCCCGGGCGAAGGAGCGGTGCCGGGCCACGGCCCGGCGCTCCGCGGCCGTGCGCCGGGCGTTCGGCCGGCCCGGCGCGGGAAGGTCGGTGAGCACCGAGACGGCGGCGACGCGGCCCTCGCTCACCGCGAGCGCGGCCCCGCCCACGCCGCAGGTCTCGCCCGCCGTGTACAGCCCGGGCACCGTGGTGCGCTGCCCGTCGTCGACGGCGGCGGCCATCGTGCCGTCGCCCGCGTCGGCGAGCTCGCAGCCGAGGGGGAGCAGGAGGTCGAGCTGGGGTACGAAGCCCCAGCCGACGCCCACGGTGTCGGCCTCGATCCGGCGCTCCGTACCCGGCAGCGGGCACCCGTCGGCGTCCAGGGAGGCGGTGCGCACGACGGCGACCCGCCCCGCCTTCTCCTCCTCCCCTTCCGCGCCGACGATCGCGGTGCGGGTGCGGACCGGGACCCGGTGCCGGGCGAGTGTGCCGGCGTACCGGGCGGCCTCGGCCCACTTGGCCGGGTTGCGCAGCAGCGGCACGGGATGACGCAGCCACGCCGAGGGCGCCGCCGCCTCGCACACGGCGACGACCTCGGCCCCGCGTGCGGCGAGGGCCGCGGCGACGGGCAGCAGGAACGGGCCCGTGCCGCCGAGGACCACCCGGCGGCCGGCGACGACTCCCCCGCCCTTGAGCAGCGACTGGAGCCCGCCGACGGTGAGCACACCGGGCAGGTCCCAGCCGGGGAAGGGGAGTTGGCGGTCGTAGGCGCCGGTCGCCACCAGCAGGGCCGGTGCGCGCAGCACGACGGCACGCTCCTCGGGCGCCCGGCCGCGGTCCACGGCATGGACGGTGAAGCCGTCCTCCTCGCGGGCCGTGGTCCACACGTGGTGGTTCAGCAGCAGCGTGAGCCGCCCGGTGCGCTCGTGGGCGGAGAGGGTGGCGCGTAGCGCCCGGTAGGTGCGCAGGCCGTGGTGCAGGTCGGCGGTCGGAATGGTCCCCTGCGCGTGGGGTGGTGGGTGGCGCCAGAACTGGCCGCCCGGGGCGGCGCCCGCGTCGACGAGGACGACCCGCAGCCCGCCGTCCAGGGCGGTGGCGGCGGCGGCCAGGCCGGCCGGGCCCGCACCCACGACCACGAGGTCACGGGGGTCACTCGGCGCCACGAGGTCACCGGGCTCACTCATCGTCGGCCTCCCCGGTCGTGACGGCCATGCCCGCACGGGCCTGCACCAGACAGGCGCGCTGCCCGCCCGTGCCGTCGACGGTCACCAGGCAGTCGTAACAGACGCCGATCCCGCAGAAGATCCCGCGGGGCCGCTGCCCGCCCCGGGTGGTCCGCCAGGCGACCCGGCCCGAGGCGACGAGCGCGGCGGCCAGGGTCTGTCCCGGTACGAACGGCAACGGCTCGCCGTCCACGGTGAACGCGGTCACTGCGGTCACTTCGGCACACCTCCGGTGGTGAGGAATCGGTCGGGCAGAAGGCCGGTATGGGCGGCCGGATCGGCGCCGCGCCACGGGCGGCCGAGCAGATGGGCGGTGACGAGGGCGCCGGTTCCGGGGGCTAGGCCGACGCCGGCGCCCTCGTGGCCGCACGCGTGGACGACGCCGGGGACGCGGGGGTCCGGGCCGACGACCGGAAGATGGTCCGGGCAGTACGGCCGGAAGCCCCGGTAGGCACGGATCAGGTGGACGCCGCGCAGGAACGGGAAGAGGCGGCACGCCTGCGCGGCGAGCGCGGTCACCACGGCCGGGTTCATCGAGGTGTCGAAGCCGACGCGTTCGCGGCTGGCGCCGATCAGGATCGTGCCCGCGCGGGTGCCCTCGACGACGCAGGAGGTCTCCAGACCCTCGTCGCTGGAGGCGACGTTGGCGACGTAGTCGGCGGAGTAGACCTTGTGCCGGATCATCGGCGGCAGCGGCTCGGTGACGAGGACGAAGCCCCGGCGCGGCAGGATCTCGACGGGCGCGCCGAGCCGGCGTCCGACCTCGCCGCCCCAGGTGCCCGCGGCGTTGACCACGGCGTCGGCGGGCAGCACCGTGCCCTCGGCGGTGCGCACTCCGGTGATCCGGCCGTCGGCTCCGGTGACCGCGGCGGCGGCCTCGCCGGTATGCGTCCGAGCGCCGCGCCGGACCGCGGCGCGCAGCAGTCCCGCCGCCGCGAGCACGGGCTGTACCTGGGCGTCCTGCGGGTAGTGGACGCCGCCGGGGAGGCCGGGCGCGCTGTGCGGTTCGAGATCGCTGACGCGTTCGACGGGTTCGGTGCGGACGCCGGACGCCGCCTGGCGCGCGGCGAACGCGTGCAGGGCGATGAGGGCGTCGAGCGTGCTCGCGACGACCAGGCCGCCCTTGGCGTCGAATTCGACGGTCTCCGGGCCGAGTTCCTCACCGGCCTCGTCCCACAGGTCACGGCTGAGCCGGGCCAGTTCCAGTTCGGGTCCCGGCTCCTTGTCGGAGAGAAGAATGTTGCCCTCCCCCCGGCTGGTCGTGCCCGCGCCGACGGGGCCCCGGTCGAGAACCGTGACGTCGAGGCCCGCCGCGGCGGCGTGGAACGCGCAGGCGGCGCCCACGATGCCCGCACCGACGACTACGACTTTCATGGCCACCCCTTAGTGCCTTTCACGGCCACCCCTTAGTGCAATGTCACATGCCATTGCTTAGGCTATACATCTGGACGACCCGAGGACAACGCCACCGCCCCGGTGACTTTTCACCCGGGCACCCGACGACGGCGCGCCGCCCGCCGGCGCGCACAGGGAGACACATCGCTGTGAATCCGACCGGAAACCCCTCTCCGCCCGTGGACTCGCCCCTGCCCGGGCACGCACCCCTGTCCGGACACTCACTCCTGGCCGGCCGCGAGGCCCCCGGCACCGGGGACGCCTGGCACGCGGTCGCCGCCGCGACCGGCGAACCGTTCGGCCCTCCGCACCGGGACGCCTCGGCGGAACAGGTCGCCGAGGCGGCCCGGCTCGCCGCGGCGGACGCCCGTGCCTACCGCGCGCTGCCGCCCGAGCGGCGGGCGGCCTTCCTCGACGCCTGCGCGGCGGAGATCGAGGCGCTCGGCGACGCCCTGCTGGAGCTCGCGGCCCGGGAGACCGGACTCCCGGCGGCCCGGCTGACCGGAGAACGGGCGCGCACCTGCGGCCAGTTGCGCCTCTTCGCCGACCTGGTCAGGAGTGGGACGGCGCTCGGTGCCCGGATCGACTCCGGCCCCTCGGGCACCGACGTACGGCTCCGGCGCATCCCCCTCGGCCCGGTCGCCGTGTTCGGTGCGAGCAACTTCCCGCTGGCGTTCTCGGTCGCGGGCGGGGACACCGCGTCCGCGCTGGCCGCCGGCTGCCCCGTGGTGGTCAAGGCGCACCCCGCGCACCCGGGCACCGGTGAGGCGGTGGCCCGCGCAGTCACGGCCGCCGCCGCGCGCACCGGCATGCCGGCCAGCGTGTTCTCCCTGCTGGTGGGCCGGGGCCACGACGTCGGCCTCGCCCTGGTCGGCGATCCACGGATCACCGCGGTGGGCTTCACCGGCTCCCGGGCCGGCGGGCTGGCGCTGGTCGCCGCGGGCCGGTCGCGGCCGGTGCCCATCCCGGTCCACGCCGAGATGTCCGCGGTCAATCCCGTGATCATGCTCGACGGGGCCCTCGCCGAACCGGAACCGGCGGCCGGCTCGTACGTGGCGTCGCTGACCAACGGCGCGGGGCAGTTCTGCACGAACCCCGGCCTCCTGCTGCTGCCGGCCGGACCGGCGGGTGACGCCTTCCTCCCGGCCGTGGCCCGGACCCTGAAGGCCGCGGAGGGGCAGGTCATGCTCACCCCGGACATCGCCCGGGCGTACACCGAGGGCGTACGCCGGTGGGAGGCCGTCGCCGGCGTACGGGAGGTGGCCCGGGGCACCGCCGGGCCCGGCCCGTACGCACCGGCGCCCGTGATCCTGGAGTGCGACGCGGCCACGTACACCGCGCACGAGGAACTCACCGGCGAGGTGTTCGGCGCCGCGGGGCTCGTCGTGCGCTGGTCCGGTACGGAAGAACTCCTGCGCCTGCTGGAGCAGTCGGAGGGACAGCTGACGGCCACCCTGCACGGGACGGACGCCGACCGGGCGACGGCCCTGGAGCTGCTGCCGGTGCTGGAGGAGCGGGCGGGCCGCGTTCTGTGGGGCGGCTGGCCCACCGGCGTCGAGGTCTGCCACGCGATGGTGCACGGGGGGCCGTGGCCCGCGACGAGTTCCCCCGGAACGACGAGCGTCGGCACCCTCGCGGTCGAGCGCTGGCTTCGCCCGGTCTGCTACCAGTCCCTCCCCGACACCCTCCTGCCTCCCGAACTCCGCGACGACAACCCCCTGCGGGTCCCCCGGCGGGCAGGGTCCGGCCTCACCCAGGAAGCTTGAACTCCGGCAGCACCACCGCCGCGTGGACCGGCCACCCCTCCGCCGGGGACCTTGGGCCGAGACCGCGCGGCAGGGTGTTGCGCTGCTCCAGCGCCCGGGCGACGCTCGGGAGGAGTACCGCGTCACCCTTGCCGACCCGGTCCCGGCCCTGTTCCTGATAGAGCGTCACGAACGTACGGGGGTCACGCTCGTGGGCGGTGGGGCCCGCGGCGTGAACCCGTTCGGCCGCCGGGGGCCGGCTGGCATGTACGCGCCGACGAGCACGGGCCGGAACCCTGGCCGTCCGGGTGACGGTCGGGCGTGTGGACACCACGGGCGCACGGCCGACGAGCATCCGCTCACACGCTTCTACGTTGCTGTCCCCCTGCCGCATGAGCTCGAAGTATGCCGCCCGCACAGCAACCAGCGTCCTGCGCCCCTGCGGTGCACGATCCGGACGAATCTCATGGCCCATCGCATCCCCTGAGCTGGAGTGTTGCAACGACCACGAGAACGGAAGAGAACGATGTGGGATCCGGCCGTGTCGGTGCTCACGCCGCCAGATCGGCCAGGCGCCGGGCCATGTAGTCCAGCGGCTCGCGGGGGGCTGTGTCGAAGAAGAAGTGACCGCCCTCGAAGACCTCCATCTCGAAGGGGCCGGTCGTGTACTCGCCCCACTCGCGCGCCTCGACCGGACTCACCTGCGGATCGTTGTCGCCGGTGAGTGCGTACAGCGGGCAGGTGAGCCGGGTGCCCGGCCGGTAGCGGTAGGTCTCCGTGCTGCGGTAGTCGCTGCGGATGGCGGGTAGCACCATGTCGGCGATGTCCGGGTCGTCCAGCGCGTTGTTGCCGCTGAGCTTCTTCACGTGCGAGATCAGCTGGGCGTCCGACGCCGAGTGCACCTGCTCGTCGACGACGCTCGCCGGAGCACGCCGGCCGGAGGCGAAGAACCCCAGCAGGTCCACGCCTTCCCGCTCCAGCCTCGCGGCCACCTCGAAGGCGAGTGTGGCGCCCATGCTGTGGCCGAACAGCGCGAGCGGGAGGTCCGGTCGCTGACGGAGCACCGCCGTCACGGTGTCGGCCAGCTCGTCCATGGACTCGGTGAACGGGACCGCCAGGCGGTCCTGCCTGCCGGGGTACTGGAGGACCTGCACATCGGCCACGGAGGACAGCGCCTTCGACACCGGGAAGTAGTACGACGCGGATCCTCCCGCGTGGGGGAAGCACACCAGCCGGACCGGGGCGGCCGGGGCGGGGTGGAACCGGCGTATCCACCCGCTCGTCTCCACGGGACTTCCTGACATGTCTGTTGACGTCCTTTCAGTAGTTCCGGGGTCCTTCGGCAGACCCCGGGCCCTGGCGAACTCCGGAACCCCCGCGGTACGCGGCGGGGCGGCCTTCAGCTCCAACGGCCTTCCACGGGCTGCGGTCGAGGAGCGGCTGCCACCCGTGACGGTTGTCGGCGTACCAGCGGATGGTCTCCTTGGCCCCCATTCTCGAAGGGGACGATGGCGGTGACCATCCCCTCGTAGCGTGGAGCCCGTGATTGCAGGGGAAGTTGGGATTCATGGGGTCCAAGAAGAAGCCGCCGTACGACGCCGAGTTTCGTGAGGGCGCGGTGCGGATCGTGGTCGAGACCGGGAGGTCGGCCGGCGAGGTCGCCGGGGAGCTCGGCATCAACCCGGGCACGCTGCACAGCTGGGTGTCGCGGTGGCGGCGCAACGGGACGACGTCCTCGGACCGGCCCGTACAGCCGACAGCCGACAGTGGCGGTGGCGGTCGGGTGCGGGAGGCCGAGCGTGCCGAGCTGGCGCGGCTGCGCCGGGAGATGGGTGAGAAGAACAAGCGGATCCGGGAGCTGGAGAGGAGCGTGATGTCTTCAAGCGATGCATGGCCCTCTGGGTGAAGTGACCGAGAACGCTCCGGAGGCGGTGGTCGCCTTCATCGGTAGCCAGAGGGTCGAGCATGGCGTCCCGCACCGGGTGTCCTGCCGGGTGGTCGGGGTGAGCGAGGCATGGTTCTACAAATGGCGCCGACGCCCCGGCGAGCCGACGAAACGCGAGGTCAGGAGGGCGAGGCTGGAGGAGCGGATCATCCACTTCTTCACCGAGTCCGGCGGCACCTACGGCTCGCCGAGGATCACCTCGGACCTGTGGGCGGAGAACTGGAAGGTGTCGGTGAATACCGTCGCCGAGATCATGGCCGAGCTCGGCCTGCAGGGCCGCAAGCCCCCGCCCAGGCGGCGGTCGCTGACCCGGCAGGGCAAGCGGAAGGCTGCCCCTGACCTGGTGAACCGCCGTTTCGACGCGGTCGCCCCGGACGTGCTCCGGTACGGCGATATGACGGGGTCGAGACCGGTGAGGGCAAGATCTGTCTGGCCACGGTCATCGATGCGTTCTCGCGCCGCTGCCTCGGCTACGCCATGGGCGAGCACCATGACGCGGCCCTGGTCGGGGCGTCGTTGAAGATGGCCACCGCGACGCGCGGCGGCCGACGGGACAGGACGATCTTCCACAGCGGCAGGGGAAGTGAGTACACGTCAGAGCCGTACAACACCCTGTGTGACCGCCTGGGCGTGGTGCAGTCCATGGGCCGGGTGGGGTCGGCGCTGGACAATGCCGCCGCGGAGTCGTTCAACTCGCTGCTCAAGGTCGAGTACATCCACCGGCACCAGTTCGCCACCCGCACCGAGGCCCGCCTGAGGATCGCCACCTGGATCACCGGGTTCTACAACCCGCGACGCAGGCACAGCGCGGCCGGCGACCTGCCGCCGGAGGAGTTCGAACGGACCATCACCGAAGCACGCAAGAAGAGCGACCAGAGGCGCAAGGCCGCATAGGAGAGGTCTCTACGGAACCAGGGGATTGACACTACTTCAACGTCGCCAATATCGACGGCAAGGTGGTATTTCTCGACTTCCAGTCAGGCAAGGCCAATCCAGCCGCGAAGAGATATCGCAACTACTACCTCATGAGGACCAACTGAAATGCTTGACAAGGAGCAGGCGGAGCGCAGAGCTGCGGAGTTCCTCGCGGGCGAAAGCCGTTCCTGGGGACCGTCCTCCTCTGTCCGGATCATCCCCGAGTATTGCTTCACCGACAGGGGGCAGTTCATCGCCCCCTACGACCACATCGACTTCCTCGACAACGGACGCGAGGACATGCAGCTCGGCGGAAACCTGCTGGTCGCGGTCGACCTGACCACCGGAACCTGCCGCTTCATCGACTGGGAAGAGGCGGACGCCCTCATGGAACGCGACCTGCTCTGAACAGGACTCACTCCCAGCATACAAAGCGGGCCTCGAAGGATCATCCCGGCGAGGCCCGCTCCCCGCCCCATCCGAGGCACCTTTCTCGGCGGGCTTAAGAATAGCCCCACACTCCACGTGCAGGGTTATCGGAAATATCGCCAAGGGCGAGGTCCATTCCTGAGCGGTGAGTTCGGCGCCAGCGCGCTTTCCCAGTCGAACGATTGTCGACGACGGCTGAATTCCGGTTTGGGAACACTTTCGGTGCCAGAGCTGCGGAGGGTCACCACAGCCGCGATCATGAACAGCCTCGAACTGTAAGCGGGGATCGTTTGCGAAGCGGATCGAAGCTGGCCCGGCCGAACATCTGCCGCTTCTGCATGGTGAGGTCGGCGACGCCGGCGTCGAGACCTTGGCCGAGGCCGTCGGCGAAGCCGTCCAGGGCCGGCAGGTCGTCCACCGCGAGCGCGGGACAGCAGGCAACGGTGCAGCCCTCGGGCCACCCCTGATGCAGAAAGGCGCAAGGAGACCCCCGTGCCGGAGCCCTCCCCTCGTGCCGATGATCCGGTCCGCAGGGCCGCAACCGGAGAGGCCCGGAGGGTTGAGACTTCCGCTTGGAGCGTCATCCGAGCGTCAAGAGTCTCCAACGAGACCCTGAAGGCGTCGCCGGCGCAAGCGCGCCTCCCTGATGAATTCGCAGGTCAGGAGGCTGCGAGGGGCAAGCCGTCCGCTCGACCCGCTGCAAGGAGGAAAACAAGTCGAGCGACCCACCCGAGCCACATAACCGCAGGTCAAGCAGCCTTCTCCGCAGGTTCCAGAATAGCTACGCACTCAACATGCGACGTCATCGGAAACAGGTCGAACGCCCGCAGTGTCCGCACCTTGTATCCGCCGTCCCGGAAGTACGCCAGGTCCCGCGCGAGTGCCGCCGGGTCGCACGCCACGTAGGCGATCTTGCGTGCGCCCAGCCCCGAGAGGTGCTTGACGACCTGCTTGCCCGCGCCCGCTCGCGGCGGGTCAAGGACGATCAGGTCGCACTCCGTGATGCCCGTGCGGGGCAGGACCTGGTCGACCTTGCCGTGTTCGATGCGGACCCGGTCGAGGTCCCCCAGGTTGTGGCGGGCGTCCTCGACCGCGCGCTTGCCGGACTCGATACCGAGGACCGCGCCCTTCTCGCCGATGCGCTGGCCGATGGCGCCGGCGAACAGGCCGACGCCGCAGTAGAGGTCGAGGGCGGTGTCGTTCTTGCGGGGCAGCAGGCCCTGCATGACCGCGCGGACCAGGGTGTTGGCCGCCTGCGGGTGGACCTGCCAGAAACCGCCGGAGCCGACGCGGTAGGTGCGGTCGTCGGCGCGTTCGCGGACGAAGGCGCGGCCGTGGACACGGTGGACGCCGCCGTCCTTCTCGTCGACGCGGAGCACGGAGACCGGCTTGTCGAGTTCGACCAGCGGGAGCCGGCCGCCGGGCTTCGGGGTGAGGATGACCTGGCGGTCGTTCGAACCGGTGGCGGTGATGGCCTCCACCGCGGCGATCTGGGGCCACTCGCGCTTCTCGACGCCGAGCTCGGAGACGCCCGGCGCGGCGATCAGGCAGCGGTCGATCGGCTGGACGTCGTGCGAGCGGTGCTTCCGCAGGCCCGCGCGGCCGTCGGCGTCGACGGCGTACTGCACGCGGGTGCGCCAGGCCGGCACCTCGCCCGCGGGGAGCTTGTCGCCCTCGGCCGGCATGACCGTGCCGTCCCAGCCGGCCTCTTCGGGGGTCAGGCCCGCCAGGCGCAGGAGCTGCTCGGCGATGACCTCGCCCTTGAGGCGGCGCTGCGCGCCCGGCTTGGCGTGCTGCCAGTCGCAGCCGCCGCACATGCCGGGGCCCGCGTACGGGCAGGGCGCCTCGACGCGGTCCTTGGACGGCTCGATGATCCGTACCGCGTCGGCCCGCAGGAAGCGGGAGTCCGTGTCGCCGTCGGTGACCCTGGCGATGATCTTCTCGCCGGGGAGCGTGTGGCGTACGAAGAGCACCTGGTTCTCGGCGGTGCGGGCGATGCAGTGACCGCCGTGCGCGACGGGCCCGACCTCGACCTCGTACTCCTCCCCGACCAGCGACGACGTGGGTTCGTTCTGCATGAGGGGAGGCTCCAGGGAGAAAGGGGGCAAACGGTCGGTCCTGCGGCCGGACGACAGCCCACCAGTCTACGCGGACGCGGTCAGGGTGCTGACCACGACCGGCCCCGCCGTCTCGTGCTTTCCGACCGGGCTCCTGCCGCCCGCACGTCACCGCCCCGGCCCGCCGTCCGTGGGGCGAGTGGTCTCACCGAGCGGTCTCACCCCTTGCGGTTCGTCTCCTTGTTCCCTCGCTCCACCAGGCCCCGGCGAACCGAACCCGGGGCGCTCCAGTCGGCGCGCTTGCGGGCCCGCTTCTTCGCCGCCTCGGAGGACTGGAGCTGGTACGGGACGGAGGTCACCATGACGCCCGGGGTGAAGAGCAGCCGCCCCTTCAGGCGCAGGGCGCTCTGGTTGTGCAGGAGGTGCTCGTACCAGTGGCCGACCACGTACTCGGGAATGTAGACGCTGATCACATCGCGCGGACTCTGGCGGCGCAGGCCCTTGACGTAGTCGATGACCGGGCGGGTCACCTCGCGGTAGGGCGAATCGAGGATCTTGAGGGGGACGTTGATGCCGCGCCGTTCCCACTCCTCGCGGAGCGCCTTCGTCTCGTCCGGGTCGACGCTGATGGAGAGCGCCTCCAGGTGGTCGGCGCGGATCAGCTTGGCGTAGGCGAGGGCGCGCAGCGTGGGGCGGTGGAGCTTGGACACGAGGACGATGGCGTGGACGCGGGAGGGGCGCACGCTCTCGTCCGCGGGTGTCCTGTCGGCGGCGATCTCGGCGGCGACCCGGTCGTAGTGCTTCCGGATCGCGGTCATCGTTCCGTAGAAGATGACCATGCCGAGCAGCGCCACCCAGGCGCCGTGGGTGAACTTGGTGGCGAGGACGATCACCAGGACCACGCCGCAGAAGAAGGCGCCGAAGGCGTTGATGGCGCGGGAGCGGACCATGCGACGGCGCTTGGCCCGATCCCCTTCGTCGGCCAGCAGACGGTTCCAGTGCCGCACCATGCCGGTTTGGCTGAGGGTGAAGGAGACGAACACCCCGACGATGTAGAGCTGGATCAGCTTCGTGGAGTCGGCTCCGTAGACCCAGACGAGCAGGATCGCCGCGCCGGCCAGCAGCACGATGCCGTTGGAGAAGGCCAGCCGGTCGCCGCGGGTGTGCAGCTGGCGCGGCAGGTAGCGGTCCTGGGCGAGGATCGAGCCGAGCAGCGGGAAGCCGTTGTACGCGGTGTTCGCGGCGAGGAAGAGGACCAGGGCGGTGGCGGCCGCGAGGACCACGAAGAGGAAGGAGCCGTGGCCGAAGACCGCCTCGGCGACCTGGGCGATGACCGGGTCCTGCGTGAAGTCCGCGCCGACCGGTACGCCGTCGCGGATCAGGTCGATCGCCGGGTTCTCGGCCATCTTGACGTCGGTGGCCAGGGCCAGGCCGATGATGCCGCAGAACATGGTGACGGCGAGCAGGCCCATCATGGCGAGCGTGGTCGCGGCGTTCCTGCTCTTCGGCTTCCGGAAGGCGGGCACCCCGTTGCTGATCGCCTCGACCCCGGTGAGCGCGGCGCAGCCCGAGGAGAAGGCCCGCAGGAGGAGGAAGACGAGCGCGAAGCCCGCCAGTCCCTCGTGTTCGGGTTTGATCACCAGGTCGGAGGTAGGGGCGTGCATCGTGTCGCCGAGGACCACTCCCCGGAAAGCGCCCCACAGGATCATGAGAAAGACGCCGGCCACGAAGAGGTAGGTGGGAATGGCGAAGAGCTTCCCGGACTCCTTGACGCCGCGCAGGTTCATCAGGGTGAGCAGGACGATGGCGCCGATGGCGCAGAGCGTCTTGTGCTCGATGACGAACGGGATCGCGGAGCCCAGGTTCTCGACGCCGGAGGAGATCGACACGGCGACGGTGAGGACGTAGTCGACGAGCAGGGCGCTGGCAACGGTCAGTCCGGATCTGGGGCCGAGGTTGGTGGTCGCGACCTCGTAGTCGCCGCCGCCGCTCGGGTAGGCGCGGACGTTCTGCCGGTAGGAGGCGACGACCGTGAACATGAGGACGACGACCGCGACGGCGATCCAGGGGCTGAAGTGGTACGCCGACACCCCCGCGATGGACAGCACGAGGAGGACTTCTCCGGGTGCGTACGCCACCGAGGACAACGGGTCGGACGCGAAGACGGGGAGCGCGATGCGCTTCGGGAGTAGGGTCTCCCCGAGCTTGTCGCTGCGCAGCGCCCGGCCGATCAGGATCCGTTTGGGCAGGTCGGTCAGTTTGGACACGGTGAGGATCGTAAGCGCAGCCCGTGGCCGAAACGCACGCCCTTTCGACGTGGCCCTGCAATCTCCTGCGGTCGGCGGAGAACGCCTCGTCATTCCTTAACGCGATCCTTGCGCCCACCCCTCCCTGCTTTGCTTTTCCTTTACCGGGAGTGCGCGAGGATACGGACACTCGGATGAGGCAGGGACTTCCCCGGCGCATAAGCTCGACTCCGGGCCGCACCGCGGGTGTGTGCCCCGTTGTTTGCCCAGCAAGCTGAGAGAGAAGTGTGAGCAGCGTGTTTTCGCAGGTCAGCCGGATGACCAGGATGGCGGGGTAGGCGCACAGTGCACATCGTCATCATGGGCTGCGGGCGCGTCGGTGCCGCTCTCGCACAGACCCTGGAACAGCAGGGGCACACCGTCGCGGTGATCGACCAGGACCCCACGGCGTTCCGTCGCCTCGGGTCCGGATTCGGCGGTCGCCGGGTCACCGGGGTCGGCTTCGACCAGGACACCCTCCGCGAGGCGGGGATCGAGGACGCCGGGGCGTTCGCCGCGGTCAGCAGCGGCGACAACTCCAACATCATCGCAGCCCGGGTGGCCCGCGAGATGTACTCCATCGAGAACGTCGCGGCGCGGATCTACGATCCGAAGCGGGCCGAGGTCTACCAGCGTCTCGGCATCCCCACCGTGGCGACGGTGCGCTGGACGGCGGACCAGATGCTGCGGCGGCTGCTGCCGTCGGGCGCGGAGCCGCTGTGGCGCGATCCGAGCGGGGGTGTGCAGCTCGCGGAGGTGCACACGACGCCGGCCTGGATCGGCCACAAGATCAGCACGCTCCAGGAGGAGACGGGGGTCCGCGTGGCCTTCCTCACCCGGTTGGGCGAGGCCATACTGCCGACCTCGCAGACCGTCCTCCAGGAGGGTGACCTGGTCCACGTGATGATGCGTACGGACGAGATCGCCAAGGTCGAAGAGGCCTTCGCCCAGGGCCCCGAGGAGGGCGGTCACTGATGCGTGTGTCGATTGCCGGAGCGGGCGCGGTGGGCCGTTCCATCGCCACCGAGCTGCTGGAGAACGGGCACGAGGTGCTGCTGATCGACAAGGCGCCGACCGCCATCTCGGTGGAGCGGGTGCCGATGGCCGAGTGGCTGCTCGCGGACGCCTGTGAGATCACGTCGCTGGACGAGGCGGCGTTGCAGCGGTGCAACGTCGTGATCGCCGCGACCGGGGACGACAAGGTCAATCTGGTCGTCTCGCTGCTCGCCAAGACCGAGTACGGCGTGCCGCGGGTGGTGGCCCGGGTGAACAACCCGAAGAACGAGTGGCTGTTCAACGAGTCCTGGGGCGTGGACGTCGCCGTCTCGACGCCGCGGCTGATGTCGGCCCTGGTCGAGGAGGCGGTGAGCGTCGGCGATCTGGTCCGGCTGCTGCGCTTCAGCCATGGCGACGCCAACCTGGTGGAGCTGACCCTGCCGCCGGAGTCGGCACTGGCCGGTACCCGTGTCGGGGACGTGGCCTGGCCCGAGGACACCTCGCTGGTGACGATCATCCGGGGTACGCGGGTTCTGACGCCGAGCCCCGAGGAGTCCCTGGAGGCCGGTGACGAGCTGCTGTTCGTGGCCGCCCAGGCGCGCGAGGAGCAGTTGGAGGACCTGTTGTCGGTCCGGCGCGATCCTTCGGGGAGCTGAACCGGAAGAGCTGTTACGTGAAGGGGCCCGGGACCGCTGAGCGGTTCCGGGCCCCTTCACGTGGTGCTACGGGATCAGGCCTCCGGTTCACGCGGTGCTACGGAATCAGGCCTTCGGGTCGCGGAGGGCCGCCGCCGCGGCCTTGCGCTCCTTCTCGGCCTGCTCCTCGGCCTCCATCTCGGCGAAGACGTCGATGGGCGCCGGCGCCTTCGCGAGGAAGACCCAGGTCAGATAGACCGCGAGCAGGAACGGCGGGATCTTCAGCGAGATGAGCACCCAGCCGAACTCGGTGGTGTCGGCCCACCAGTAGAGCGGGAAGAGGATCGCGCACTTGGCCAGCAGGATGAAGCCCCAGGCGTAACTGGCCTTGGTGTACGCCTTCTTCCGGCCCGGGTTACGGGTCCGCCAGGAGAGGTTCTCCTTGAAGACCGGGCCGAGGATCAGGCCGATCAGCGGCACCCCTGCCACCGCGGTGCCGATATAGGCGACCGCGAGGCCCAGGGTGTAGAGCATGCCCGGCAGGTAGAAGTCCTTGGCGTTGCCCGTCATCTTCGCGAAGACGACGCCGAAGGCCACCCCGAAGACGCCGCTGAAGGCGTGCTTGACGGTGTCCCGGCGGATCAGCCGGACGGCTACGAGGACCAGGGACACCGCCAGGGCCGCGATGGCCGAGGCGTTCAGGTCCTTGTTGATGGTGAAGATCGTGACGAAGAGCAGCCCGGGGAGGACTGTCTCCACCATGCCGCGCACGCCGCCGAAGGCCTCGAAGAGGGCGGCCTCGGTGACGGCCTTCGCCTCGTCGCCCTGCTGGGCGGCGTGCCTCCCGCCGACGTGCTGCGGGTCCGTGCGGTGGGGCTGGTCCGTTTCGGACGTCGGCTTGTCGAGAGACGTCACCGGCTACTCCTTGCCGAGCGGTCGGAGTTCGTATGTGGGGTTGAACAGCACCCGGCGGCCGTGGCTCATGGCGACCCGCCCCGAGGCGATGATCCTGCGGCCGGGCTCGATACCGACGATGGAACGACGGCCGAGCCAGACCACGTCCAGCGGCTCGGTGCCGTCGAAGAGCTCCGCCTCCAGGGCGGGCACTCCGGCCCGGGGACGGAGGGTGACGGTCCGCAACGTACCAGCCACCTTCACGATCTGCCGGTCGGAGCACTCGGAGATCCGGGTGCATCCGGTGACCTGCGCGTCCTCCTGCAGCTCCTGGGACTCCAGGTCCTCCTGGGAACTGGAGAGCCGGTCGAGCATACGGCGGAAGCGCCCGGAAGGTCTCGCCGCCTTCCCGGCCTTCCCGGCTTTCTCGGATCGGGGAACAGCACTCATACCCGAAGGGTACCGGTCCTGCGGGCTGTATACGGAGGTCCGGGATGATCACCCGAAAGGGTGAATCGTTGCCCGTCAGTCGTGCTCGAAGCGGTAGCCCATGCCCGGTTCGGTGACGAAGTGCCGGGGGTGTGAGGGGTCCGCCTCCAGCTTGCGGCGCAGCTGGGCCATGTAGACCCGCAGATAGTTGGTCTCGGTGCCGTAGGAAGGGCCCCAGACCTCCTGGAGGAGCTGCTTCTGGCTGACCAGGCGGCCGCCGTTGCGGACGAGGACCTCCAGCAGATGCCACTCGGTGGGAGTGAGGCGTACGTCGCGGCCGCCTCGGTGCACCTTCTTCGCCGCCAGGTCGACGGTGAAGCCGGCCGTCTCGACGAGGGCGACGGCCTCGGCTCCGCCGTCCTGGCCGACCGGTTCCGCCCGGCGTACCGAGGCACGCAGCCGGGCCAGCAGCTCGTCCATGCCAAACGGCTTGGTGACGTAGTCGTCCGCCCCTGCGTCCAGGGCCGCCACCTTCTCGTCGGAGCTGTGGCGGGCGGAGAGTACGAGGATCGGGACCCGGGTCCAGCCGCGCAGGCCCTTGATCACCTCGACCCCGTCCATGTCGGGCAGGCCGAGGTCGAGGAGGACGACATCGGGGTGGCGGGCGGCGGCGAGCTGGAGGGCGGTCGCCCCGTCGGGCGCGGCGTCGACCTCGTACTGGCGGGCCTTCAGGTTGATCACGAGGGCGCGGACGATCTGCGGCTCGTCGTCGACCACAAGCACCCTGGTCATCGCGGACCTGCCTTTCTGCTGCACGGGGAGGAGGGGGGAACGCTGCTGCACGGGGAGGAGGAGGGAAGAGCGCGGGGGCGGGCGTCGTAGGACCGGGGGCGTCCCGGCCCGCGGGGGCGTGTCATGAGGTGGCCCGGGCCGGCAGCTCGGCGTCGGCCCGGACGCCGCGCGGCGCCGCGGTGAGGGTCAGGACCATGGTCAGCCCGCCGCCCGGGGTGTCCTCGGCGTCGAGGGTGCCGCCCATGGCCTCGGCGAAGCCCCGGGAGACGGCGAGGCCGAGGCCCACGCCGGCGCCGCGCGGGGCGTCCCCGTACCGCTGGAAGGGCTCGAAGATCCGTTCCTTCGCCTCGTGGGGGACACCGCGGCCGCGGTCCACGACCCGCAGCTCGACCCGGCCGCCGAGGGCGCTGGCGGCCACGGCGACGGGCTCCCGGCCGGGGTTGTACTTGACGGCGTTCTCCACGACGTTGGCGACGACCCGTTCCAGGAGCCCGGGGTCGACGGCGACCATCGGCAGCGTCTCGGGGATGTCGAGGTCGACGCTGCCCTCCGGGACGCCGCCGAGCGCCATGGGGACCACCTCGTCGAGGTCGATCTCGCGGATCAGCGGGGTCACGGTGCCGGTCTGGAGGCGGGACATGTCCAGCAGGTTGCCGACGAGGTGGTCCAGCCGGTCGGCGCCGTCCTCGATGCCTTCCAGGAGCTCCGCCTCGTCCGCCTCGGACCAGGCCACGTCGGCGGAGCGCAGCGAGCTGACGGCGGCCTTGATGGAGGCCAGCGGGGTGCGCAGGTCGTGGCTGACGGCGGCGAGCAGGGCGGTCCTGATCCGGTTGCCCTCGGCGAGCCTACGGGCCTCCTCGGCCTCCCCGACCAGGCGCTGGCGGTCCAGGACGACGGCGGCCTGGGCTGCGAACGCGCCGAGCACCCGGCGGTCCTCGGCGGGCAGCACCCGGCCGGACAGCGCGAGGGCCATGTTGTCGCCGACGGGCATGTCCACGTCGGCCTCGTCGGGGCGGGCGGCCGGGCCCGGCCCGACGGATCCGGCGCAGGTCCACGGTTCGACGTCGCTGCTGCGTTCCAGCAGGGCGACGGACTCCATGGCGAAGGTCTCCCGGACCCGTTCCAGCAGGGCGTCCAGGGCGGTCTCGCCACGCAGCACGCTGCCCGCGAGGAAGGAGAGGATCTCCGACTCGGCGCGCAGCCGGGCGGCCTGGTGGGTGCGCCGGGCCGCGAGATCGACCACTGAGGAGACCGCCACCGCCACCGCGAAGAAGATCACGATGGCGACGAGGTTCTCCGGGTCCTGGACGGTCAGGGTGTGGGTGGGCGGGGTGAACCAGTAGTTCAGCAGCATGGAGCCGACGGCCGCCGAGGCGAGCGCGGGCCGCACTCCGCCGAGCAGGGCGGCGGCCACCGTCAGGGAGAGGAAGAGCAGGACGTCGTTGGCGAGGCCGGGGGCGTCCTCCATGCCGCGCAGCACCACCGCGAGCAGGACCGGGCCGACGACGCCGACGAGCCAGCCCCCGATGATCCGGGCGCGGCCGAGCCGGGCGCCGCGGGCCATGGGCAGACCGCGGCCCTTGGCGACCTCTTCGTGGGTGACGATGTGGACGTCGAGGTCGGGCCCCGACTCGCGGGCGACGGTCGCGCCGACCCCGGGGCCGTAGATGTACTGCCAGGTCTTGCGGCGGCTGGAGCCCAGGACGATCTGAGTGGAGTTGACGCCGCGGGCGAACTCCAGCAGGGCGGCCGGTATGTCGTCGCCGATGACATGGTGGAAGCTGCCGCCGAGATCCTCGACCAGGGTGCGCTGGACGGCCAGCTCCTTGGGGGACGCGGAGGTCAGGCCGTCGCTGCGGGCGATGTAGACGGCGAGGATCTCGCTGCCGGAGCCCTTGGCCGCCATCCGGGAGGCGCGGCGGATGAGGGTGCGGCCCTCGGGCCCGCCGGTCAGCCCGACGACGATGCGTTCGCGGGCCTGCCAGGTGGTGCGGATGTTGTGCTCGCCCCGGTACTGCTGGAGGTACTCGTCGACCCGGTCGGCGACCCAGAGCAGGGCCAGCTCGCGCAGGGCGGTGAGGTTGCCGGGGCGGAAGTAGTTCGAGAGGGCCGCGTCCATCTTGTCGGGCTGGTAGATGTTGCCGTGCGCCATCCGGCGGCGCAGCGCCTGGGGCGACATGTCGACCAGCTCGATCTGATCGGCCCGGCGCACCACATCGTCGGGCACCGTCTCACGCTGCCGGACACCGGTGATCGACTCCACGACGTCGCCCAGCGACTCCAGATGCTGGATGTTGACCGTGGATATGACGTCGATCCCGGCCCTGAGGAGCTCTTCGACGTCCTGCCAGCGCTTGGCGTTGCGGGACCCGGGGACGTTGGTGTGGGCCAGCTCGTCCACCAGGGCCACCGCCGGGGCGCGCTCCAGGACGGCGTCCACGTCCATCTCGGTGAAGACGGTGCCCCGGTACTCCAGCTGCCGGCGCGGCAGAAGCTCCAGCCCGTGCAGCATGACCTCGGTCCGCGGCCGGGCGTGGTGCTCCACGAGGGCCACCACGCAGTCGGTGCCGCGCTCGACCCTGCGGTGGGCCTCGGAGAGCATCGCGTACGTCTTGCCGACGCCCGGTGCCGCGCCCAGGTAGATCCGGAGTATGCCGCGTCCCATGGCCCCATTGTCTTCTTCCGTCCGGCGGCGTCCTGTCGACGGCCGGTGGCGCCCGGTGCGGCTGCCGCCCTCGACGCTACTCCGCCGCGGACCGTGGTCCGGTTCCTGGAGTGCAGGTGGGGGGCGTATTGACGGAACCCTGATGCGCGCCGGGGCCGGTGCGGAGGCGCTGGGGGAACGTCAGCCGTGTTCGACGATGTGGCCGTCGCTGAGCTCCAGGACCCGGTCGGCGAGGCCCAGCAGCTGCGGGTCGTGGGTGGCGACGAGGGCGGTGACGTTCTCGCTGCGGACGACCGCGCGGAGCAGTTCCATCACGGCGAGCCCGGTCTCGGCGTCGAGCTGTCCGGTGGGCTCGTCGGCGATCAGGAGGGCGGGGCGGTTGGCGAGGGCTCGGGCGATGGCGACGCGCTGCTGCTGGCCGCCGGAGAGTTCTCCGGGACGCTGCTCGGCGTGGTCGGCGAGGCCGACGAGGGAGAGCAGCAGGGCGACCCGCTCGTCGCGCTCGGCCGGGTCGGCCCTGCACAGCCGCAGGGGTACGCCGACGTTCTCGGCGGCGGTCAGGATCGGAATGAGGCCGAAGGACTGGAAGATGAAGCCGACCCGGTCGCGGCGCAGCTCCAGGAGGCCCTTCTCACCGAGCCCCACCAGCTCGGTGCCGTCGACGGTGATCCGCCCGCTGTCGGGGGTGTCCAGGCCGCCGACCAGATTGAGCAGGGTGGTCTTGCCGGAACCGGAACGGCCCTTGAGAGCGACCAGCGCACCGCGGGGGATCTCGAAGGAGACGCCGCGCAGGGCGTGCACGGTCGCAGCCCCGCTGCCGTACGAGCGGTGCAGGTCCTCGACCGTGACCATGACCATGACCGTACCGGCCGGGTCCTCGGCAAGGACCGTGCCGGACCGCCCGCTGGTGTTCTCGGTCATGCTGCTCCCCCGTACTCACATGGCCTGCGTCGCCCGCCAGTATGTGTGTGCGGCACGCACCCGGGCAATGGCCGGTGGGCCGCACCCGTGGAAAGGGTGCGGCCCACCGGCCTGTACCGCGAGGTGCTGCTGAGTGCTGCTAGCGGACCTCGGTGATCTCGGGGCCGCGCTGGAGCTGGCCCATGCCGCCGGAGAACTTCGAGCTCTCCTGGTCCTCCTGCTGCACGCCCTCGGGCACCATCTGCGCGTCGTTGGGAAGCTTGAGGACGATCGGGTCACGGGGGGCCATCGGGCCGTCGCCGCGGACGACCACGGTGTCCCGGAAGACCGTCTCCAGCAGCCCGGCGGCCTCCGGCTGGACGGCGCCCTGGCCGGAGATCACTCCGCGCAGGAACCAGCGTGGCCCGTCGACGCCGACGAAGCGCACGAGCTGCACACCGCCCGTGCCGTCCGGAAGCTGTACGGGGACCTGCGCGCGCAGCTCCCAGCCCAGCGGGCCCTCGACCTCGTCGATGATGCCGCCCTGCTGGGTGATGCCCGAGGCGATCTCCTCGCGGACCTCGCCCCAGATGCCCTCCTTCTTGGGGGCGGCGAAGGCCTGCAGCTGGACCGCGCTGTCGCGCAGCACCACGGTGGCGGCGACGATCGCGTCCCCGGCCACCTCGACGCGCAGTTCCATGCCCTCGACCCCGGGGACGAAGACGCCGCCCAGGTCGACCCGGCCCTCGCCGGGCTGGGAGACCTCGGTGCTGTCCCAGGGTCCGTCCGGCCGGGGGGCCGGCGGAAGATTCGTCCGACGGGTGCCCTTCGCGGCACCGTCGCTGCCCTCGGGCTCGTCGGCGACCTGCTCGGCCTCGCGCACCTCGTCCGCCGCGTCCTCGGCGGAACCACTCTTCTTGCGACGTCCGAACACGTCACTGTCCTTCCCGGTCGGATACGACCGAAGCGTAGCTGTTCCCACCGTGGGTGATCCCGCCCTCGGCGCCGTCCACCGACGCGTGGCCGCCGGTGGACCCGAAGCCCCCTTCGGCCCGCGCCGAGCCGGGAAGTTCCGCCACCTCGTGGAAGCGCACCTTCTCGACCTGCTGGACAACCAATTGGGCAATCCGGTCGAACCGTTCGAATCGCACGCTCTCGCGTGGATCGAGGTTGACCACGATCACCTTGATCTCCCCACGGTACCCGGCATCCACGGTCCCTGGGGCATTCACGAGGGCTACTCCGCAGCGGGCCGCGAGGCCGGAGCGGGGGTGCACGAACGCGGCGTACCCGTCGGGCAGCGCGATCGACACACCGGTGGGCAGCACCGCGCGCTCGCCGGGGGCGAGTTCGGCGGCCTCGGTGGTCACCAGGTCGGCCCCGGCGTCACCCGGGTGTCCGTACGCCGGAATCGGCACGTCCGGGTCGAGAAGGCGGATCAGCACGTCGACGGGGTTGCGCATCACGGGTTCACCTCGAAGGCGCGGGCGCGCCTGACCTGGTCGGGGTCGGACATGGCCGCCTGGATCTCGGCGGGCCGGCCGTTGTCGATGAAGTGGTCGACCTTGACCTCGATGAAGAGGGCGTCGGCCCGGACCGCGACGGGGCCTTCGGGACCGCCGATCCGGCCGGTGGCGGTGGAGTAGATCTTCCGGCCGTGCACGGCGGTGATCCGGGCGTCGAGGTGCAGCACGGTGTCCACGGGGACGGGACGGACGAAGTCGGTCTCCAGCCGTCCGGTCACCGCGATCGTGCGCAGCAGCCAGTTCAGCGAGCCGAGCGTCTCGTCCAGCGCCGTGGCGAGCACCCCGCCGTGGGCGAGGCCCGGGGCGCCCTGATGGGCGGACTGCACGGTGAACTCGGCGGTGACGCTCACGCCCTCACCGGCCCGCGCCATCAGGTGCAGTCCGTGCGACTGTCCCCCGCCGCAGCCGAAGCAGTGTTCGTAGTGCGCTCCGAGGAGCTCGCCGGGGGCGGGCGCGTCGGGGTGCCGGACCGGCGCGACGGCGTCGGCCGGGGGTGTCAGAGCTGCTGATGTTCCACTCACAGGCGCAGACCTTACCCGCGCGGCGGTCCGCCGGTCGCGCCGTGCCAAGCTTGTTCCATGCAGCCTTCCGCACCGCCCTTCGACGAACGTCTCACCGCACCCCGCTCCTGGTGGTTCATCGCCTTCGGGATCGGTATCGCCTGCGCTCTGATGCTGCTGCCGCTGGGCACCCTGCCGCTGCTCGCCGGGCTGGTCGGCGGCACGGCCGCGGCCGCGGTCCTGGTGAGCAGTTACGGCTCCGCCCGGATCCGGGTGGTGGCGGGGGCACTCGTCGCCGGCGACGCCCGGATCCCGCTGTCGGCGCTCGGTGAGCCGGAGGCGCTGGACGCCGAGGAGGCGCGGGCCTGGCGCACCCACAAGGCGGACGCCCGTGCGTTCATGCTGCTGCGCGGCTATGTGGAGACGGCGGTGCGGGTGGAGGTCACGGATCCGGACGACCCGACTCCGTACGTCTATCTCTCTACCCGGGACCCGCGGGGCCTGGCGGCGGCTCTGAGCGGTGCCCCGACGGTCTGATCCGACCGCGAGGGGCCCGGGCGGGGCTCAGGGGCCCTCGATCTCCTTGGGCAGTTCGGCCGGGTGCGGGGGCTGTTCCAGCGGAGGCAGCTCGGCCAGCCGGTCCCAGGGGGTCTGATGCTTGCGCAGGTCGTTCCTGACCCGGTCGGCGAGCTTGCGGGTGTCACGGCGGTTCATCATGGCGCCGACGGCGGCGCCGATCATGAACGGGATCAGGTTGGGCAGATTGCGCGCCATGCGCTTGGTGATCTGCTGGCGCAGCTCACGCTTCATCTGGCCGCCCAGGGCGGCGTTGAGCGTGGTGGGCCGGGTGACGTCGATGCCGCGTTCCTCCGTCCACGACGTCAGATACGCGGTGCTGCGCTGGCCCAGATTGCCGGGGGGTCGGCGGCCGTAGACCTCGTGGAGCTCGGCGACGAGCTTCATCTCGATCGCGGCGACGCCGGTCACCTCCGCCGCCAGCTCGGCGACCATGGCGGGCGGTACGGGCATCATGGCGGCGGCCCCGACGCCTGCGCCGACGGTCGCGGTGGCCCGGCAGGCTCCGGTGACCAGCTTGTCGGCCAGTTCCTCGGGCCCCAGCCCGGGAAACTGCCTCCGCAGGGTGGCGAGATCGCGCACCGGCACGCGCGGGGCCGTATCGATGATGCGGTCGGCCAGCTGTGCGGCCAGTGCCTTTGCGTTCTCCCCGCTCTTGCGTACGCCCCGTTTCACTGCGTGCAGGCGGCCCCCGGTCGTGGGATCCGCCCTGTCCTGCTCTCCGGCCCGGTCCGGCGACGCTGCCGCCCCGGCCACTTCGAGCGAGGCCGAACGGCCCCGCTCGTCGTCGGAACTGCCGGAGTGATCCGGCAGGGCGGCGGACCGCTCGGCAGACGCGTTTCCGCCTCCTGCCGGGCCTGTGCCGCCTGTACCGTCCTGGTTCGCCTCCGGGCCGTGCCGACGCCAGGGGCGCCGCTTCCGGAACGGTGTCTCGCCTGCCACGGCCGACTCGACCTCAGTCGCAGTCGCGGCAGATGGGCTGACCGTTCTTCTCGCGGGCCAGCTGGCTGCGGTGGTGCACCAGGAAGCAGCTCATGCAGGTGAACTCATCGGCCTGCTTGGGCAGCACCCGGACGGCCAGCTCCTCGTTGGAGAGGTCCGCGCCGGGCAGCTCGAGTCCTTCGGCCGCGTCGAACTCGTCGACGTCGACGGCGGAGGCCGTCTTGTCGCTCCGACGTGCCTTGAGCTCTTCGAGGCTGTCCTGGTCCACGTCGTCGTCGGTCTTGCGTGGGGTGTCGTAATCCGTTGCCATGTCGCTCTCCCCCTCTTGGGTGTCTACGGGTGTCTCAGCGCACGTAACGCGTGAGAGGCCGGACTTGTGCCCGACCTGAGGCGGAGATTTTGCCTCACATCAAGGTCTGTTACTCAATCGACACCCAACCGTGCGCCTCGGCGAGGCTCGGCTTGGGTGGCGATGGGGACCGTACACGGTCCCGACTGTGCAGTTCACAGGTGCCACCCCGTGTACTTCCCGTGATAACGATCCCCGAAAACCCGGACGATTACCGGCTTTCCGACAGAGTCGCGATCACGGAGAGTAGATGGTCGGAAAATCGGCTCTGTGATCGATCACACACGATCCACCCGGGGACGGGTCCTGAAAATTCCGCCCAAAGCGAACATGGGGATTCGGTGCAGAGTCACATCGTGCAGCCTCTCAGACCGGCAGGGTGACGCGCATCACGAGCCCACCGCCCTCGCGGGGCTCCGCGATGATACGGCCTCCGTGGGCCCGCGCGACGGACCGCGCGATCGACAGGCCGAGCCCGACCCCCTTGTCGCTGCCCGTACGCTCCGTACGCAGCCGCCTGAAGGGCTCGAAGAGGTTGTCGATCTCGTACGCCGGGACCACCGGGCCGGTGTTCGAGACGACGAGCAGGGCATGCCCGTCCCGTAGCTCGGTGATGACCTCCACCCAGCCGTCCTCGGGCACGTTGTAGCGCACGGCGTTCTGCACGAGGTTCAGGGCGATCCGCTCCAGCAGCACCCCGTTGCCCTGGACCACGGCCGATCCCCGCTCGCCACGAATCTCGACCTCCTTGGCCAGCGCCTCCGCCCGGGTCTGGTCGATGGCGCGCTCGGCGACCTCGGCGAGGTCGACCGGTTTGCGCTCGACGATCTGGTTGTCGCTGCGGGCCAGCAGCAGCAGGCCCTCCACCAGCTGCTCGCTGCGCTCGTTGGTGGCCAGGAGGGTCTTGCCGAGCTGGTGGAGCTCCGGCGGAGCCTCCGGGTCGGAGAGATGGACCTCCAGCAGGGTGCGGTTGATCGCCAGCGGGGTGCGCAGCTCGTGCGAGGCGTTGCCGACGAACCGCTGCTGCGCGGTGAAGGCCCGCTCCAGCCGGTCCAGCATGTCGTCGAAGGTGTCCGCCAGCTCCTTGAGCTCGTCGTCCGGGCCGTCCAGCTCGATCCGCCGGGTGAGGTCCGTACCGGCCACCCGGCGCGCGGTCCGGGTGATCCGGCCGAGCGGGGACAGGACGCGCCCGGCCATGGCGTAGCCGAAGGCGAAGGCGATCACGCTGAGGCCGACCAGGGCGAGAAGGGCACGGTTCAGCAGGCTGTCCAGTGCGTGCTGCCGCTGGGCCGACGTGCAGTCCTTGATGGCCTCGTTCAGCTGGTCGTTGTTGAGCGCGGCGCCGAGCTGCGGGCAGGTGTCGCTGGTGATCTGGACGTTGGTCCCGGCGACCCGGAAGGCCACGCTTCCCGCGTCGTGGAGGGCCTGCGCGGCCAGCATGTAGATGATCGACAGCAGCACGATGCCCGCGATCAGGAACATCCCGCCGTACAGCAGCGTGAGCCGTATCCGGATGGTCGGGCGCAGCCAGGGGTACGGGGGCTCCTGCTGCTTGGGCTCCCAGGTGGGCTTCGGAGGCGCCACGGGGGGCTCCGGGGTGGTGGGCATGGTCCTCAGATCCGGTATCCGGAGCCCGGCACGGTGACGATCACGGGCGGTTCGCCGAGCTTGCGGCGGAGCGTCATGACCGTGACCCGCACCACGTTGGTGAAGGGGTCGGTGTTCTCGTCCCAGGCCTTCTCCAGCAGCTGTTCCGCCGAGACGACCGCGCCCTCGCTGCGCATGAGGACCTCCAGCACCGCGAACTCCTTCGGCGCGAGCTGGATCTCCGCCTCGTCGCGGAAGACCTCGCGGCGGTTCGGGTCGAGCTTGATGCCGGCACGCTCCAGGACGGGCGGCAGCGCCACCGTCGTACGGCGGCCCAGCGCGCGCACCCGGGCGGTCAGCTCGCTGAAGGCGAAGGGCTTGGGCAGATAGTCGTCGGCGCCCAGCTCCAGGCCCTCGACCCGGTCGCTGACGTCGCCGGACGCGGTGAGCATGAGCACCCGGGTGGGCATGCCGAGCTCGACGATCCTGCGGCAGACGTCGTCGCCGTGCACCGCCGGGAGGTCCCGGTCCAGCACGACGACGTCGTAGTCGTTGACCCCGATGCGCTCCAGGGCCGCGGCACCGTCGTAGACGACGTCGACGGCCATGGCCTCCCGGCGCAGTCCGGTGGCCACCGCATCGGCGAGCAGCTGCTCGTCCTCGACGACGAGTACGCGCACGGCGCAGTCCTTCCTTCGGTCCTTCGATGGGTTCACAGATCGAGCGGCCCACGCGGGGGCCGCTCGGACACGGGCAGCAATGCCGACTGTGCGCTTCCATCCTGCCCGTAACGCGTATAAACCGGCGGTAAGGCGGCGGGCCGGCCGGGCCTCCGGGCGGCTTCCCGCCGGGAAGGCGGCGGATTTCCGGGCCAGTTGAGGTTTCTCTGAGCCTCGGCGCGGGGAAGAGGGGTTCACACCCGCGATCACGCCTGTCACGTGGCATGCCACGGCCCGCTCCTTTTCACCCGGAGCGGCGGCGCGATCACCCGCTCCTCCGGCTCCCCGGCCGGAGGGATCCCGGGCACACCCCCGTGCCACCGACCCACGATGAGGGGGCGCATCATGGACGCTTTCACCGCAGGTCTGCTGCAACGCATCAAGACGACCGAGTCCGGCCTCACGCGGGCGCGCGAGGACGGCGACGACTTCCTCGCGGACGTCGAACAGGGCGAGCTGGACGATCTCCGCCGTCTCGCCGCCGAGCACGGCGTGGAGATCAGCGCCACCAGCGCCTGATCCGTACGCCACAGGGCCCCGGACACCGTCATGGTGTTCCGGGGCCCTGTGGCGTGTGCGGCGGCCTCAGGCCCCCCGTCAGGGCCTTTCGCCGGCCGGGCGTCCCGTCAGTCGTGCCAGGCGCCCAGTTCGTCGAGGGCCGCCTGCAGCGGCTCGAAGACGCCGGGGCCGGCGGCCACCGTCAGGTCGCCGTCGGCGGGCAGCCCCGGGCGGCCGCCGGTCAGCGCGCCCGCCTCCCGGGCGATGAGGTCGCCCGCGGCCAGGTCCCAGGGGTGCAGTCCGCGCTCGTAGTAGCCGTCCAGCCGGCCGGCCGCCACGTCGCAGAGGTCGACTGCCGCCGAGCCACTGCGCCGGATGTCCCGGAGCCTGGGGATCAGCTGCTGGGCGATGTCCGCCTGGTGGGCGCGGACGTGGGCGACGTAGTTGAAGCCGGTCGAGACGAGGGCCTGGTCCAGCGGCGGGGCGGGCCGGCAGCGCAGGGCTTCACCGTTCCCGAACGCACCACCGCCAAGGACCGCCCAGGAGGTCTCCCGGCGCATCGGGGCCTCGACGACGCCCACGACCCGCTCGCCGTCACGCTCGGCGGCGATGGAGACGGCCCAGGTGGGCAGACCGTAGAGGTAGTTCACCGTGCCGTCGAGCGGGTCGATGACCCAGCGGATGCCGGTGCTGCCCGGGGAGCTGGCCCCCTCCTCGCCGAGGAAGCCGTCGTCGGGGCGGAAGTCGGAGAGGTAGCCGGTGATCAGCTTCTCGGCGGCGATGTCCATCTCGGTGACCACGTCGATGGGGCTGGACTTGGTCGCGGCCACCCCCAGGTCGGCCGGGCGGCCGTCGCGCAGCAGGGCTCCGGCGCGGCGGGAGGCCTCCAGGGCGAGGTCGAGCAGTTCGGACAGGGCGGGGTCGGTCACGGCGCTCCCAAGGGGTCGGTGCGTACGGGCTGCACGTACGGGCTGTCGGCGCCCGCGGCGGCGGGCTTAGGGGTCCTGGCGGGACAGCAGCCGACGGGGCAGAGGTCGTGGGAGGGGCCGAGGGAGCCCAGGGCACAGGGCCGCACCGGCAGCCCCCGCTCACGCCCGGCGCGCTCCAGGACCAGGTCCCGTACGGCGGCGGCGAAGCGCGGGTCGTCGCCCACCGTGGCGGACCGGCGGACCGGCAGACCGATCTCGGCGGCCTTCGCGGTGGCCTCGGTGTCGAGGTCGTACAGCACCTCCATATGGTCCGAGACGAAGCCGATGGGCGCCATCACGACCGCGGGGACGCCCTCGGCGCCCAGGGTCTCCAGGTGATCGCAGATGTCGGGCTCCAGCCACGGGATGTGCGGGGCGCCGCTGCGGGACTGGTAGACGAGCTGCCAGGGGTGCTCGACGCCGGTCTCCTCGCGCACCGCCTCGATGATCAGCCGGGCCACGTCGAGGTGCTCGGCGACATACGCGCCGCCCTCGCCGTGCGCATCGGCCGGGCCCGAGGCGTCGGCGGCGGAGGTCGGGACGGAGTGGGTGGTGAACGCGATGTGCGCGCCCGCGCGGACGTCCTCGGGGAGGTCGGCGAGCGAGGCCAGGACACCGTCCGCCATGGGCGTCACGAAGCCGGGGTGGTTGAAGTAGTGCCGCAGTTTGTCGACCCGGGGCACGGGCAGCCCCTCGGCCTCCAGGGCGGCCAGCGACTCGGCGAGGTTCTCGCGGTACTGGCGGCAGCCTGAGTAGGAGGCGTAGGCGCTGGTGGCGAGGACGGCGATCCGGCGGTGTCCGTCGGCGGTCATCTCGCGCAGGACGTCGGTCAGATACGGCGCCCAGTTGCGGTTGCCCCAGTAGACCGGGAGATCCAGGCCGTGGTCGGCGAAGTCCTCGCGCAGCGCGTCGAGCAGTGCGCGGTTCTGCGCGTTGATCGGGCTGACCCCGCCGAACAGGAAGTAGTGCTTGCCGACCTCCTTGAGGCGTTCCTCGGGGATGCCGCGGCCGCGGGTCACGTTCGCCAGGAACGGGACCACGTCGTCCGGGCCCTCGGGACCGCCGAAGGAGAGCAGCAGCAGGGCGTCGTAGGGAGCGGGATCGCGCAGATCGGACATGGCATCGATCCTGCCACCCGCCTCCGACAGGGCGGCAACCGACATCCGACGCCCTGTCGGGAAGACCGGGAAGGCCAAAGAGACCCCGGGGTTCCGGGCACCTGTGCCGCTCCCCCGGGAGCGCCCCGGAATCCGGTGTCCGGCGCAGCTGCCCGGCCGTAAGCTGTATCGGCCACCTATAAGCCTGACAGGCACCACCGGAGTACCCCTTGCCCAGCCCCTACCGCGTCATTTTCTCCGCCCCCGGTTCCAAGGGGTTCTCCGCAGCGGGCTTCTTCGGCCGGATGCCGTTGTCCATGATGGGCATCGGCGTCGTGACGATGATCTCCCAGCTCACCGGCCGCTACGGGCTGGCCGGGGCGCTCTCCGCGACCCTGGCGATGTCGGCGGCGGTCTGCGGCCCCCAGGTCTCCCGGCTGGTCGACCGCCATGGGCAGCGGCGGGTACTGCGCCCGGTCACGCTGGTGGCGGTGGCGGCGGTGGCGGGTCTGCTGATCTGCGCCCAGCAGGGGGCACCGGAGTGGGCGCTGTTCGTCTTCGCGGCGGGCGCGGGCTGTGTGCCGAGCGTGGGGTCGATGGTCCGGTCCCGCTGGGCGGCGATCCACCGGGGTTCGAGCCAGGATCTGCACACCGCCTACGCATGGGAGTCGATCGTCGACGAGGTGTGCTTCATCTTCGGCCCGATCATCTCCATCGGCCTGTCCACCGCCTGGTTCCCGGAGGCGGGACCGCTGATCGCCGCCGCCTTCCTGCTGGTCGGCGTGTTCTGGCTGACCGCGCAGCGCGCGACCGAGCCGGTGCCGCACCCGAAGTCGCAGCACACAGGGGGGGGCTCGGCGCTGCGCTCGCGGGGGCTCCAGGTGCTGGTGGCCGCCTTCGTGGCGACGGGCGCGATCTTCGGGGGCGTGGACGTGGTGACCGTGGCCTTCGCCGAGGAGCGCGGCCACAAGGCCGCGGCCTCCCTGGTGCTGGCCGTCTACGCGCTCGGGTCGTGCCTCGCGGGGGCCGTGTTCGGGCTGCTGCACCTCAAGGGGAACCCCTCGACCAGGTGGCTGGTGGGTGTCTGCGCGATGGCCGTGAGTATGATCCCCCTCCAACTGGCCGGGAACCTTCCGTTGCTGGCCGTGGCGCTCTTTGTCGCGGGCCTCGCCATCGCACCGACGATGGTCACCACCATGGCCCTCGTCGAAGCGCACGTACCGCGCACCAAGCTGACCGAGGGCATGACCTGGACCAGTACCGGGCTCGCGGTCGGAGTGGCGCTCGGCTCCTCGGCCGCCGGCTGGGTGGTCGACGCCGCAGGGGCGAAGGCGGGGTACGCGGTGCCCGCCGTGGCGGGAGCTCTCGCGGCGGCGGTGGCGTTCCTGGGGTATCGCCGGCTGGCCGGGCCGGCTGCGACGGGAGGGCGCGGGGAAGATGACCGACACCTACGCACGGACGACGACGAGCGCGTGGCGTAACTGGGCGGGTACCGTCACCGCCCGGCCTGCCCGCACCGAGTCCCCCGCGTCCGTGGACGAGCTCGCGGACGTGCTGCGCCGGGCGGGCGCGGAGGGACTGAAGGTGAAGCCGGTCGGCGCGGGGCACTCCTTCACCGCGGCGGCCGCCACGGACGGGGTGCAGATACGCCCGGACCTGCTCACCGGGATCCGGGACATCGACCGTACGGCGATGACCGTGACGGTGGAGGCGGGCACTCCGCTCAAGCGGCTCAACACCGCTCTCGCCCGCGAGGGCCTGTCGCTCACGAACATGGGCGACATCATGGAGCAGACGATCGCCGGGGCAACCTCCACCGGTACGCACGGCACGGGCCGCGACTCGGCGTCGATAGCTGCACAGATCCGCGCACTGGAGCTGGTCACCGCCGACGGCACGGTGCTGCGCTGCTCGGCCGGGGAGAATCCGGAGATCTTCGCCGCGGCCCGGGTCGGGATCGGCGCCCTCGGGGTGATCACCGCCGTCACCCTCGCCGTGGAGCCGATCTTCCTGCTGACCGCCCGTGAGGAGGCGATGACCTTCGACCGGGTCACCGCGGACTTCGATTCCCTGGTCGCCGAGAACGAGCACTTCGAGTTCTACTGGTTCCCGCACACCGGGAACTGCAACACCAAGCGCAACAACCGCAGCGCCGGTCCGGCCGCCCCGCCCGGGAGGGTGAGCAGCTGGATCGACGACGAGCTGTTGTCCAACGGGGTCTTCCAGGTCGCCTGTTCGCTCGGCCGCGCGGTCCCGGCGACGATCCCCTCGATCGCCAGGCTCTCCAGCCGGGCGCTGTCGGCGCGTACGTACACCGACATCCCGTACAAGGTGTTCACCAGCCCGCGCCGGGTGCGGTTCGTGGAGATGGAGTACGCCGTTCCGCGCGAGCAGGCGGTGGCCGCGCTGCGGGAACTGAGGGCCATGGTCGAGCGGTCACCGCTGAAGATCAGCTTCCCGGTCGAGGTGCGTACCGCGCCTGCCGACGACATGGCCCTGTCGACCGCCTCGGGCCGGGACAGCGCGTACATCGCCGTCCACCTCTACAGGGGCACGCCGCACCGCTCGTACTTCACGGCGGTCGAGCGGATCATGACCGCGCACGCCGGCCGGCCGCACTGGGGCAAGATCCACACCCGGGACGCGGCCTATCTGGCGGAGGTCTACCCGCGCTTCGGTGAGTTCACCGCGCTGCGCGACCGGCTGGACCCGGACCGCCTGTTCGGCAACGACTACCTGCGGCGCGTGCTCGGCGACTGAGCTCCGCCGGCCTCCGATACGCCGTCGGCCCCGGCCCTCCCGATCGGGAGGGCCGGGGCCGACGCGTGTCGCGCGCTGTGCCGGTACGTCGGTCACCCGGCGTCGGCGTCGGGCGGGGCCTGCTCGCCCTGCCCGGGGGCGATGCCTGTGCGGGTCGAAGGCGTGCCGGATCCGGCGTCGCCGGGGGTGGAGGGGGTGGGCGGCGTCGGGTCGGGCGTGGTCTCGTCGCCGTCGCCGGAGGGCGTCGGGGTGGGAGTGGGGGTGGGCCCGGTGGTCGGGTCGTCACCACCCGTGCCCGTACCGGGGTCCGGGCTCCTGCCGCTGCCGTCGCCGTCGTCCGTGGCGGGGTCCGAACCGGTGCCGCTGCCGGGGGTCGGCCGCCGCTCGCCCTCTCCCCCGTCCTGGCCGGTGTCCCCGGAGGGCTTGGGGTCGGCGGGTCCGGAGTCCCGGTCGCCGCCGCGTACGACGGAGCCGAGGGTGGTGCCCTGACCGCCGCTGAGATCGTTGTCCGAGATCATCTCGAACGCGGTGATCCCGGCCATGGAGACGGCGAATACCGCTGCCGCCGTGAGCGCGGGACGCTTCCAGCCGCGCATCCGAGTGCCGTGGGTGACGCCGTCGCTGAACGCGTCGTCGGCCACGTCCGGGCCGGCTCCGGCTCGCGGGAGCATCCGCGTACGGTCGTCGGCCCGCGCCGGCAGTCGCGTACGGTCGTCGGCTCCAGGACCCCCGGACGGCGGGACGCGGAGCATCCGGGTCCGCGCGTCGCCGAGGTCCAGCAGCTGCGTCCGGTCGGTGTCGACGGGCTTCAGCAGCTGTGTGTGCTCCGCGTCCGGGATCACCTCCGGGACCGTGCCCGGGTCGACCGTGGGCAGCACCGTGGTGGCGTCGTCGGCCGGCTCCGGCTCGGACCGCCGGGCGGCGGCTCCCTGCCCGGCGGGCGTCGTCTCCTTGGTGTGCACCGTCACCTGGCGGCCCTCCGGGTGGGTCACCTGGACCGTCACCTCGCGGATCTGCTCGCCGGTGCGGCGGAAGAAGTGCTGGAAGACCGAACCGCCGCAGGTGGCGACGATACTCATCACGCCCGCGCCTGCGATCGTGCCGTACACGCCCAACTGCGAGGCCAGTACCGCTGCCGCGACGGCCGCCACGGCACTCCCGGCGACCTGCGGGAGACTCAGATCTATGCGCCTTTCCTTCGGTTCTATGTCACTTTCCGGCTTCTGAACCATTACCAGCCCCTGCTTGACATCTCTCCCACCATGCAACAAGAAGGGACATTTGAGCGAAGTGGATAGTTCCGTTTCCGGCGATTGTGTGAAGCACGACACGCATCAGGGGCATTTCACGGAGAACTGGGTATCTCAACTCCCGCGCCCCGCGAGAACTTCGGCGGCGCGCCGGTCCACCCCGGTGGCCCGAATGGAGTACTGTGACGAGCCCTGGGGCGGACTCCGACGTGGGAATCCGCAGCCACCGGAGGGGGCCGACGGCACTCGAAACGGCGGCGTCAAGGCATCACACGGGTGCTTGCTGCACAGAGCGGCCAAATCGGTCACTTTGGGTCGCAATGGGTAACCGTGTCATGGTGGCGCACCAGGACGAGCGCCCGACACGCCGGGCAACTTGGCAAGGTTGTGGCAGGCTGCACCCGGGCAGGTCACACTCGACTAGCGGAAGCAGCGACGCACGTGACGTCGGCAGGCACCACCCGGGAGGTTCCCATGCCCGAACTGCGTGTCGTGGCCGTCTCCAACGACGGCACACGACTGGTGCTCAAGGCTGCGGACAGCACGGAGTACACGCTTCCGATCGACGAGCGGCTGCGGGCCGCCGTGCGCAACGACCGCGCCCGGCTCGGCCAGATCGAGATCGAGGTGGAGAGCCACCTCCGGCCCCGCGACATCCAGGCCCGTATACGGGCCGGTGCCTCCGCGGAGGAGGTCGCCCAGTTCGCGGGCATCCCCGTCGACCGTGTACGCCGCTTCGAGGGCCCCGTGCTCGCGGAGCGCGCCTTCATGGCCGAGCGGGCCCGGAAGACTCCCGTACGCCGTCCCGGCGAGAACACCGGCCCCCAGCTCGGCGAGGCGGTGCAGGAGCGTCTCCTGCTGCGCGGTGCCGACAAGGAAACCGTTCAGTGGGACTCGTGGCGCCGCGACGACGGCACCTGGGAAGTCCTGCTGGTCTACCGGGTCGCGGGCGAACCGCACTCGGCGAGCTGGACGTACGACCCGCCCAGACGGCTGGTCCAGGCCGTGGACGACGAGGCGCGCTCGCTGATCGGCGAGACCGACGACGTCGCCGCGCCCGAGCCCAGCTTCCCGTTCGTGCCCCGGATCGCCCGGCTGCCGCGCGACCGGCCGCTGGACCGGAGCCTCGACCGGCAGATCGACCGCGACCGGGCCCTCGACCGGCAGATCGAGCGGCCCGCCCCGGCCGCCGCCGAGCCCGAGGAGTACGTGAGCAGTGCTTCGGCCGGTGAGCGCGACTCGCTGACCAGCCTGCTGGAGGCGGTGCCGAGCTTCCGCGGCGACATGGTCGTCCCCGAGCGGCCCACGCAGCCCGAGCCGCCCGCGCTGGAACCGGCGGAGGAGACGGAGGCGGACGAGCCGCCCGCCGCCGCTTCGGCGGGTGCGGGGTCCGCGTACGCGGATGTGCTGATGCCCCGTGCGGTGGCCGGCCACCGCGACCGGCTGACCGGGACGACGGACCGTCAGGCCGAGGCGGACGGAGTCCGGCCGGGCCGCCGTGCCGCCGTGCCGAGCTGGGACGAGATCGTCTTCGGCACCCGGCGCAAGAAGCAGGACTGACCGGGAATGCCCACCGGTGGGAGCGGGGTCCGTACGCAGTCGCGTACGGACCCCGTTCCCTTACCGTTCGCCCGTCGCGCGGCGGGCCTACTGGGGCTCGGGACCCGTGGCGACCGGCAGGGAGGGGTCCGAGGACCATTCGGACCAGGAGCCGGGGTACAGGACGCCTCGGAAGCCGGCGATCTCCAGGGCCAGTACCTCGTGCGCGCCGGAGACCCCGGATCCGCAGTAGACGCCCACGCCCTCGGTGCTTCCCTCCGCCCCCAGTCCGGCGAACCGGGCGACGAGCCGCTCGGCCGGGAGGTAGCGCCCGTGCTCGTCGACGTTCTGTGTGGTCGGCGCGGAGACGGCCCCGGGGATATGGCCGCCGACGCGGTCGATCGGCTCCACATCGCCCCGGTAGCGCTCCGCCGCGCGTGCGTCCAGCAGCAGACCCGACCGGGCGAAGGCCGCCGCACTTTCCGCGTCCAGCGTGGGCAGGGCCCCGGGCTTCGGCCGGAAATCGCCCTCGGCAGGGTGCGGGGTCTCGGTGGAGAGGTCGCCCGTCCAAGCGGCGAGGCCGCCGTCCAGGACCCGTACGTCCGGGTGCCCCGTCCAGCGCAGCAGCCACCAGGCGCGCGCCGCGGCCCAGCCCTGCCCGCCGTCGTACACCACGACGGGGGTGTCCTGGCCGACCCCGGCCCGGCGCATCGCGGACCCGAAGGCCTCCGGGTCCGGGAGGGGGTGGCGGCCGCCGTCGCCCGCCGGACCGGCCAGTTCCGTATCGAGGTCGACGAAGACCGCGCCGGGCAGATGACCGGCCTCGTAGTCGGGGCGGCCGTCGGGACCGCCGAGCTGCCAGCGGACGTCCAGGAGCACCGGCGGGCGCGGCCCGGCCGACTCGCTCGCGCATTCGGATGCGGTAATGATGGGCTTCATGGGTGCCATCCTCGCGCAGAGGCCCTGGCACCCGTAACAGCATCGGAAGGGACGGCCGACGGGAATACCGGTCGTCCTTCGTCGAGAACCCGGACGACGCGGCGCGGCCGGTGCGCCTCCCGTGCCGGGGGGTGCGAGCATCTGCACGGGGCACGCGGGCCGCTTCCCGACCCGGGACGGCGTACCTGTCCCGTTCCCCCCGCACGGCCACCACAACGGTCCGAGGAGAGAAGACGATGACCGAGGCTGCCGCCCGACACACGCCCGGAACACCTTGCTGGGTGAGTCTGATCGTGCACGGCCTGACCACGACCCAGGAGTTCTACGGGGCCCTGTTCGACTGGGAGTTCCGGCCGGGCCCCGAACAACTGGGCCCCTACGTGCGCGGACTGCTGCACGGCAAGGAGGTCGCGGGCATCGGCCAGCTGTCGCCCGACCGGCATCTCCCGATCGCGTGGACCACCTACCTCGCCACGGACGACGCCGACGCCACCGCGGAAGCCATCCGCTCCTGCGGTGGGACGGTCGCGGTCGGCCCGCTGGACGCGGGCGAGGCCGGGCGGCTCGCCATCGCCTCGGACCCGAACGGAGCGGTCTTCGGCATCTGGCAGGGCTCGGAGCACATCGGCACGATGACGGCGGGCGTGCCCGGCACCCCTGTCTGGAACGAGCTGGTGACCCAGGAGACCTCGATGGTCGCGAAGTTCTACCAGACGGTCTTCGGCTACGAGACGGAGGCGGTCGTCTCGGCCGACTTCGACTACCAGACCCTGCATCTGGACGGCATCCCGGTGGCAGCCCTGCACGGCGTCGGCCACGCACTGCCGCGCGACCGGGGACCGCACTGGATGACCTACTTCGAGGTCGCCGACACCGATCTGACCGCGGCCCGGGTGGTGGAGCTGGGCGGGCGCATCCTGCAGCCGCCGCGCGAAGGGGCGAGCGGCCGGTCGGCGACGGTCGCGGATCCGGAGGGGGCCGTCTTCACCGTCGTCCGGCCCTCCGGGAGCGGGTCCGGCGAAAGCTGAGGGGTGTCCCGCGGCCAGGAGCGTCCCACGGCCTCGCGCCGAACCCGCTCGCGCCCGTCTCGTCGTACCCGGTCCGTCGCGTCGGCACGGCCGTTGAAGTGCGCTCAGGCTGGTCCGGGCCGCCCGCGGGACGACCGCATGAAGCAGCGGCCGCCCCGGTGGTCGGCGCGGGGTGCGGTTCCGCACCGGATCTCCGGCCAGGAACCGCACCCCGTCCGGTCAGCGGGCGGTCACAGGGCCCGCAGGTAGTACATGGTGCGGAATCCGCTGCCGGTCGAGCAGCTCAGAGTGGACTGCGTGTTCGTGTAGGTGAAGCCGGAGGGCACCGTGCAGGCCCACAGCCCGGTCTTCGGAGTCTTCAGGTAGTACTTGGTGCGGAATCCGCTGCCGGTCGAGCAGCTCAGAGTGGACTGCGTGTTCGAGTAGGTGAAGCCGGAAGCGGTCGTGCAGGCCCACAGCCCGTCCTGGGGAGGCTGCACGTAGTACTGCGTTCTGAAGCCGCTGGTGGAACAGCTCAGAGTGGACTGCGTGTTCGTGTACACGTAGCCGGGCGGAACCGTGCAGGACCAGAACCCGGCGGCCGCGGTGCCGGACGAGGCGTTGGGTGCGCCGGCAGGCGTGGCCGTCGCGGGGGCGATGACCGCGCCGAGCAGAGCGAAGGCTCCGACGAGGCCGAGCAGCAGCATCCGCAGTTTCGATCGCACCATGAGGTGAGCACTCCTTGTTGGTCGTCCTTCGGGCAGAACCAACGGGTGGGGGGGCCCGGCCCGGGCTCTGACCCGTTGCCCCGGCCGCCGCGTAGTGCGCGCTCCGGAATGCTGACAGCCACGCCCCCGGGCAGCAACGTGCCCCGCTGGCCGCCGCACAGATCCAGCCGTGCGGGGCACGGCCGCTGACCTGTGCCTCCGCTCAAGAACGCATGGTCGAGACGGGTTTCACGACTGGTCATGGCGGCTGGAAACCTTCCCACCCATAACGGCTCCGCTGCCTGCCGACCGATGCGGACTCGCAGGCGCCGGCCGCAGGGCTTCGTCGATCAGCCGCTGGATCCGGGGAACAGCTGGGTGCGGAAGTCCGTGGTGATGGCGAAGGCGAAGACGTCGAGCCCCAGGTGGTCGCGGGGATCGGCGGCGGGCTTCACGGTACGGAGGCGCTGCCGCCGGTACCGTGCCGTCTCGCCCGGGTCACACAGGACGGTCCTCGAAACGGTGCACGACGATCCAGTAGTCGTCGTCCTCCTCGGTGTGGGCGCACAGTCGTCGGCCGTCCGGGGACATCGCGATGACCATGGAGCCGGCCCCTGGTACGAGGGCGGCGAAGAGCACGGTGTGCGAGGTGCGGCGCACCCGGACCCAGTCGCGATCGGCTCCCCGGACCAGGAAGCAGCCCTCGCCATCGATGACGGCAGCGGTCCGCGCGTGCTCCAGCCACAGCCGGTCGGCCTCCACCAGCGCCTCCGGCGCCGAGCGCGCCACGGTGGCCCGCGGGGCCACCTCGACGTTGGCGACGGCCTTGAAGGCCCGCGCGTACGAGGGCAGCCCCTCGGCGACGCCCTGCGCCACGACCTCCAGCCCGGCCTTCGCCGGCTGCGGCGCCGGCGCGCTCCCGCTCTGTTCGTCTGTCATCCTCAGCCACCGCTCCCGTAGAACAGGTGATGGTCGCCGACTTCTTTGTCGATCTCGACGTAGCGTTCCATCTCCTCGTAGGTCGGGTGGCCGGGTCACGTTGCCGTGGCCCGGCCACCCGGCCAAGAGACGCACCGGGTTCTGAACGGTTCCCGCCATGCCGACGGCCGGCCTCCGCGGGGAAGACCGGCCATCGGACGGGGGATGGTCCCGGCCGCCAGGACCCGGCGGTCAGGCGTGGTTGACCGGGAGGACGTCCGGCGACAGTGTGCCCGCACGGGCCGCCGCGCCGGTCATTCTGCGCTGGTGGTGCCGACGGCACAGCACCTCGTAACCGACCTCGCCCGCCTGCCGGTTGACGTCGCCGACGAAGACCTGGGCACCCGCGACGACCATCTCGCCGTCCACCGTACGGGCGTTGTGCGTGGCTCGGGCGCCGCACCAGCACAGTGCCTCGACCTGGAGCGCCTCTATGCGGTCGGCCAGCTCGATCAGCCGCTGGGAGCCGGGGAACAGCTTGGTGCGGAAGTCCGTGGTGATACCGAAGGCGAAGACGTCGAGCCCCAGGTCGTCGACGACGCGGGCCAGTTGGTCGATCTGGCCGGGGGCAAGGAACTGCGCCTCGTCCACGATCACGTAGTCGACCCGGCCGCCCCGGCTGACCCGGTCCACGATGTGCGCGTACAGGTCCATGCCCTCCTCGGCCTCGACGGCGTCCGTCACCAGGCCGAGCCGGGAGGAGAGCTTGCCCTCCCCCGCGCGGTCGTCCCGGGTGAAGATCACACCCTGGAGCCCGCGCGCGGAGCGGTTGTGACCGATCTGCAGGGCCAGCGTGCTCTTTCCGCAGTCCATGGTTCCGGAGAAGAACACCAGCTCGGGCATGAGGGGTCGAGCACCTTTCGGAGGGGGGTGGGTACGGCGGGAGGGGTTACGAGCGCACTTCGAGGAGCGGGACGAGCTGTTCCACGGGGGTCAGGGAACCGTGCACGCCCGCCATCGCCGACTCGTGCGGCTCGTTGACGGAGGCCGTGATGATCACGTCGTCGTGGGCGGCGGCGACCACGTCGCCGATCCGTCCGTACACCCGCTCGTCGATCGTCGGACCGAACCAGCCGGCCGCGATGGCCTCGTCCCGGCTCGCGATCCAGAACTGCTCGCCGAGCACCTCGCGCCAGACGGCCAGGACGTCGGACTGTGCGCCCGGCACCGCGTACACATGGCGGGCGCGCCCCTCGCCGCCGAGGAGGGCGACGCCCGCGCGCAGCTCCCAGTCCTCGTCGAAGTCGATCCGGGACTGCTCGTCGAACGGAATGTCGATCATGCCGTGGTCGGCGGTGATGTAGAGCGCGGAGCGCGGCGGGAGCTGCTCGGCGAGGCGTCGGGCGAGCCCGTCGACATACATCAGCTGACCGCGCCAGGCGTCCGAGTCGGTGCCGAAGCGGTGGCCCTTGCCGTCGACCTCGCTGTAGTACGTGTAGACGAGCGAGCGGTCGCCGGCGGCCAGACGCTGGGCGGCGACGTCCATCCGGTCCTCGCCGGAGAGCCTGCCGAGGAAGGAGCCGCCGCTGAGCGCGACCTTGGTGAGGGGGGTCTGCTCGAACGTCGGCGCGGAGACCTGTGCGGTGTGCACGCCCGCGGCGTCGGCGAGCTGGAAGACCGTGGGGTACGGCTGCCAGACCTTCGGCGACGTCCACGGCCTCCAGCGGAGCTGGTTCATCAGCTCGCCGGTCTCCGGGTTGCGCGCGGTGTAGCCGGGCAGGCCGTGCTCGCCGGGCGGCAGCCCCGTGCCGACCGAGGCCAGCGAGGTCGCGGTGGTGGAGGGGAAGCCCGCGGTGAGCGGGCGGCCGGTGCCGCCGCGCGAGGTGGGGAGCAGGGAGTGCAGGAACGGCGCCTCGTCCGGGTGCGCGATGATCTGCTCCCAGCCGAGGCCGTCGATCAGGAAGACGCAGTTGCGGTCGGCCGGGGTCAGCTCGGGGATGGCGGCGGCGAACCCCGGCACCTCCTGTCCGGCGGCGAGGGTCGGCAGCAGGTCGGCGAGCGAGCCGCTGCCGTACTCGGGCACGGGCGCGGTGTCGAGGGACAGCGGGACGGGGTCCTGCCAGGCCGGCTGGGCCATCAGCGGCCGGTCGCCGCGGTGGCGGCCGTGGCTTCGGAGAGCGACTGGGCGAAGGCGAGGGTCTGGCGCACGGCGTCGGGGCCGTCACCGGCCTCGCTGACCCGCAGGCTCAGGTCGTCGGCGGTGGAGCTGCCGGTGTAGCCGTGGTCGGCCTCGCAGTTGGCGTCGCCGCAGGCGGCGGGCTCCAGGTCGATCCGGGAGACCGCGCCCCAGCCGATGGTGAGGACGACCTCGCGGGGCAGGGTGCCCGGGACGTACTTCTCCGGGTTGGCCACCACCCGGCTGACCACGACGGAGGAGATCCGCTCCAGCTTGACCGACTCGGTGGAGGTGGTGGCGTACGGCGTCGGTGAGCTGGTGTCGGCGGCCTGCTCGTCGGTGTGGCTGACGATGAAGCGGTGCTCGGTCAGGACGAGGACCGTCACATGGCGGCGCACCTCGTTGGAGTCGAAGGTGGTCTCCTGATGCACGAGGTACGAAGCGACCGGTTCCCCGCCGACGGCGGCCTCCACCGCCTCGGCCACGAGGGCCGGGTAGTAGCCGCTGCGCTCGATCGCCGTGCGCAGCCCCTGGGTCGTCGTACCGGTCTTTGCCATGAGCACCATCCTACGGCGGGCCGGTGACTGCCCGGGACGCCCCGGTGCGCACCGGCGGTCAGCCCCACCGGCGATTGGGGGGGATGGAAGAAGGAGCGGGGCCGGGCGAGTGCAGCTGCAGGGCGGAGGATTGAGGTAGGGCGGAGCCACGGTGGTTGACGACAACGCCGGAAGGGGCCCCTCCCTGCTCGATCGAAGCCGAGAGCTTGGGGGAGCGCGTGCCCAGCCCCGCGACGCCCCCCCATCGCCGGTGGGGCTCAGTAGCTCGGAAGGCGGCGGGGGCCGAGGTCGCCCCGGGCGGGCGGCGGGGCGAGCCGGACGCTCGCGCCGAGCACGGTCAGTCCGTGCGGGGCGACGACGACCGGTTCGAGGGCGACGGAGACCACCTCGGGGTGGTCGTCGACCAGCCGGGACAGCCGGAGCAGCAGCTCTTCGAGCGCGGCCGTGTCGACCGGGGCCGAGCCGCGCCAGCCGAACAGCACCGGGGCGGCCCTGATGGACCGGATCAGCTCGGCGGCGTCGCGGTCGGTGGCGGGGACCAGCCGGTGCGCGGTGTCGCCGAGCAGTTCGGAGGGTGCGCCCGCGAGGCCGAAGGAGAGGACGGCCCCGGCGGCCGCGTCGATGGAGGCCCGCACGACGGTGTCCACGCCGCGCGGGGCCATCGCCTGGACGACGGGGAGCAGTTCGGCGGGCTTGCCGAGGAGGTCGGTGAGGTCTCCGTACGCCCGGCGCAGCGCCTCCTCGTCGGCGAGGTCGAGGCGGACCCCGCCGAGGTCCGCGCGGTGGCGCAGGTGGGGCGCGGTGGTCTTGAGCGCTACGGGATAGCCGAGCCGGGCCGCCGCGGCGACGGCCGCCTCCGGGTCGGAGGCGGGCAGGGTGGGGCGGACGGCGATGCCGTAGCGGTCGAGCAGTTCGCGGGCCTCGTCGTGGGGGAGCGGGCGCCCGCGCGGGTCGGGGGCGGTGGCGAGCCGTGCCTCGATCAGGGCGGCGGCCCCGGGCTCGTCGATGGTGTCGTCGAGGAACTCGGGGATCTTGCCGGGCACGGCCGCCTGGCGCCGCCACTGGGCGTACTTCACGGCCTCGGCGAGGGCCCGTACGGCGCGTTCGGCGGCCGGGTAGGCGGGGATGCGGCCGGGGCCGGTGGTTTCCCGGGCGGGGCTCGCTTCCGGGTCGGCGGTGGCCTGCGGGCCCTTGCCCGCGGCCGGGTCTGTGCTCGCGGCCCGGCCGGTACTCGCGGCCGGGCCCGTCGTGGCTGTGGTGGCCGCCCGGGCCCGGGCTGCGGGCGTCACCGTGCGAGGGCGGGGCGCGGCCGTGCTGGACGCGGCGGCCAGCGCCTCGGCGAGGCCGCCGATCTCCACGTGGACGACGGCCACCGGCTTGGCCGAGCCCCCGGCCACGGCCCTGTGCAGGGCGGCGGCCAGCACCTCACCGTCGCCGGTCTCGGCCTCCCCGTTCTCCCCCACCCACGGGATGGCGGTGACGATCACGGCGTCGCAGGTCCCGTCGGCCAGCGCCTCGGCCAGCGCGTCCCGGAAGTCCTGCGGGGAGGCGGCCGTGGTGAGGTCGATCGGCGGGCGCGGGCGCAGCCCCTCGGCCAGGCAGGCGTCGTACGTCAGGAGGCCGAGGGACTCGGAGTTGCCGAGGATGGCGACCCGGGGGCCAGCCGGGAGCGGCTGGCCCGCCAGCAGGAGTCCGGCGTCGACCATCTCGGTCACGGTGTCGACCCGGATGACGCCGGCCTGGCGCATCAGCGCGGAGACCGTGGCGTCGGGGATGCGGCTGACCGGGACCGCGTGGCCGGGCGGGGTGGAGCCGCTGTGCCGGGCGCCCTTGACCACGACGACGGGCTTCACGGCGGCGGTGCGACGGGCGAGGCGGGTGAACTTGCGGGGGTTGCCGAGCGATTCGAGGTAGAGCAGGGCGACGTCGGTGTCCGGGTCCTCGAAGGAGTACTGGAGGAAGTCGTTGCCGGAGACGTCGGCCCGGTTGCCCGCCGAGATGAACGAGGACAGGCCCGCGCCGCGTCGGTGGAGGCCGGAGAGCAGGGCGATGCCGATCGCGCCGGACTGGGTGAACAGTCCGATCCGGCCGCGCGCGGGCGACTCGGGGGCGAGCGAGGCGTTCAACCGGACGGTCTCGGCGGTGTTGATGATGCCGAAGGCGTTCGGGCCGATGATCCGCATGCCGTACGAGCGGGCCTGGCGGATCAGTTCGCGCTGGAGCTCGCGGCCCTCGGCGCCCCGCTCGGCGTATCCGGCGGAGAGGACGACCAGGCCCTGGACGCCGTGCTCCCCGCAGTCGGCGACGGCCTCGGGGACCCGGTGGGCGGGTACGGTGATGACCGCGAGGTCGACCTGCTCGTCGATCTCGCCGAGCGAGCGGTGGGCGGGGACCCCGTCGAGGGTGGTGAGGTCCTCGTCGAAGGCGCGGTTCACCGCGTACGTACGGCCGGTGTAGCCGGAGGCGAGGAGGTTGCGAAGGACCGTGCGGCCCACCCCGCCGGGGATGCGGCCGGTGCCGATGACCGCGACGGAGCCGGGGGCGAGCAGCCGCTGCACCGAGCGGGCCTCGGCGCGCTGTTCGCGGCCGCGCTGGACGGCGAGGGACTTCTCGGTGGGTTCGAGGTCGAGCGTGAGATGGACGGAGCCGTCCTCGAAGCTGCGGCGCTGGGTGTAGCCGGCGTCCCGGAACACCTTGATCATTTTGTTGTTGGCGGGGAGCACCTCGGCGGCGAAGCGCCGGATGCCGCGCTCGCGGGCGACCGCGGCGATGTGTTCGAGCAGCGCCGAGGCGACGCCCCGGCCCTGGTGTGCGTCCTGGACGAGGAAGGCGACCTCGGCCTCGTCGGCGGGCGCGGAGGCGGGGCGGCCCTGGTCGTTGATGCGGTCGAAGCGGACGGTTCCGATGAACTCGCCGCCGCTCGTGACCGCCAGTCCCACCCGGTCGACGTAGTCGTGATGGGTGAAGCGGTGCACGTCCCGGTCGGATAGCCGCGGATACGGGGCGAAGAACCGGTAGTACTTCGACTCGTCGGACACCTGCTCGTAGAAGCTGACCAGTCGCTCGGCGTCGTCCGTGGTGATCGGCCTGATGCGCGCGGTGCCACCGTCGCGGAGCACCACATCCGCTTCCCAGTGGTCGGGGTACGCGTGATGCGGACTCTGCTCCGGCGTGGGCTCCATGCGCAAAGCCTACGGCGGGGACCCCGGTCGCGGAGAGATCGGCGCCCGGGCAGTCCGAGGAGGCCCGGACCGGGGCCGCCGGAGTACAGGGCCGGACAGGAGGCCGGGCACAACACCACGCACTGCATGAGAGACTGGTCTAGACAACCGTTGATATGTGAAGGGCAGAACCATGGCTGAGCGCCGCGCAAACGTCGGTTGGGCCGAGGGCCTGCACGCCCGCCCCGCTTCCATCTTCGTCCGTGCCGCCACGGCTTCCGGCGTCCCCGTGACGATCGCCAAGGCCGACGGCGACCCGGTGAACGCCGCCTCCATGCTCGCCGTGCTCGGGCTGGGCGCGCAGGGTGGCGAGGAGATCGTGCTCGCGTCCGAAGCGGACGACGCCGAGGCCGCTCTGGACCGGCTGGCGAAGCTGGTCGCCGAGGGCCTGGAAGAACTTCCCGAGACCGTCTGACCCGAGCGACTCCGGCCCGGCCGGACGCGACAGGTGCGAGAGCCGTGACCCTTTCAAAGGATCACGGCTCTTTCGCTTTTCCGGGAATAGTGACGCATCGGCAATTCGAGCAGCACACACGGCGCCCCATAATTCACTTCTCTTTGTATACGGCTCATTTGTTAATGGCGGACGCCCGCGGTGTTTACGCCATGTTGCGAAGTGCTCACGCGGGGAACGGGTGCGGTGCGCCGCCCCGGCAGATCCGGGCGGCGCAGCCGGTGGGCCCCGGTGACGCGTTCCGCGTGCTGGGCGGTCAGCACCCTCGCCCGCTCCGCGTCGCCGCGCGCCACGGCGTCCACGATCGCGCCGCGCTCGGCCCAGGCGTCGACCGGGCGGGCCGGCTGCTCGACCGCGTACATCCAGGCGATCTTGTGCCGGAGCTGGGTGAGCAGCGCGATGAGACCGGGGCTGCCGGAGGCCTGGGCGAGGGTCTCGTGGAACCAGCCGCCCAGCAAGCGCAGATCCTCGCCCTCGCCCCGGCGGGCCCGCTCCTGGCCCAGCCTGACCAGGCCCCGGAGCACCTTCAGATGGGCTTCCGTACGGCGCTGGGCGGCGCGTGCCGCGCCCAGCGGCTCCAGGAGCGTCCGCACCTCCAGGAGGTCGGCCGCCTCCTGCACGGTGGGCTCGGCGACACACGCGCCGGCATGTCTGCGGGTGACCACGAAGCCCTCGGACTCCAGCGTGCGCAGGGCCTCACGGACCGGGACACGGGAGACCCCGTAGCGGCGGGCCAGCAACTCCTCGGTGAGGCGGCTGCCGCGCTCGTACACACCGGAGACGATGTCGTCACGGATTGCCGTGCATACCGAATGCGCGGGAATGCGCATGTCCGAACCTCCGCCTTGATCCCCCGCGAAACGCGGCCGCCCGACGCCTGTTCCGTGACTCTATTGCAGTCTGCCGGAATTTCCGATGGCAGCCCGGAATCCACGGATATCTTCGGGCCGGAATTCCCGAAGGCCCCGGCGGGTGCCGGGGCCTTCGGGCGGGGTCCTGCGGATGGGTCGCGCGGTGGGGTCAGACGTTCAGACCGTGGGAGCGCAGGTAGCCGACGGGGTCCATGTCGGAGCCGTACTCGGGGGTGGTGCGGGCCTCGAAGTGCAGGTGCGGTCCGGTGGAGTTGCCGGTGGAGCCGGAGAGGCCGATCTGCTGGCCCGAGGAGACACTCTGGCCGACGGAGACGCCGATCGAAGCGAGGTGGCCGTACTGGGTGTACGTGCCGTCCGTCATCCGGAGCACGATGTTGTTGCCGTACGCGCCGCCCCAGCCGGCCTCGACGACCGTCCCCGCGCCGACCGCGACAACGGAGCTGCCGGAGGAGGCCATGAAGTCCACGCCGGAGTGGCTGCCGGAGGACCAGAGCGAACCGCCGGCCTTGTAGCCGGTGGTGACGTGGGAGCCGGCGACCGGGAGGTGGAAGGCGTTCAGCCGGGCGCGCTCGGCAGCGCGGGCGGCGCGGGCCCTCTCCTCACGGACCTCCTTGGCGCGGGCCTCCGCCTTGCGCTCCGCCTCCGCCTTCGCCTTGGCCTTGGCGGCCTTGGCCTTGGCCTTGGCTTCGGCGGCGGCCTCGGCCTTCGCCTTGGCGATCACGTCGGCCTGCTGCTTCTGGGCGTGGGCCTGCGCGTCGATCTGCTCGGCGAGGGTGGCGTCGAGGGCTATGGCCCGGGTGAGGCCGGTGTCGACGACCTCGGCGGCCTCGGTGTCAGCGGCTATGGCCGGGGAGGCCAGCGAGCCGATGACTCCGGTGGTGGCCAGGGCCGCGATGCCGGCGGCCTGGGCGCTGTGGCGCGTGAGACGGCTCGGGGCACGGTGCTTCCCGGTGGCACGGGTGAACGCCATGGAGGGGCTGATCCTTTCCTTCCTTCTCGCCTACCGGGTTAGCAGGGGGCACCCCCTGGCCCTTTAGGCCTTGGGGGAGGGTTCGGAGCAGGAAGGTCTCCTACGGATCCCCGCACCGGTTCACGGCACGGGCCTCCGATTCACCCCAGGGACTGCGTGGGTCCCCGGCTCCCCAGGCTCGCGCCTGACGGGGACTCGGCGATGACTGCCCGGCGCCGCGGATGCGGCTAAGGGTGACGGACAGCCGGGCCGACGCTAGGCGGGGCGACTTCCCAGTACCAAACGGACAAGGGGATTTGTCGCACATCCCACAGGGCAGACAGGCAACCTCTCCCTCAAAGCGGGTGAAGTTCACTAATCAGGCAAAAGGGAGGACCCCGACGAACTTCCGTCCGTCGGGGTCCTGTCCGCAGCGGTGTGCCACGGGTGCCGTCAGCCGGTGACGACGGACACCTCACCGATACCGAGCGCCCGCACGGGCTCCTCGATCTGCGCGGCGTCCCCCACGAGGACCGTGACCAGCCGGTCGACCGGGAAGGCGCTGACCACGGCGGCGGTCGCCTCCACGGTGCCCGTCTCGGCGAGCCGGGCGTAGAGGTCGGCCTGGTAGTCGTCGGGAAGGTGCTGCTCGACCTGGTCGGCCAGCGTGCTCGCGACGGAGGCGGCGGTCTCGAACTTCAGCGGGGCGACGCCCACCAGATTCTGCACGGCCGTCTCGCGCTCGGCGTCGGTCAGCCCCTCGGCGGCCAGCGTCCGCAGAACCTTCCAGAGGTCGTCCAGCGCCGGTCCGGTGGACTCCGTGTCCACCGAGCCGCTGATCGCGAGCATCGCCGCGCCGCCCGAGTCGGGGCCGCTGGAGCGCAGCACCTGGGCGAAGGCCCGTACCCCGTAGGTGTAGCCCTTCTCCTCGCGCAGTACCCGGTCCAGCCGGGACGTCAGGGTGCCGCCCAGGCAGTACGTGCCGAGCACCTGCGCGGGCCACACGCGCTCGTGCCGGTCGGCGCCGATCCGGCCGATCAGCAGCTGGGTCTGGACCGCGCCGGGGCGGTCCACGATGACCACGCGACCGGTGTCGTTCGCGGTGATGGGCGGCACCGGGCGGGCCTGGCCGGCGTTGCCCGACCAGTCGCCGAGGGTCTCCGCCAGCAGCGCGTCCAGGTCGATGCCCGTCAGGTCACCGACGATCACGGCCGTCGCGGTGGACGGGCGGACATGGGCGTCGAAGAAGGCGCGCACGGCGGCCGCGTCGATCCCCCGGACCGTCTCCTCGGTGCCCAGGCGCGGCCGGGACATCCGGGCGTTGGCCGGGAACAGCTCCTTGGAGAGCTGCTTGGCCGCGCGCCGGGACGGATTGGCCTGCTCGTGCGGGATCTCGTCGAGGCGGTTGCCGACGAGGCGCTCGATCTCGCTCTCGGCGAATGCCGGGGCCCGCAGCGCCTCGGCGACCAGACCGAGGGCCTTGGCCAGCCGGGAGGCCGGGACCTCCAGGGAGACCCGGACGCCGGGGTGGTCGGCGTGCGCGTCGAGCGTGGCTCCGCAGCGCTCCAGTTCGGCGGCGAACTCCTCGGCGCTGTGCTTGTCGGTGCCCTCGGAGAGCGCCCGCGACATGATCGTGGCCACGCCGTCGAGGCCCTCGGGCTCGGCCTCCAGCGGCGCGTCCAGGAAGATCTCCACCGCGACGACCTGCTGGCCGGGGCGGTGGCAGCGCAGCACGGTCAGCCCGTTGGGCAGGGCGCCACGCTCGGGCGCCGGGAAGGCCCAGGGGCGGGCCGTGCCGGGCGTGGGCTGCGGGTGGAACTCCATGGCTACTCCAGTCACGGCGGCGTCGCTCACTTGGCCGCCCCCTCGTGCGCGTCGGTGCCCTCGGTGCCTTCTTCGCCCTCGTCGGCCTCGTCGGCCGGCTCGATGGGCTCGTACACCAGCACCGCCCGGTTGTCGGGGCGCAGGGCCGCCTCGGCCGCCGCGCGCACCTCCTCCGCGGTGACGCCCAGGACCCGGCCCACGGCGCTCAGGGCGAGCTGCGGGTCGCCGAACAGGACCGCGTAGCGGCACAGTTCGTCGGCACGGCCAGCGACCGTGCCGAGCCGGTCCAGCCACTCGCGCTCCAACTGCGCCTGGGCCCGCTCCATCTCCTCGGGGGTGGGCCCCTCCGCGGCGAACCGGGCCAGCTCCTCATCGACGGCGGCCTCGATCTGCGCCACCTCGACGCCGCCGGACGTCTTCACGTCCAGCCAGCCCAGCGAGGGCGCTCCGGCGAGCCGCAGCAGGCCGAAGCCCGCCGCCACCGCCGTACGGTCGCGGCGGACCAGGCGGTTGTGCAGCCGGGAGGACTCGCCGCCGCCCAGCACGGTGAGCGCCAGGTCGGCGGCGTCACAGGCGCGGGTGCCGTCGTGGGGCAGCCGGTAGGCGGCCATCAGGGCGCGCGCCGGGACCTCCTCGTGGACCACTTCACGCAGCTGCTCGCCGATGGTCCCGGGCAGCGTCCCGTCGCGCGGCGGCTGCTTGCCGTCGTGGGAGGGGATGGAGCCGAAGTACTTCTCGATCCAGGCGAGGGTCTGCTCGGGGTCGATGTCGCCGACCACCGAGAGCACCGCGTTGTTGGGCGCGTAGTACGTACGGAAGAACGCGCGGGCGTCCTCCAGCGTGGCCGCGTCCAGGTCGGCCATGGAGCCGATCGGGGTGTGGTGGTAGGGGTGACCCTCGGGGTAGGAGAGGGCGGTCAGCTTCTCGAACGCGGTGCCGTAGGGCACGTTGTCGTAGCGCTGGCGGCGTTCGTTCTTGACGACGTCGCGCTGGTTCTCCATGGACTCCTCGTCGAGGGCGACGAGGAGGGAGCCCATACGGTCGGCTTCGAGCCAGAGAGCCAGCTCCACCTGGTGGGTGGGCATGGTCTCGAAGTAGTTGGTCCGCTCGAAGCTGGTCGTCCCGTTGAGCGAGCCGCCGGCCCCCTGGACGAGCTCGAAGTGACCGTTCCCCTTGACCTGTCCCGAGCCCTGGAACATCAGGTGCTCGAAGAGGTGAGCCAGACCGGTGCGCCCCTTGACCTCGTGGCGCGAGCCGACGTCGTACCAGAGGCAGACCGCGGCGACCGGGGTCAGATGGTCCTCGGAGAGCACCACACGCAGGCCGTTGGCCAGGCGGTGCTCGGTCGCTGTCAGGCCGCCGGAGCCGGCCTGTGCGGTGGCCGTGTGACCCATGGGCATGTACGTCCCTTCGATCGCGATACTGGACTTCCTGCCAGACCTGCCACTCTAAGCAAGCGCACCGGCACCTGGCGAAGTTCCCGTTCCGTGGATGTTTCCGTCGATGGTGTCGCGGACACCGCCCGGGCGCGTCGCCCCGACCCGCTTCGGACGGGTCGAGGTCGGCGTTGTCAGTGCGGCGGTCCACAATGGACCGCGTCACTAGCTCGTGTTGTACCGAACAAGCTCAGGTTGTCCGAACAGAATCTGTGAAGGAGTCGCAGCCGCGATGGCCCGCCGTAGCACGAAGACCCCGCCGCCGGACGACTTCGAGGAGAAGATCCTCGACATCGACGTCGTCGACGAAATGCAGGGCTCCTTCCTCGAGTACGCGTACTCGGTGATCTACTCCAGGGCCCTGCCCGACGCCCGCGACGGCATGAAGCCGGTGCACCGCCGCATCGTGTCCCAGATGAACGAGATGGGACTGCGCCCCGACCGCGGCTATGTGAAGTGCGCCCGCGTCGTCGGCGAGGTGATGGGCAAGCTGCACCCGCACGGCGACGCCTCGATCTACGACGCCCTGGTGCGTATGGCCCAGCCGTTCTCGATGCGGCTGCCCCTGGTCGACGGCCACGGCAACTTCGGTTCCCTCGGCAACGACGACCCGCCGGCCGCCATGCGGTACACCGAGTGCCGGATGGCCGACGCCACCTCGCTGATGACCGAGGCGATCGACGAGGACACCGTCGATTTCCAGTCGAACTACGACGGCCAGGAGCGCGAGCCGGTCGTCCTCCCCGCCGCCTACCCCAACCTCCTGGTCAACGGGGTCTCCGGGATCGCCGTGGGCATGGCCACCAACATGCCCCCGCACAATCTGGGCGAGGTCATCGCCGCCGCCCGGCACCTGATCAAGCACCCGGGCGCCGACGTCGAGACGCTGATGCGCTTCGTGCCCGGCCCCGACCTGCCCACCGGCGGCCGCATCGTCGGGCTGGGCGGCATCAAGGACGCGTACGCGGCGGGCCGGGGGACGTTCAAGATCCGCGCCACCGTCTCCGTGGAGAACGTGACGGCCCGCCGCAAGGGCCTCGTCGTCACCGAACTGCCCTTCACGGTGGGCCCGGAGAAGGTGATCGCCAAGATCAAGGACCTGGTCTCGGCGAAGAAGCTCCAGGGCATCGCGGACGTCAAGGACCTCACCGACCGGGCGCACGGACTGCGTCTGGTCATCGAGGTGAAGAACGGCTTCGTGCCGGAGGCGGTGCTGGAGCAGCTCTACAAGCTGACGCCGATGGAGGAGTCCTTCGGCATCAACAACGTGGCACTGGTCGACGGCCAGCCGCTCACCCTGGGCCTCAAGGAACTGCTGGAGGTCTATCTCGACCACCGCTTCGAGGTGGTACGCCGGCGCAGCGAGTTCCGCCGTACCAAGCGCCGCGACCGGCTGCACCTGGTCGAGGGCCTGATCGTCGCCCTGCTCGACATCGACGAGGTCATCCGGATCATCCGGGACAGCGACAACTCCGCGCAGGCGAAGGAGCGTCTGATGGCGCACTTCTCGCTGAGCGAGATCCAGACGCAGTACATCCTGGACACCCCGCTGCGCCGGCTCACCCGTTTCGACCGGATCGAGCTGGAGAGCGAGCGGGACCGGCTCACCGGCGAGATCGACGCGCTGACCGCGATCCTGGAGTCGGACGCGGAGCTGCGCAAGCTGGTCTCCTCGGAGCTGGCCGCCGTGGCGAAGAAGTTCGGCACGGACCGGCGCACGGTGCTGCTGGAGTCGGCGGGTGCGCAGATCGCGTCCGTACCACTGGAGGTGGCGGACGACCCGTGCAGAGTGCTGCTCTCCTCGACGGGCCTGCTGGCCCGCACGGCGAACGCGGAGCCGGTCGAGATCTCCGAGGACGCCCGGCGGACCAAGCACGACGTGATCGTGTCGGCGGTGGCTGCGACGGCCCGCGGCGATGTCGGGGCGGTGACCTCCACGGGCCGGCTGCTGCGGCTCTCGGTGATCGACCTGCCGCAGCTGCCGGACACGCACGCGGAGCCGAATCTCTCGGGTGGGGCGCAGATCTCGGAGTTCCTCAGCCTCGATGCGGACGAGGAGCTGATCTGCCTCACCACCCTGGACGAGTCCTCGCCGGGCCTCGCGATCGGCACCCTTCAGGGCGTGGTGAAACGCGTCGTGCCGGACTACCCGGCCAACAAGGACGAGTTGGAGGTCATCTCCCTCAAGGACGGTGACCGCATCGTGGGCGCGGCCGAGCTGCGCACCGGCGAGGAGGACCTGGTGTTCATCACCTCCGACGCCCAGTTGCTCCGCTATCCGGCGGCCTCGGTGCGCCCGCAGGGGCGGCCCGCCGGAGGCATGGCGGGCGTCAAGCTGGCGGCCGGGACCGAGGTGCTGTCGTTCACGGCGGTGGACCCGGCGGCCGAGGCGATCGTGTTCACGGTGGCCGGCTCGCACGGCACGCTGGACGACTCGGTGCTGACGTCCAAGCTCACCCCGTTCGACCAGTATCCGCGCAAGGGCCGGGCGACCGGCGGCGTGCGCTGCCAGCGGTTCCTGAAGGGCGAGGACGTCCTGGTGTTCGCCTGGGCGGGCCCCACCCCGGCACGGGCCGCGCAGAAGAACGGCACCCCGGCGAAGCTGCCGGAGCCGGACCCGAGGCGGGACGGTTCGGGCACGCCGCTGCTGGAGCCGGTGGCCGTGATCGCGGGACCGCCGCTGTAGGCACTCTTTCCGTACGGTGGGGAGCGGTCCGGGGGCGCTACGCCTCCGCGGCCGCTGCCCGCACGTCCACGGGGTCCGCCTCCTGTTGTACGTACCGGAGCACGCCCCACATGCCGCGTTCGACGGCAGCGGCGTCGGCGGGCCCATCGGGGGCGGGCTCGTGCGCGCGGCAGGCGGCGAGTCCGGCCAGCAGCGCTTCGGCGTCGATGCCCGCGCCGATCATGACGAGCTGGGTGATCCGCTGTTCGCCGCGCGCCCACGGGCGGGGGACGAAGCGCAGGAAGCGGCCCACCGCGTGCAGCGCGTACGTGTTGTCCCGGTCCCCCGCGCCGAAGTCCGCGAACCCCTTGATCCGGTAGAGACCGTCGGGCCGGGAGTCGAGGAACGCCATGAAGCGGCGCGGGTCCAGCGGCATCTCGGAGGTGAAGTCGACGCTCTCGTACGCGGCGTGGAGGTGGTCGTCGTGCCCGCCGTGCCCGTGCTCCCCGCGCCCCTCGCACGCCTCCTCCCGCAGCAGGTCCTCGAAGGTGAGCTGGCGGGCCCTCTCCTCGTGGTCCGGCCGGAGGGCGGGGTCGAAGAGCAGCTCGGGGTCGATCCGGCCGTGCACGGCACAGATCACGGCGGCGGGTCCGCTCAGTTCCGCGACTGTCGCCCGCAGCCGCTCCCGCTCGGCCTCCCCCACCCGGTCGGTCTTGTTCAGGACGACGAGGTCGGCGACAGCGACATGGCGGGCGATCTCGGGATGCCGCTGACGGGTGCTGTCGAATTCCGCCGCGTCGACGACCTCGACGAGGCCCCCGTACAGGATGTGCGGGTTGTCGCTGGCCAGCAGCATACGGACGAGTTCCTGGGGTTCGGCCAGCCCGCTCGCCTCGATGACGATGACGTCCAGCCGGGCGGCGGGCCGGGTCAGCGTCTCCAGGAAGGTGTCGAGTTCGCTCGCGTCGACGGCGCAGCACAGGCAGCCGTTGCCCAGCGAGACCGTCGATCCGACCTGCCCCGAGACGGTCATGGCGTCGATCTCGATGGCCCCGAAATCGTTGACGATCACACCGATCCGGGTACCCGCCCGGTTGCGGAGCAGATGGTTCAGGAGCGTGGTCTTGCCGGAGCCGAGGAAGCCCGCCAGGACGACGACCGGGATCTGCGGGGTACGGGGCGGGGTCAACGGGGGCCTTCCTGGTGCGTCGTCAGGGTGCCGGGACCGGCTGCGGCGGGGGTGCGCCGACGTAGCGGGACGCCGGGCGGATGATCTTCGAGTCCTCCGCCTGCTCCAGGATATTGGCGCTCCAGCCGACCACCCGCGCCGCGCAGAAGGTGGGGGTGAACATCGCTCGCGGCAACCCGCACAGCTCCATGACCACTCCGGCGTAGAACTCCACATTGGTGTGCAGCTCCCGGCCCGGCTTGAGCTCGGCGAGGATCGCCTCGACCTGGCGTTCCACTTCCACGGCGAAGCCGACGAGCGGTCCGCCGAAGCCCTGGGCGAGGGACTTGAGCATCCGGGAGCGCGGGTCCTCGGTGCGGTAGACGGGGTGGCCGAAACCCATGATGCGGCGGCCGGCGAGGACCTGTTCGCGGATCCAGCCGTCGATGCGGTCCGGGGTGCCGATGGCGTCGAGGGTGTCCAGGGCCCGGCTGGGGGCTCCACCGTGCAGCGGCCCGGAGAGCGCGCCGACCGCCGCGACCAGGCAGGCGGCCAGGTCGGCTCCGGTGGAGGCGACGACCCGGGCAGTGAAGGTGGAGGCGTTGAAGCCGTGGTCGACGGTCGAGATGAGGTACCGCTCGACGGCCCTGGCGTGCTCGGGCTCCGCCTCCGCCCCGGTCAGCATGTACAGGTAGTTCGCGGCGTGCGGCAGGTCCCCGCGGGGTTCGACCGGCTGGAGGCCCTGTCCCAGGCGGTGGAGTGCGGTCAGGATCGTGGGGACGGCCGCGCAGGCGACGAGCGCGTCCTCGCGTCGGCGGTCGGCCCCGATGTCGTACACCGGGCGGAAGCCGGCCGAGGCGCCGAGCAGGGAGAGCGCGGTACGCAGTCCGGCGAGCGGGCCGGAGACGGCACCCGCTCGGGCGATGGCGGGCAGCGCCTCGCGGACCTCGGCGGGCAGGGCGCGCAGGGCGGCCGTGCGGGCGGCGAAGTCGGCGGCAGCCGCCCGGTCCGGCAGTTCGCCGTGAACCATCAGGTACCAGACGTCCTCGAAGCTGCGGGTCCCCGCGAGCTCGATCGCCGAGTACTGGCGGTAGTGGTAGAAGCCCTCGCGGCCGCGGACGTCGCCGAGGGCGGTGTCGGTGACGACGACACCGGCGAGGCCGCGGGGGACGGCAGGGGTGGTGGTCATGGCTGTTCTCTTTTCTCTCTGTCTCAACAGCGCCCGGAACATTGATTCGACTGTCTATGATTGACTTGAGTTCTGTCAATGTTGATTGAATCAATACAGAGATCGAGATCCTTGGACTCCCTCATGGATTCAGGATGGATACGGTGGTCCGCATGACCGATCAATCAGCGCCCGGCGAGCAGGGGGCGCCCCGGCTCACCACACGGGAGGCCGCCGAGTTGCTGGGCGTGAAGCCGGAGACGGTGTACGCCTACGTCAGCCGGGGCCAGCTGAGCAGTGCGCGGGCCGCCGGAGGGCGGGGCAGCACGTTCGACTCCGACGAGGTCCGGGCGCTGGCCCGGCGCTCGGGGCGGCGGGACCCCTCCCCGGCCGGGGGCGACCTCGCCTTCCGTACCGGCATCACACTCATCGAGGGCGACCGCTGCTTCTTCCGCGGCGTCGACGCGACGGAGCTGGCCCGGCGGTACAGCTACGAGGAGGTCGCCGAGTGGCTGTGGACGGGTGAGCTGCGGCCCGGCGCCCGGTTCACCGCCTCCGCCGGGACCCTCGCGGCGGCCCGCCGGACGGTCGGCGCGCTACCCGCGCACAGCGGTTCGACGGACCGGCTGCGGGTGGCGGTGACCGCCGCGGCGGCCACGGACCCGCTGCGGTTCGACCTGTCGCCCGAGGCGGTGCTGAGCAGCGCCCGGGGCCTGATCCCTACGCTGGTGGGCGCCCTGCCGGCACTGGGCGGCCCGGAGGCCGAAGAGGGCTCCCTGGCGCGTGGGCTGTGGTCACGGCTCACCGCGGAGCCGGCCGACGCCCCTTCCCTCGCCGTGCTGGACGCGGCTCTGGCGCTCCTGATCGACCACGACCTGGCGGCCTCCACCCTGGCCGCCCGGGTCGCCGCGTCCGCGCGCGCCCACCCGTACGCCGTGGTCTCGGCGGGTCTGGGCGTACTGGAGGGGCCGCTGCACGGCGCGGCGAGCGGTCTGGCGCACCGGATGCTCCGGGAGGCGGTGGACCGGGGCAGCGCGGTCCCCGTGGTCGCCGATCATCTGCGGACCGGGCGGCGGGTGCCGGGCCTGGGCCACCGGCTGTACCGGGGCGAGGACCCCCGGGCGACGGCCCTGTTCGCGCTGCTGGAGGACGTGCCGCAGGCGGCCGGGGCGCTGGCGGCGGCCCGCGAGGTGGTGGAGACGACGGCGCGGCACGCTCCGCTGCACGCCAACATCGACCTGGCCCTGGCCGTTCTGTCCGCCTCCCGGGGGATGCCGGCGGACGCGGGCGAGACCGTGTTCGCGGTGTCCCGCACCGCGGGCTGGATCGCCCACGCACTGGAGGAGTACGGGGAGCCCCCGCTGCGTATCCGCCCCAGCGGGCAGTACGCGGGCCCCCGGCCACCGCAGCCACTGCCTCAGACGACTCCCAGGTCCGGACCAGGGCGCCAGGAGAGCGCAAATTAGCTACGGATCACAGGGAATTCTCGCGCGGCGGCCGGGCGGTGGACCCGCGCACCACCAGCTCCGGCTCGAAGAGCAGCTCGTCCGAAGGCACGGTACGCCCGCCGATCTGCACCGAGAGCAGCTCCACAGCCGCACGGCCCATGGCCTCGATGGGCTGGCGGACGGTGCTCAGGGGCGGCTCGGTGCAGTTCATGAAGGCCGAGTCGTCGTAGCCGACGACCGACACGTCGCCGGGCACCGAGAGACCCCGGCGGCGGGCGGCACGCACGGCGCCCAGCGCGAGCGGGTCGCTGGCGCAGATGATGCCGGTGACGCCCCGCTCCAGCAGCCGCGTCGCGGCGGCCTGCCCGCCCTCCAGCGAGAACATCGCGCGGGCCACCCACTCGTCGGGAATGCTCGCGCCCGCCTCGTCGGCGAGCACCCGGGCGGCGGCGAGCTTGCGCTGCGATGGCACATGGCCGGACGGGCCGAGGACGAGTCCGATGCGCTCGTGGCCGAGCGAGACCAGGTGGCGCCAGGCCTGTTCGACGGCGACGGAGTCGTCGCAGGAGACGCCGGGAAATCCGAGATGCTCGATGGCCGCGTTGATCAGCACGACGGGGATCTTGCGGTCGGCGAGCACCTTGTAGTGGTCGTGCGGAGCGTCGGCCTGGTGGTAGAGGCCACCCGCGAAGACCACGCCGGAGACCTGCTGCTGGAGGAGCAGTTCGACGTAGTCGGCCTCGGAGACGCCGCCCTTGGTCTGGGTGCAGAGCACCGGGGTCAGCCCCTGCTGCGCGAGCGCGCCGCCGACCACTTCGGCGAACGCCGGGAAGATCGGGTTCTGCAGCTCGGGCAGGACCAGCCCGACCAGCCGGGCCCGTTCGCCGCGCAGCTGGGTCGGACGCTCGTATCCGAGGACGTCCAGCGCGGAGAGAACGGACTGCCTGGTGGCGTCGGAGACACCCGGCTTGCCGTTCAGCACCCGGCTGACCGTCGCCTCGCTGACTCCCACCTTCTGGGCCACTTGAGCAAGTCGTCGCGTCATGAGCGCAAGATTAGCGCAAGAAGTGCAAGAGGATTGCGTTGACGGTGAACTCCCCTGAAACGCTCACGGACACAGCGTCATGAGGCAAGAGGGAGGCGGGAGGAACGCACGGCGGAGGCCAGGACGCGCGGCGGCACTCGGCGATACGCGGGGACACTCGGCGACGCGTGGCCGGGATTTCCGCCCCGGTCGCTCGGCCCTTACCGTCTCTCCGATGAACGCCCCTCCGGCCCTCGGCAGGGGACCGCGCCGGTTCGGCTGGCCCCAGCGGATCTTCACCCAGGTCCTGCTGATGCAGCTGGCCATCATCACCGGCGTGATCGTCCTGGTCACCGGCCTGTTCCTGGCTCCGCTCAGCGACCAGCTGGACGACCAGGCGATGCGCCGCGCGCTGGCCATCGCCCAGAGCACCGCCGCCCAGCCGGGGATCGTGAAGGGCCTGAGCACCACGGACCCGTCCGACCGGGGGCCGGTCCAGTCGGCCGCCGAGCGGGTCAGAGGGGCGACCGGAGCGGAGTACGTCGTCGTCCTGGACCGGCGCGGGGTGCACTGTTCCCACCCCGGGACCGACCGGATCGGCGCTGTCGTCTCCACCGACCCCGGTGAGGCGCTGCGCGGCCGCGAGGTGATGGAGATCGACAGCGGGACCCCTCGGCCGCTCGGCGTGGGGCAAGGTGCCACTGTTCGGCTCCTCCGGCGAAGTGATCGGCGCGGTCTCGGTCGGGATCGAGTACGACAGCGTCCGCGCCCGTCTCCTCGGAGCGATCCCGGGACTGCTCGCGTACCCGGGAGGAGCCCTGGCCGTGGGAGCGCTCGCCGCGTACCTGATCTCCCGCCGACTGCAACGGCAGACCCATGACCTGGCGTTCTCCGACATCTCCGCGCTGCTCACCGAACGCGAGGCCATGCTGCACGGCATCCGCGAAGGGGTCGTCGCCCTGGACGGGGCAGGACGCGTCCGGCTGCTGAACGACGAGGCGCAGCGGCTGCTGGGCGTCGGCCCGGAAGCGGCGGGCCGGACGATGGAGGAGGTGCTGGGCGATGGCCGGACCGCGGATGTGCTGGCCGGGCGGGTGGTCGGCGACGACCTGCTGGCGGTACGGGGCAGCCGGGTGCTGCCGGCCAACCGGATGCCCACGGACGACGGCGGAGCGGTGGTGACCCTGCGCGACCGGACCGAGCTGGAGCACCTGGGCCGCGAGCTCGACTCCACCACGGGGCTGATCGACGCCCTGCGCGCCCAGGACCACGAGCACGAGCAGGGTGTGCAGCCGGTTCGCGAAGGAGTTCGTCACGGAGGTGGTGGGCGTCCACCGGGCGACAGCCGAGCAGGTCACCGAGAAAGTCCAGGACCCGCTGCTGGCCGCCCTCCTCGTCGGCAAGGCGGCGGTCGCCGCCGAGCGTGGCGTCTCGCGGCGGCCGGATCGAGCGGGGCGCGGATCGAGGTCGGGCTGTGCGCGGAGGGCCGTACGGTGATCCTGGAGGTGCGCGACAGCGGCCCCGGCGTAACCCGGGACCAGCACGCGTCGATCTTCACGGAGGGCTGGTCCACCAAGGACGTCCCGGCGCACGGCAGACGCGGCCTCGGGCTCGCCCTCGTACGGCGGCTCGCGGAGCGCCAGGGGGCAGTGTGGCGGTGTCCGGGGCGGACGGGGGCGGTGCGGTGTTCACGGTCGTGCTGCCGGAGGCGCTGGCCGAGCCCGGGCCGCGGGCCTTGACCGAACCCGAATACCGGCCGCCCCCACGCACCCCGCCACGACGGGAGAGCAGCGGTGATCCAGGTCCTGATCGTGGATGACGACGTGCGAGTGGCGCAGATCAACGCGGCGTACGTCGCCAAGGTCCCCGGATTCCGGGTGACCGCGCAGGCGCACTCGGCGGCCGAAGCCCTGGCGAAGGTCGAGGAGGTCCCGGTGGGCCTGATCCTGCTGGACCACTACCTGCCCGACCGCAACGGCCTCGCCGTCGTACGGGAACTGCGCCGCCTCGGCCGTCAGGTCGACGTGATCATGGTGACGGCCGCCCGGGACGTCGCGACCGTGCGGGACGCGATGCGGCACGGTGCGCTCCAGTGCCTGGTGAAGCCGTTCACGTACGCGGGCCTGCGCTCCAAGCTGGAGGCGTACGCAGCACTGCGGCACGCCCTCGACGGGGGCGGGGAGGCCGAGCAGGCGGAGGTGGACCGGCTCTTCGGCGCGCTGTGGGCGGCGCGGAGGCCCCGCTCTCCGCCCAGGAGATTGCGGACAGCGCGGGAATGAGCCAGCAGACGGCCCAGCGCTGTCTGAAGCTGCTGGAGCGCACCGGCAAGGTCCGGCTGACCCTGCGGTACGGGGAGGAGGGGCGCCCTGAACACCGATACGCCTGGGCCGGGGCCGGGGCCCCGCACAGGCCCGTACACCGCTGCGCCTGACCACGGGCTGAGCTCTCTTCGGCCGCCTACGCCGCCCCGGCCCCTGTCAGCGCCCGGACCTCGGTCTCGGCGTGCTTGGCCTCGTCGGGCTTCTCGGGCGAGGTGACCGTACCGATCCAGCCGGCCAGGAAGCCGAGCGGGATGGAGACCAGGCCCGGGTTCTCCAGCGGGAAGAGCTGGAAGTCGACGCCGGGGAACAGGGATGTGGGGCTGCCGGAGACGACGGGCGAGGCCAGCACCAGCACGACCGCCGGGATCAGCCCGCCGTACACCGCCCAGACCGCGCCCCGGGTGGTGAAGTTGCGCCAGAACAGCGAGTAGAGCAGGGCCGGGAGATTCGCCGACGCGGCCACGGCGAAGGCGAGGCCCACCAGGAACGCGACGTTGAGGTTCTGGGCGAGCAGTCCGAGACCGATCGCGATCACACCGATCCCCGCCGCGGCGACACGCGCCACGGCGACCTCGCCGTACTGCTTGCGCCCGGGTCGGCGGAGTGAGGCGTAGAGATCGTGGGCGACGGACGCGGACGAGGCGAGCGTGATGCCCGCGACAACGGCCAGGATGGTGGCGAAGGCGATGGCGGCGACCACGGCGAAGAGAATCGTTCCGCCGGTGGACCCTGCGCCGCCGCCGAGATGGAGGGCCAGCAGCGGGACCGCGGTGTTGCCCGCCGCGTTCGAGGAGCGGACCTCGGCGGAGCCGACGAGAGCGGCGGCGCCGAACCCGAGCACGATCGTCATCAGGTAGAAGCTGCCGATCAGGCCGATGGACCAGACGACGGAGCGGCGCGCGGCGCGGGCGGTGGGCACGGTGTAGAAGCGCGACAGGATGTGCGGCAGCCCCGCCGTGCCGAGGACCAGGGCGACGCCCAGGCTGATGAAGTCGAAGCGTGAGGTCCAGTCCCCGCCGTAGCGGAGGCCGGGGGCGAGGAAGTCCTTGCCGTAACCGCTGCGTTCGGCGGCGGTGTTGAGCAGGTTGTTGACGTTCCCGTGGAAGTGGACCAGGACGAGCACGGTGAGCGCGACGGCTCCGGCCATCAGCAGGACGGCCTTGACCACCTGGATCCAGGTGGTGGCGCGCATGCCGCCGAAGGACACGTAGATCACCATGAGCGCGCCGACCCCGACCACCGTCCAGGACCGGGCCGCGTCACTCGTGCCGCCGAGGAGCAGGGCCACGAGGCTGCCCGCGCCGACCATCTGGGCCACCAGATAGAGCACGGAGACGGTGACGGACGAGGTGCCGAGCGCGGTGCGCACCGGGCGCTCCGCCATCCGTGCGGCGACCACGTCGGCCAGGGTGAACCGGCCGCAGTTGCGGACGAGTTCGGCGACGAACAGCAGGACGACCAGCCAGGCGACGAGGAAGCCGACGGAATAGAGCATGCCGTCGTAGCCGAAGAGGGCGATCAGCCCGGAGATCCCGAGGAAGGAGGCCGCCGACATGTAGTCGCCGGCGATGGCGAATCCGTTCTCCATGGGCGAGAACAGGCGTCCGCCCGCGTAGAACTCCTCGGCGGAGCCCTGCCGGTTGCGGCCGACCCGGGTGGTGATGAAGAGCGTCGCCGCGATGAACGCGCTGAACAGCAGCAGGGCGAGTGTCTGGTGGTCGCCTCTCAACGTCCGAGCCCTCTCGCCGTCCGCCGGCCCAGGCCCCGTGTCATCTCCTGGGTGTCCCAGCGCAGATCGAGCGCGGCCCGGTCCCTGCGCAGCCGCGCGTGCCGCGCGTACGCCCAGGTGAGCAGGAACGTGGTGAGGAACTGGCCGAGACCCGCCACCATCGCGACGTTGACCGCGCCCGCGACCGGGCGGGCCATCAGCCCGGGCGCGGTGGTCGCGGCGACGACGTAGGCGAGATACCAGAGGAGGAAGGCCAGGGCGGCGGGGCCCACGAAACGGCGGTAGCGGCGGCGCACCTCGCGGAAGGCCGCGCTGCGGTGCACTTCCCGATAGATATCGGCCGCGCTGAGCTCCGGATCCGGTCCCGCCGCACCGGACACGTCGAGGACGGCGACACCTCCCGCCCCGTCCTGGTCACCCCGGTCGGAGGCCGGTACGTCGTCCCACGGGTCGTCGAGCCGCACTCCCGCGGCCTCCGGCCCTGCTTCCTTCTCCACCGAACAACTCCCCTGATCCGCGGACCTTTTCGGCCGCATGGCCAACCATGGGCGGTTCGGGAAGATCCCGGGCGCGTCATTCGCCCGACTTCACCCCTTCAGGTGACAGAAGTCCCGGACGGCTGCGCGAACCATGGGAAACGTGCGCGGCCCCCGCTCGGTGGGACGGGAGCGGGGGCCGGTCGGGCGTACGGGTCAGGCGTCGATGCGCGAGCGGTCCAGGGTGGCCGCGGAGCTGGTGATGAACTCCTTGCGGGGCGCCACCTCGTTGCCCATCAGCAGGTCGAAGACCTGCTCGGAGGATTCCAGGTCGCCGATGTTGATGCGCCGCAGCGTGCGGTGGCGCGGGTCCATCGTCGTCTCCGCCAGCTGGTCGGCGTCCATCTCGCCCAGGCCCTTGTAGCGCTGGATCGATTCCTTGATCCGGACGTTCTTGCGCTGGAGCTCCAGGAGGGCCTGGCGCAGCTCGCTGTCGGAATAGGTGTAGACGTACTTGTCCTGGCCCTTCTTGGGCTGGACCAGCTCGATCCGGTGCAACGGGGGAACCGCGGCGAAGACCCGCCCCGCCTCGACCATCGGGCGCATGTAGCGCTGGAAGAGGGTCAGCAGCAGGCAGCGGATGTGGGCACCGTCGACATCCGCGTCCACCAGCAGGACGATCTTCCCGTAGCGCGCGGCGTCGATGTCGAAGGTCCGTCCGGACCCGGCTCCTATGACCTGGATGATCGCGCCGCACTCGGCGTTCTTCAGCATGTCGGAGACGGACGACTTCTGTACGTTGAGGATCTTGCCGCGGATCGGCAGCAGCGCCTGGAACTCGCTGTTCCGGGCCAGCTTGGCCGTGCCGAGCGCCGAGTCGCCCTCGACGATGAACAGCTCACTGCGCTCGACGTCGTCACTGCGGCAGTCGGCGAGCTTGGCGGGCAGCGAGGAGGACTCCAGCGCGGTCTTGCGGCGCTGGGCGTCCTTGTGCTGGCGGGCCGCGATCCGGGTGCGGGCGGCGGCCACGGCCTTCTCCAGTACCGACCTGGCCTGGGCCTTGGCATCCCGCTTCGTCGAGGTCAGGAACGCCTTGAGCTCCTTGGCGACCACGTTGGCCACGATCCGGTTGGCCGCCGAGGTGCCGAGCACCTCCTTGGTCTGCCCCTCGAACTGCGGCTCGGCGAGCCGCACGGTGACGACGGCCGTGAGCCCTTCCAGGGCGTCGTCCTTGACGACGTCGTCCTCGGCGACCCGCAGCATCTTGGCGGAGCGCAGCGCCTCGTTCACCGTCTTGGTCAGGGAGCGCTCGAACCCGCTGACGTGGGTGCCGCCCTTGGGGGTGGCGATGATGTTCACGAACGACCGTACGGTCGTGTCGTAACCGGTGCCCCAGCGCAGGGCGATGTCGACGGCCAGCTCGCGGGTGACCTCGGTGGCGGTCATGTGGCCGCGGTCGTCGAGGACGGGGACGGTCTCCTTGAAGGTGCCCGTGCCGGTCAGCCGCTGGACGTCGCAGACGGCCTTGTCCTGGGCCAGGTACTCGCAGAACTCACTGATGCCGCCGTCGAAGCGGAACGTCTCCTCGGTCTTGCCCTCGCCGTCCAGCCCGCGCTCGTCGCGGACGATGATCGTGAGGCCGGGGACGAGGAAGGCCGTCTGGCGGGCGCGCTGGTAGAGCGTGTCCAGGTTGAGCTTGGCGTCCTTGAGGAAGATCTGGCGGTCCGCCCAGTACCGCACTCGGGTACCGGTGCGGGTCTTGGGGACGCGCTTGCCCTTGCGCAGGCCGTTGGCCGGGTCGAACGGACTGTCCGGCCCCTGCTCGGTGAACATGCCCGGGACACCGCGCCGGAAGCTGATGGAATGGGTCGCGCTGTTGCGGTCGACCTCGACGTCCAGGCGGGCGGAGAGGGCGTTGACCACGGAGGCGCCGACGCCGTGGAGGCCGCCGGAGGCCGCGTAGGAGCCACCGCCGAACTTGCCTCCGGCATGCAGCTTGGTCATGACGACCTCGATGCCGGAGAGGCCCGTCTTGGGCTCGACGTCGACGGGGATGCCGCGGCCGTTGTCCCGGACCTCGACGGAGGAGTCGTCGTGGAGGATGACCTCGATCTGGTCGCAGTGGCCGCCGAGGGCTTCGTCGACGGAGTTGTCGATGATCTCCCAGAGGCAGTGCATCAGGCCACGGCTGTCGGTGGACCCGATGTACATGCCGGGGCGCTTGCGGACCGCCTCAAGGCCTTCGAGGACGAGAAGGTGCCGCGCGGTGTAGTTGGAGCTGTCCCGGTCGCCGCCTGCTCCGGTCAGCATCGCGGTGGACGGCACGGACGTTTCGGCGGTCACGCGGTTCGCTCCTCGCTGAATTTCATCTGGGGTCCCCGTGGGTACAGGGCTCGGCTTCGGTTGCCGCTGAGAGCCTACAGAGGCCTGGTAGAGCGGTTGTAACGCCACCCTCGGGGAATCCTCATGCTAGTCGAGCTTCTTCCGGGCTCGCATGAGTGTTCGATCATTCGTTGGAGTGACGTGCACATCACGTTCCCTTCGACGCATGAACCATTTAGGCTCCGGGCACGTCCTCATGAACAAACCGGCAAGCCGGCCGGCGGGACCGACCCCCTGGACAAGCAATGCGAAACCGTAGCGCTCCGCATACGGCACATTCGCCGCCAACCGGCAACTGACAGCCACACCGAGAAGAAGTTTCGAAGAAAAGCCACGAGCGGGAACGTTTTCGGCCTGGTTGGATGTTGACCCTGGTACGACAGCTCGTCGAGCTAGAGAAGAGGCGACGTGACTACTGTTCTGACCCCCGCGAGCCCGCTGACCGCAGCAGACCGCTGTGACCGTTGCGGCGCCCAGGCATATCTGCGCGTCGTTCTGATCAGCGGCGGTGAACTGCTCTTCTGTGCCCACCACGGGCGCAAGTTCGAGCCGGAACTCAAGAAGATCGCCGCGGAAATACAGGATGAGACGGATCGGCTCACCGCCGTGCAGGCGGCCGCTGCCGACGAGGACCAACACTGACACCTCGCATCCACGACGAGCCAGGGGCCGGTCCAGGACCGGCCGACGGGCGGCTCCCCCGCGGGGGAGCCGCCCGTTCTCGTCGTACCCGGCAGGACCGCGCTCACGCGGCTCCGCCCCGGCTCAGATGCGGCCCGCGGCCCATTCCAGGGCGGCGGAGACCCGCGTGTACACCCCGGGGCTGCCCGCGCGCCCGCAGCCGCTGCCCCAGGACACCAGGCCGATAAGCCGCCCACGGGCCACCAGCGGCCCGCCGCTGTCGCCCTGGCACGCATCCCGGCCACCCGCCGGATCGCCCGCACAGAGCATCGCCGAGGCCTTGTACGTACCCTCCCGGCCGCCCGGGTAGGCCCGCGCGCAGTCGCTGTCAGGCAGGACCTGGACCCGGGCGGAGCGCAGCACGGAGGCGTACGTGCCGCTTCCGGTCGTGTCGCCCCACCCGTAGACGTCCGCGGCGGTCCCGGCCCGGTAGGCGGCGTCCCCGCCCCCGGCCATCGGGATCACGCCGCTCTTCGGCAGTGCGCGCGACAGGGTCAGCACCGCGAGGTCGCCGGCGTTGGAGTCGGGGTCGTACGCCGGGTTCACCCAGATGCCCCGGACGGGGACCTCCTGACCGCCGGAATCGCCCAGCCGCTGCCGGCCGGCGATGACCAGCAGGTCCTTCGCCCGGTTCGCCGGTCCGCCGAGCGCCTCGTCACTCAGACAGTGGGCGGCCGTCAGGATCTTCGTGGGCGCCACGGCGACGCCGCCGCAGAACTGGCCCGAGCGCGCCCCTCCGAACCGGTCCCGGCTCGACAGCGCCACGGCCCAGGGACTGTCCACGACAGGGGTCGGCCCGCCGCCGACGATGATGCTGTCCGCGGCCGCCGCGGAGGGGGAAGCGAGCGGCAGTACGACCGCGGCGGCGGTCAGGGCGAGCACCCCGGTCAGGGCACGGACGACGGGACGGGGCATGGAGGCTCCTGACGCTGAGGTGGTGACGATCCACCCAGCGTGATCCAGCCGGTCCGCCTCCGCACCCGAGGACACGCCGGAGGGCCCGGATCCCCTGGAGGTTCCGGGCCCTCGGCCGGTGAATCTTCCGCGCTCTAGTCGAGGTAGTCGCGCAGCACCTGGGAGCGTGACGGGTGACGAAGCTTCGACATCGTCTTCGACTCGATCTGACGGATGCGCTCACGCGTCACGCCGTAGACCTTGCCGATCTCGTCGAGCGTCTTCGGCTGACCGTCGGTGAGACCGAAGCGCATCGAGACCACTCCGGCCTCACGCTCGGAGAGCGTGTCGAGCACCGAGTGGAGCTGCTCCTGGAGGAGCGTGAAGCTGACCGCGTCCGCCGGAACGACGGCCTCGGAGTCCTCGATCAGGTCACCGAACTCGCTGTCGCCGTCCTCACCCAGCGGGGTGTGGAGGGAGATCGGCTCGCGACCGTACTTCTGGACCTCGATGACCTTCTCGGGGGTCATGTCGAGTTCCTTGGCCAGCTCCTCCGGGGTGGGCTCGCGGCCCAGGTCCTGGAGCATCTGGCGCTGCACACGCGCGAGCTTGTTGATGACCTCTACCATGTGCACCGGGATACGGATGGTGCGGGCCTGGTCGGCCATCGCGCGGGTGATCGCCTGACGGATCCACCAGGTGGCGTACGTGGAGAACTTGTAGCCCTTGGTGTAGTCGAACTTCTCGACCGCGCGGATCAGACCGAGGTTGCCCTCCTGGATCAGGTCCAGGAAGAGCATGCCGCGACCGGTGTAGCGCTTGGCCAGGGAGACCACCAGACGGAGGTTGGCCTCCAGGAGGTGGTTCTTGGCCCGCCGGCCGTCCTCGGCGATGATCTCCAGCTCGCGCTTGAGCTTCGGTGCGAGCTTGTCGGCGTTCGCCAGCTTGTCCTCGGCGAAGAGACCGGCCTCGATGCGCTTGGCGAGCTCGACCTCCTGCTCGGCGTTGAGGAGGGGAACCTTGCCGATCTGCTTCAGATAGTCCTTGACCGGGTCGGCGGTGGCGCCGGCGACGGCGACCTGCTGGGCAGGTGCGTCGTCCTCGTCGTCGTCGGAGAGGACGAAGCCCTTGTTCTCGCCCTCGCCCTCCTCCTCCTCGCCCTTGCCAGCCTTGACTTCCTCGACTGCCTCGTCGCCGTCGAGGAGCTCGTCGTCCTGCTTGCCGGACTTCTTCGCAGCTGTCTTCTTGGCCGCCGTCTTCTTCGCGGCGGTCTTCTTGGCAGCGGTCTTCTTGGCCGCCGTCTTCTTGGCGGGAGCGGCCGCGACGGCGTCGTCGGCCACCGCGTCCGCACTCTCGACCGCCGGGGCGGCGGTGGCCCCGACGGTCCTGGTCACGGTGGTCTTCGCCGCGACGGTCTTGGTGGCGGTGCGCTTGACCGGGCTCTTCGCTGCGACGCTCTTGCGGGCGCGCTTCGGCGACTCCGCGGCACTGACCATCAGCGTCACACCCTCTTCCTCGAGGATCTGGTTGAGGCTGCGCAGAACGTTCTTCCACTGGGTTGGCGGAATCTGGTCAGCCTCGAAGGCCCGACGCACGTCATCGCCGGCGATCTGCCCATCAGCCTTTCCCCGCTCGATGAGCGCCATCACAGACTCGGACTCGGCGATCTCCGGCGGGAGCGTACGGGATGTGCTGGCCGACACGAACAACCTCTCGGAACGATGGAAACGGCTTCCGGCCCTGCCCTGGAGAGGGCTGGAACCGACGACCGTCGACTGGGGATGTCGCCGACGGCGCGGGTTTGGCCTCAGAACTGAACAGCGCACCCAAGGGTTGCTGTATTCCTTCCGCGACGGTCACCTCTTAAGTCATCGCGCTGCTTCGAGGAGTGTTACGGCCAATCCGCGTGGCCCGAGTCACACCTCATTTGTGACTAACAGGGCGATAGGTGACATCCCCCTACAATTATGCCGCCGAACCCGTGTGGTCCGGCGGCACCGGGCCCAGGCACCCGGCCACGCCCCGGTCAGTGCTCGCGCGGCGCGGGAACCACGCGCTCGACGTCGGGATGGACGACGAGCAGTTGACGCATGGCCGTCTCGGCGGCCCCGGCATCGCCCGAGGCCAGGGCGTCGGCGATGCGCGCGTGGTGGGCGAGCGAGGTCTCGCCGGGCCGGTCACAGCCGGTGACGGGACCGCCGGAGACGTGGAGGGCGGCCGAGACGATGCCGGAAAGGTGTTCGAGCATCCGATTGCCCGCGGCCTGGATCAGCAGGGCGTGGAACTCCGCGTCGGCGCGGGAGAAAGTGATCGCGTCCCCCTGCCCCATCGCGTGCCCCATGATCTCCACCATGTCGCCGAGCCGCTGCTGAATGTCGTCCCGGCCGTGCCCGGCCGCGAGGCGGGCTGCGAGCGGTTCGATCGTCCAGCGGAGCTCGGCCAGCTCGCGACGCTGGTCATCACGCTGCGGACCGAAGGCCCGCCATTCGATGATGTCGGGATCCAGCAGGTTCCAGTCGCTGACCGGCCGGACCCTCGTCCCCACATTGGGGCGCGCGCTGACCAGTCCCTTGGCTTCGAGGACGCGCAGGGATTCGCGTACGACGGTACGGGAGACCTCGAACCGCTGACCGATCTCCTCGGGAACGAGGGGGCGGTCCGCGCCGAGGTCACCGGAAACGATCATCTGGCCCAGCTGCTGGACGAGTTGGCCGTGGAGACCGCGCCCCCGGCTGGCCGCCCCTCGTCGGCTCGCCCGTCCCAGCTCGGAATCGGAACCACCCCAGGCCCGGGACGCGGCACGCTCGCCGGCCTGCGCCTCCGAATAGGGATAGCGGTCGAGTTCGCCCGAGCCGGCCAGGCCGGAATCGACGGTGCGGGCGGCGGTCATCATGGTGTGCGCAAGGGTACTCACGCATCCTTTGTCGGCGTGGCTCGCCCGCCCCTTGAGGTCTTTGGTGAAAAGCACACGAAAGGGTGATCGGCGCTCGCTCCGCAATTGACGCCATACGCCTATAAATCGGTCATTTCTTAGGGAGTTGTGGACCCCTGCCCTCGGCTCGGGGCGACGGCGATCACCAACGCGCCCTCCCCCGAAGACTGGTGAACAGATACGCGCAGATCAGGGCTGACAGCGACAGGGCGAGCGCGGTCCCGACGGGCTGCGCCACCACCCGCGCGACGGCCAGGACCCAGTGGTCCGCCTCCTGCGGCAGCTGCCACCCGGCCAGTTCACGCAGTCGGCCCGGCAGTCCGGCGACCGAACGCGCGGACGGCGCCGCGAAGAGCTTCTGCACCAGCGGAACGACGAGCACCGGAACCGCCAGCACCGCGGCGATGCCCGCACCGGCCACCCGGAAGACGCCCGCCGCCAGCAGGCCGGCCCAGGCGCAGCCGACCGTCAGACCGACCCAACTCGCTCCCAGCGCGAAGGCGTTCGACGGGATCTCGGTCAAGTCCGGCCCGTAGACGAGCCGGAGGCTCTGCGCTCCGCACGCCACGGCGAGGCCCGCGAGCAGCAGAGCGAGGCTCGCGGTCACGGTGAGCTTCGCCAGCAGCAGCCCGAGCCGCCGGGGCACGGTGCCGCGAGCGGCGGCGAGTGCCGGATAGCGGAACTCGTCGCCGAAGGACAGCGCCCCCAGCAGGCCCGCTCCGAGCGCGGCGGGAGGGAGCGGCAGCAGGGTGGGCCAGGCGGCAAGCACGCGGGGCAGCTCGGTGCCGTCGGTGCGGGCGAGCAGGACGGACACCGCGGCCGACACCACCAGAACGGCCGCCATGATCATGGCCGTTGTCCTGACACCGAGAGAGCGTCGCAGTTCGTACCGGAGCGGGCGCAGGGGGCCGCGTGCGGGGCGCACCCGGATCGGGGGCGGCAGCTCGGACAGGGCGGCGGTGGAGCAGCTCCGTTCCCCGCTCCCGGCCTCCGCGGGGGCGCCGGGTCCGGTGTCGCCGACCTCGTCGGCGAGCTGATGCACGGGGACGCCGTGCCGGTAGGCGGTGTCGCCGATCTCGGCGCAGCTACTGCCGTAGACCGTCAGCCGGCCGCTCGCCTCCTCGACCACTTCCACGGAGCGCTGCGCGGCTCGGGCCTCGCGGCCGACCACGGCCGCCAGCCGGGCCGCGTGCGGGGTGCGGACGGCGACCCGGGCCCGGAGCCGGGTGCGGGCGAAGTCGGCGACGTCCTGGTCGGCGACGAGACGACCGCCGCCGATGGTGACGACGCGGTCGGCCGTGCGGGCCGCCCCCTTGGGGTCGCCGGTGGCGTAGAGGACCGTGCCGCCCTGGGCCGCGTGCGCGCGCAACAGCCCGTACAGCCAGCTGATCTCCCGCGGGGACAACCCTTCCGCGGGTTCGTCCAGGATCAGGGTGTGCGGGTCTCCGAGCAGCGCGGAGGCAAGGCCGAGCCGACGGTCCATGCCCACCGAGAGGATGCCCAGGCGCTGGTCCCCGAGCCCGGCGAGTCCGACGACTTCGAGCACCTCGTCGGCCCGGGCGACGGGCACGCCCGTGGCCGCGCAGAGCATCCGGAGCTGCCCCCGGGCGGTCCGGGAGGGATGACCCGGTACGTCGCCGAGCAGTACGCCCACTTCCCGCGCCGGATGAGCGATGCGATGCAGCGGCCGCCCCCGGAAGTAGGCGACACCCCGCCCGGCGTCCAGTTCGAGCATCAGGCGCAGGGCCGTGGTCTTGCCCGAGCGGGGGGCGCCCAGCAGGGCCGTGACACGGCCGGGTGGAGCCTCGAAGGTCAGATCGTTCACGGCGGGCGGAGCGTCGCGACGGGGGGTGCTGGTGAGTCCGATGGCCTGGAGCATCGCTTCTCTCACGTCTCTCGCGGAAGGTGAGACCGCTCGGCGGCAGGGGGTACCGCAGCAACATAACGCGACATTTCCGACTTTTGGCGCAGGGGTGGGGCGACAGGCATTCCGCGGGGCCATCGCAGCGGAACGCCCGGTGGCTCAGACCTCGGGTCGCAGCATCGGCGGATTGAGCACCGTGGCGGCCCCGGCCCGGAACAGCTGTGCGGGCCGGCCGCCCTGCCGTGTGGTCGTCCCGCCGGAAGGCACCAAGAACCCCGGCGTTCCGGTGACCTTGCGGTGGAAGTTGCGGGGATCGAGGACCACGCCCCACACCGCCTCGTACACCCTGCGCAACTCACCGACCGTGAACTCCGGCGGGCAGAACGCCGTGGCCAGCGAGGAGTATTCGATCTTGGAGCGGGCACGCTCCACTCCGTCGGCCAGGATCCGCGCATGGTCGAAGGCCAGCGGCACCGCCTGCTCGCCCTCCCGCCTGGTGCCCGGGTGCAGCAGATCCTCGACCGGTGCCCAGCGTGCACTGTTGGCATCGCCGCCCGCCCGCGGCGCGGGCAGGTCGGGCGCGAGGGCGAGGTGGGCGACGCTGACCACTCGCATCCGGGGGTCGCGCGCCGGATCTCCGTAGGTGGCCAGCTGCTCGAGATGTGCGCCGTTGCCCACGGCCGGCTTCGCCGGATCGTGCGCGCAGAGGCCGGTCTCCTCGACGAGTTCACGCGCCGCCGCGGACCCCAGGTCCTCGTCCATCCTGACGAACCCTCCGGGCAGCGCCCATCGGCCCTGGAACGGGGTCTCTCCGCGGCGGACGACCAGCGCGCAGAGCGCGTGACGGCGCACCGTGAGCACGACCAGGTCGACGGTGACAGCGAAGGGCGGGAAGGTCGACGGGTCGTAGGGCGGCATGTCGCGATCATAGTCGTCTGCCTGACGATAAACACTCCCTTCGGCATGCTCGTGATCAGTGCGGGTTCCACGGTCTCGGACGCGTCGCGGTGTGGAGAGCCACGGCGTGGTCGGAGCGGCTGGTCAACGGGACAGTCGGTCATGCCTGTGGCCAATCCGTGGCCGGCCGGACCGTCCCCGAAGAAGCACCTCGATCGAGAGCGTCTGGAGGAGCGGATACTCAATCTGCTGTCGTCGCGGAACGGGTGTGTGCTCGCGACGGCGGGCCGGGAAGGGCCGCTCTCGACACCGGTGCGGTATTTCCACCTGGACTTCGCGGTGCTGTCCAGCACCGCCCCCGGGTCGCCGAGGATGAGAGACCTGGCCGCGGACCCCCGGGTGCCGGTGGGGATCTTCGCTGCGCCGGTCGGACAGGCCGGCGGCCGAGGGGCTCAGATCTTTGGCCGGGCTCGTGTGCTGTCGGAGGAAGACCCCGCCGTCGGGCACTGGCCGGCGTTTCGCCGGCAGTCCGACCATGTCGAGCGGTCACGCGCTCTCGACGAACCTCTGTCGGGACCTCTCGCCGTCGAGGCCGAACGGATCGTCTGCACGGAGAACTGGCTGCGGCGGCAGGGATCGGCGCCGCGCCGGTTCTGGACCAGGCAGGTGGATGGCCCGGCTTCCGACCGGTCGGAAGCCCAGCCGGAAGGCCTTCGCCGGTACCCCGGCCCGCGTCCGGGTCATCGGCGTGTCCTGGTGCCGCGTCGGCCGTACCGCCGGGCCTCGCGCGGCCGTCGCCCGGCCACTGGGGTGCGGGGACGAACCGAGCCGGGTGCCGTCTTCCGCCGCTCGGTGCCCGGGGGCCGGGGAGCGCGTCCTCGGCGGCGGCCCCCGTCGGGCAGCGGGCGGACCTTGCGGACGTGCAGCGGGGTGGCGCCCCGGTCGGCGGCGGTGTCCACCGTCGCCTCCGGCGCCCCGGCGCCGGAGCCCGCCTCCTCGTCCGTGGCCTCACGCAGGCAACGGCGCAGGGCCTCCGGATCGAGCCCCTCGTTGCAGGCCCGATGCAGCAGTTGGGCGAACGTGTAGTCGGGATCGGCGCGCAGCGCCAGGGTCAGGGCGACCCGCGCGCCCGGCTCGTCGCCCGTGGACCAGGAGACCCAGCCCGCCAGGGTGAGCGGAGCAGCGGCGTGCTCCCCGTACGGTCCGACACAGCGCCGTGCCAGTGTCCGCCACAGGCGCAGCGCCGCTTGTGCTTCCGATCCCTCCATCCAGGCGGCCGCCTTGTCCCTGGTCTCCCGGTCCTGGAGCCCGAGGATGACGGCGGCGGCCTCGTCGGAGCCGATCAGCTGGTCGTCCCCGGCGTCCGCGAGCGCGGGGGGCGCCGGCTGGGACTCCTCGATGCGGTCCATGAGCGTGCGCGCCAGTCGGAGGGTCTCCGCCGCGACCTCCCGCCTGGCCCGCTCGTCGAGAAGCCTGGGCACCAGCTCCGGCACGGTCCTGTCCAGGGCCTCCTGCTGTGTGGCCACGTCGACCGGTGTCCTCCACGGCTGGAGCCGCGCTTCCATGTCGCGGAGCGTGCCCCGGACGTGGACGCCTGCGTAGGTGGCGGCGGCGGCCATCACCGTGGTGCCGGGCATGGCCAGGGGATTTCCCTGGTCGGGGCAGCATCGGGGGTCGGGACAGCAGTACGACCAATAGCGGCCGTCGGAGATGCAGAGTGCTTCGAGGACGGGAACGTCGAGCGCTCCGCACGCCGTGCGCAGACGTTGCGCGAAAGGCCTGAGCCGTTCCATGGTCAGCCGGCCGTCCGAGCCGTCCGGCGAGTCCTGGCAGAGGAAGATCACGATCGCGTCGGGCCGTCCTTCACGGCGCTCGCTCCCCGAGATCAGGCACTCGGCGAGCTGATCGGCGACCGGCCCCCATTCGCCGGGTGCCTGCGGAATTCCGAGGCGGAGCCGGCCGCCGAACCGGCCCCGACCACCGTGCAGGGCGACCATCACGACGCTGTCGTTGGGGTAGAAGCCCATGAGATACGGGAGGGCGTCGGCGAGATCGGCGGGGCCGCGCAAGATGATCTGCTGTTCCCCGGCCGGGCCGGTGGATTCGTGGTGCTTGTTCATGGCTTGACGGTCCCGCAGCCCGCCACTTCCCGCGACCCCTGTGGATAACGTTATCCACAGGCTCGCCCTGTCGTTCGCGGTTTGTCGTAGCCATCGGGTTGCATGGGGGCATGACCAACACAGATCGTGCAGCACTCAGGGCTTCGGCCGATTCCGTCCTCGCCCGCCTGGTGGGCGATGCCACCGGTAGGGCCGTGCTGCGCGAGGACCAGTGGGTGGCCATCGAGGCGCTCGTCGCCGACAAACGCAGAGCTCTGGTCGTGCAGCGCACCGGCTGGGGCAAGTCCGCCGTCTACTTCGTGGCAACCTCGCTGCTCCGCGCGCAGGGCAGCGGCCCGACAGTGATCGTCTCGCCGCTGCTGGCGCTGATGCGCAACCAGGTCGCGGCGGCGGCACGGGCCGGGATCAGCGCCCGCACGATCAATTCGTCCAACACGGAGGAGTGGGAGAGCGTCCAGGCCGAGGTGGCGGCGGGCGAGGTCGACGTCCTGCTGGTGAGCCCCGAGCGGCTCAACAACCCCGACTTCCGCGACCAGGTGCTGCCGAAGCTGGCGGCGGCGACCGGGCTCCTGGTGGTCGACGAGGCTCATTGCATCTCCGACTGGGGGCACGATTTCCGGCCCGACTACCGGCGGCTGCGGACCATGCTCGCCGACCTGCCGACGGGGGTTCCGGTGCTCGCCACCACCGCCACGGCCAACGCCCGCGTGACGGCGGACGTCGCGGAGCAGCTGGGCACCGGCGCCGGAACCGACGCGCTGGTCCTGCGGGGACCGCTGGACCGGGAGAGCCTGAGCCTGAGCGTGCTGCAACTGCCGGGCGCGGCGCACCGGCTGGCCTGGCTGGGCGACCACCTCGGCGAGCTGCCCGGCTCCGGGATCATCTATACGCTGACCGTGGCGGCGGCCGAGGAGATCACCGCCTATCTGCGCCAGAACGGGCATCCGGTGGCCTCGTACACGGGGCGGACCGAGAACGCCGACCGGCAGCAGGCCGAGGACGATCTGCTGGCGAACCGGGTCAAGGCGCTGGTCGCCACTTCCGCGCTGGGCATGGGATTCGACAAGCCCGACCTCGGCTTCGTCGTGCACCTGGGCTCGCCCTCCTCCCCCATCGCCTACTACCAGCAGGTCGGGCGCGCGGGGCGCGGAGTCGAGCACGCCGAGGTGCTGCTGCTCCCCGGCAAGGAGGACGAGGCGATCTGGCAGTACTTCGCCTCTGTCGCCTTCCCTCCGGAGGAGCAGGTACGGCGCACCCTGGACGTTCTGGCCCGCGCGGAGCGGCCGGTCTCCCTCCCGGCGCTGGAGCCCTTGGTCGATCTGCGGCGGACCAGGCTGGAGACGATGCTCAAGGTGCTGGACGTCGACGGTGCGGTGAAGCGCGTCAAGGGCGGCTGGATCTCCACGGGTGAGCCGTGGGTCTACGACGCCGAGCGCTATGCCTGGGTCGCCCGGCAGCGGCAGACCGAACAGCAGGCCATGCGTGACTACGCCTCGACGACGGCGTGCCGGATGGAGTTCCTGCGGCTGCGGCTCGACGACGAGGAGGCCGCACCCTGCGGACGCTGTGACAACTGCGCCGGCGCCCGCTTTGACGACAAGGTCTCCACCGCCGCCCTGGACGGGGCGCGCAACGAGCTGGGCCGGCCCGGTGTCGAGGTGGATCCCCGCAAGATGTGGCCCACCGGCCTGCCCGCGGTGGGCATCGATCTCAAGGGACGCGTCCCCGCAGGCGAACTGGCCTTCACCGGCCGGGCACTCGGCCGGCTCTCCGACATCGGCTGGGGCAACCGGCTGCGCCCCATGCTCGCGGCGCAGGCTCCGGACGGACCGGTGCCGGACGATGTCACGAACGCCGTGGTCACCGTGCTCACCGACTGGGCGAAGGGGCCGGGCGGCTGGGCCTCCGGATCGCCGGACGCGGCTCCGCGACCGGTCGGCGTGGTGACCGTCGCCTCGCGCCGCAGGCCGCAACTGGTCCAGTCGCTCGGCCGGCGCATCTCCGAGATCGGCCGGATGCCCCTGCTCGGGACGGTCTCCTACGCGTCGGGCGCCGAGGATGTGCGCATGTCCCAGACCAACAGCGCGCAGCGGGTGCGGGCGCTGCACGAGGCCCTGGTCGTGGAGCCGGAGCTGGCGCAGGCGTTGGCGTCCGCGGGCGGCCCTGTTCTGCTGGTGGACGACCTGTCGGACACCGGCTGGACCCTGGCCGTGGCCGGGCGCCTGCTGCGACGGGCCGGAGCGCAGGGAGTGTTTCCACTGGTCCTCGCGGTTCAGGGGTGACAGAGGGAGTCATCCCGGGTGCGTCTGGGCAGGGATATCAGTGCCATTCCGGCTGATTCCCGTCAGCCGCAGCAATTGCTCGTTGCCGCCTGCCGGTAGGCCAGGGAGAATCGGAGCTGCCCCCGCACAGTTCCTCACCGGGCCCGGAAGGGCTGTGCCGCGGCACGCCCTCACTCGACCCTGCCCGCACCACGGGCGCGTAGCGAAGGGAGGACCGTGACCTTCGGATTCGCCCCGTCCACAGCCACTTCGACATCGGCGCCCTCGGTTTCCGCAGACTCCGTCAACCGCCTTGCCCGGATGCTCGAACCAGCGGAATGGGCCTCGGCGGGCATACCCCTGCTCCGCAGTCCCCGGGAGGTCGTCAGCGGACTGCACTCCCGGCACCGGCCGGCTCCGGCCACCGCCGTGGTCGCGGTCCTCGATCACGAGGAACGGCTCACGGCGAGCGCCTCGTTCGCCCGCCGGGCGACGGTGGCCGCGGACGGCTGGGAGTTCCGCAATGCCCTGCTGGCGCAGCTGCGGCGCGTCATCCCGCACGATCTGCGCCGCCGCACTCCGGTCCGTACGGCCGTCCTCCTGTACTGCCGTGAAGGCGACGAACGATGGACCGAGGAGGACGGTGCGTGGATGTGGGGTCTCCGGGACGCCTGCACTCTGCACGGGCTCCGCTGCGGCGCCTACATCACGCTCACCCGCGGAGGGTGGCAGGTGCTCGGCGAGGGACGGGGCGGGCGGCGGCCCAGTTCGCTGTCGGAGCCCTCGCTCCTGGCCGATGCCGTAGCCATCGCCGGCCATCGGACCACCCCGGCCCGGTCGGGCGGCGGAGCGGCGGAGGCACTGCGCCGCACCGCGGCCCGGTGAGCGGGCGCCGATCCATCTGACCGATCCGTCGTACCGGTCGGACCCCGGTTCTCGGTCGGGTCACCGGCGGTGGTGCCTCCGGCCGCCCGTGCGGGCGGCCGAAGGCACCGGTGGGGCGGGTATCAGACCCCGGCGCCGAGTGCGGAGTTGATCGTCTGAGGATCTCCGCAGACGATCAGCAGCGCGGCGGCACGGTCCCGTGCGACGGGCAGGGTACGGGCCGCAACGGCCCGGCCGGCGTCGTCGTTGACCGCGACGACGACCACGGGCCGGGAGCGGGCCCTCTCCGCCGCGGAGACGTCGGCGAAGAAGACGTCGTCGCCCGCGTCGTGCTGGGCCCAGTAGGCGGCTTCGCCGAAGGACAGCTCGTGGGCGGCCCACGGATGCTGTTCGCCGGTGGTGAGCACCAGGATGTCGCCCGGTGCACGACCGGACTCCAGCAGCAGGTCGACGGCTTCCTCAGCCGCGTCGAGTGCACCGGCTGCCGGGGCCGGGATCAGCTGGATCTGCGGCGCGGAACGATTCTCCGCCGGCTCCGGGCTGGTGGGCGCCGGAGCGGCG